>JAGQJZ010000029.1 GCA_020430445.1 Nitrospina sp.
TTGGGTGACGGTATGTAAAAATGTCCCTGCTCCGGCCAATCGCCAAGGAAAGGGAACCCGAACCAACGGGCAACATCAACCCGGCAGGCAATGCCGGCAACCAGCGTTGGAGAGCAGACCTTCAGTCATTGCCCCCTTGGTAAAGAGTGGGCGTCCGTCCCATTCCTGTTTTGAAGAAATTCTGATTTTGATTTTTCTCTGGATACCTTTTGGCCACCAGTGATAAAAGGTCATTTTGCGCCAGCAGGGTCCAGCGGTTTCACCGGAAGACCGGTGCGTTGAACCGGCCTTCCACCAGAGAGGTGTGCTATGAACCATTTGATTATGAAAAACAACATTACAGATAAAAAGCCCAAGTACCTGACCCGTCTGAACCAGGTTCCCGAACTCTCGCAGGAGGAGCGCGAGCAGTTGGAACCTGTTAACGATAAGTTTATTTTCCGTTCGAACGATTACTACAATTCCCTGATCGATTGGAACGACCCCAAAGATCCGATCCGCAAGATCATCATCCCCGAGGTGCAGGAGCTTGAAGAGTGGGGACAACTCGACGCTTCGAATGAAGAGCAGTACACCCGGGCGAAGGGACTGGAACACAAATACGATTCCACGGCCCTCCTGCTGGTGAACGAAGTGTGCGCGGCCTATTGCCGGTTCTGCTTCCGCAAGCGTCTGTTCATGGACGACAATGAAGAGGTGACGAAAGATATCTCCGAAGGTTTGGCCTATATCCGGGAGCATCCCGAAATCAACAACGTGCTCCTGACCGGCGGCGATCCGTTGATCATGTCGACCTCGAAGCTGGAGCCGATCATCCGGCAGTTGCGCGAAGTGGAGCATGTGCGCATCATCCGCATCGGCACCAAGATCCCGGCGTTCAATCCCATGCGGATTTACAACGACGAAAGCCTGCGTGAGATGTTCAGGCAATACAGCACGGGACAGAAGCGGATCTACGTCATGGCGCATTTCAACCATCCGCGCGAACTGACGCCGGAAGCGGTCCGGGGCCTGGAGTTTCTGCTGCAGGCGGGGGCCATTGTGATCAACCAGACGCCGATGATCGCCGGTGTCAACGACGACCCGGAAGTGCTGGGCCGTCTCTTCAATGAATTGTCTTACATCGGCGTGCCTCCCTATTACGTGTTTCATTGCCGTCCCACGCTGGGCAACAAGCCTTACACGATGCCCGTTGAAAAAGCCTACGAAATTTTCGAACGTGCCCGCATTGTCGGCTCCGGCCTGGCCAAGCGGGCACGCTTTGTCATGTCGCACCAGACGGGCAAGATCGAGGTGGTCGGCCTCACGGAAAAAAACATCTATTTTCGTTACCAGCGCGCGGCGGACAACAGGAACTCAGCCCGCTTCATGGTCTTCAGGAGAAACGCGGACGCCTACTGGTTCGACGATTACACCGAACTGGTGGACGATGGCTGCGCGTTCGAAGATGTGTCCCACGAGGATTCCTGGGAACTGGATGATTTCATGAATGCGTTTTGACCCAACAGGTGAAGGCCCGCCCGCGCCCCGTGGCGCGGGCTTTTTTTTTGCCCGGATTCGGGGGTTTTATTGGGCGGCTTTCTGCGAGACAATTAAAAAGACAGTCGGTTCACTTTGCAGGAAAGGACATTTTATGAAACCCGTTTCTCCCCTGATTTTATGCGCGCTGTTCCTGTTGTGCTCCCTGCCGGCAGGGGCGTCGGACGCGCCGGAAGAGCCCGCCGCTTTGCCGGAAGACACCCGGCAGATGGGCGAGCAGGTCAAGGAAATCGGCCAGGAAATGACCCGTGTGTTCATCCAGAAACTGCAGGAGTTCCTCGATGCCGAGTTGCAGCGCCTGCGCCAGGCTTCGCCTAAAACCACGGCGGAACTGAAACAGCAGTTGGAGGCGGTGGAGTCCCAGTTGAAAAAACATCCGCAGGACGCTCCGTCCCACCGGGAACTGGGTGAAATCTACGACCGGCTGGGAGACGGCGCCAACGCCATCATCCACATGAGGCGGGCGGAAGACCTCGAGCAGAAGCAGGGCAGTCTGAAAGGCCTGGCCGAATCCCGGCGGAATCTGCGCCACTACTACCTGAAATACGGTTTCAAGCCGGAAGATTTTGATCTCGGCGGTTAACTGGATCTTCGCTTCCCCCGAACCGGTTTCCCTCCTTTAAACCGGTAAATTTGAAGGGGTTAGGGGAAATTTCTGCCCCTTCCCAACGCCTGGGAAAGGCCCGCCTGTCCTGTTCAATCTAAACTATTGATTTTAAACATTTAAATAGATCCTTCCCGCCCGCCGCTTTGGCACCGACTTTGCTTTTAATCCTGTAAAAATAGAGGGTTAGCGTTGCCTGCGCCACCGGTTCAAGGGTTTTGTAAATCCGGTCGATAGGTAATCCGAAGGCATTGTGCCCTGTGCGGCCTCATTGTGTTCCCGCGATCCTCTATCCGCAAACGCACCCGTTTAAACGGAGTTTTCCCGGTCCGTGACGTTTCCTGAACCCAAACCCCGCCACCGCCTGCCCGTGCTCCGTCTGCCGGTATTTTTTCTGATGGTGGCCGCCCTTTTTGTTTTCACAGGGACGGCCGGGGCCCAGATCCTCCCCCGCACGGTGGAGCCGGAACGGTTCGACAAACGCTTTGAAAAACCGGTGATCCCCAAATCCCAGCCACGGCGGCCGAGGGAGGTTCCCCGGGCCCCGCAATCCGGTGACGATCAGGCGGAGCCGGAAATCCGCTTCACCCTGCGCGGCGTGATTCTCGACGGCGTGACGGCTTACCGTCCGGATGAATTGCGCCAGGTTTACCGGCGCTACCTCAACCGTTCGGTCAATCTCAAGGTGGTCCAGTACCTGGCCGACGCGCTCACGGCAAAATACAGAAACGACGGTTATATCCTCAGTCAGGTGCTGGTGCCGCCGCAGAAAGTGGGGCGCGAGGGTGAAATCCGCCTCAAGGTGGTCGAAGGGCATATTGAGACCGTCAAGTTCGAGGGGCCCGTGCAGGGGCCGCCGAAAGTTCTCAAATGGTTTCGCAAGCGCATCCTGCGTTCGCGTCCGTTGAACGTCAACGTGCTCGAACGCTTCCTGTTGCTCATCAACGACCAGCCGGGCATGCGGGCGCGTTCGGTCCTGACGCCGTCCAAAACGAATCCGGGCACGGCGGAGCTGACCATCGTGCTGGAACACAAACCGGTGGACGCCACGCTGGATATCAATAACCGCGGCTCTAAATTCAACGGGCCGGTCCAGTTCAGCGCCGGGGTTTCCGTCAACAGCATGCTGCGCCTCTACGAGCGCATCCAGATGAACGGGATCATCACCGGCGAGACGGACGAACTGCGTTATTTCAGCGGCTCGGTCGACCTGCCCGTCACGCTTGAAGGCACACGCCTGTTCGCCTCCGGCTCCGTGGCCTCTTCCCAGCCGGGCGGTGGACTGGAAGTGTTCAACGTTGACGGCGACAGTTCCTCGTTCAACTTCCAGGTGATGCACCCACTTCTGCGCACGCGCGAACGCAACCTCACGGCCTCCCTGGGATTCGGTCTGATCAATTCGGAGACCACGCTGCTCGGCGTCACCACGGCCAAGGACCGTGTCCGCTTTTTCCGCGCGGGGCTGACGCTGGACGTGGCCGACCGGTGGCAGGGGATCAACATCGTGAGCGTCCGTCTCACGCAGGGGCTCGACATTCTGGGCTCGCGGGAGACGGGGTCGGCTGCCTTGTCGCGCGAATTCGGTGAATCGGATTTCACCAAACTGGATGGCGAGCTGGTGCGCTACCAGCGGATCGCGCCCAACTGGAGCCTGATGCTCTCCAGCGCCTGGCAGGGGAGTTTCGACAACCTCCTCGCCTCGCAGGAATTCACCGCCGGCGGGCCGCGCTTTTTGCGCGGTTACGACTCGTCCGAGATTTCAGGTGACGGTGGCATGTCGCTCATTGCCGAGTTGCAGTACACGCACCACCTCGACAAATGGTACGTGAAGACCCTGCAGCCGTACCTGTTCTTCGACTACGGCGCGGTGTTCCACAAACATGAACTCAACCGCACGGATTTCTTCGAAGACCTCAAGTCCGCGGGCGCGGGGGTGCGCGTTGGGTTCGTGAAATGGGTGTCCGGCTATCTCGAGGTGGCCCAGCCCATCGACAAAATCGTGTCGTCCGAAGGCGACCGCGACGCGCGCGTGTTCTTTGGGCTGACGGCGCGTTACTGAAACGCAATCGAGAAGGATTGAATAATGGGAATAAACGCAATTAAACCCACAAGCCCTGCTGCCCGGCGTTATCCTGATTGCAGGTTTCCCCTTCTCACAACTGCATTTTCGGGCGCTTCAGCCGTTAAGAACGGGATGGAACGGATGAGAACAGTTTTTCAAAACGGTCAATTCCGGCGCGGGAAGAACAGGACGCGGAGGATGCGTCACCTGAGGTTGTGTCCGGCGTCCTGTGTGCATCTGTGGGTGGCCCTGCTGTCACTCATGATCGGTCTCACCCCGGTGCAGGTGGCGGCGCTCCCTTCCGGCGGTGTTGTGCAGGGCGGCTCGGCGCAGATTCAGGACTCCGGTCCGGGATCGCTCAACATTGCCCAGCAATCCGAACGCGCTATCATCGACTGGATCAACTTCAATATTCAGCCGGACGAGCAGGTGAATTTCGACATGCCGTCTGCAAGCTCGATCAACCTGAGCCGCGTCACCGGCGGACAGGTTTCGGAAATCTTCGGCAAGCTCACCTCCAACGGACAACTCTTTCTGGTCAATCCCAACGGCATCCTGTTCGGGCAGGGATCGCAGGTCGACGTCAGCGGACTGGTGGCGACGACGAGCGGTATCTCCAACGCCGATTTCATGGCGGGCAATTACAACTTCAATATCGGCTCGCCTTCGCAGAGCCGGATCATCAATCGCGGCAACATCACCGTGCGGCAGGGTGGGCTGGCGGCGTTTGTCGCGCCGGGTGTGGAAAACAGCGGTATCATCAGCGCCACTCTCGGGCGCGTCTCCCTGGCGTCCGGAAAAACCTTCGCGCTGGATTTATACGGCGATGAACTGGTCAGTCTCGGACTCGATTCCCGGATCACCGAACAGGTGCTGGGGCCGGACGGTGAGGCGTTGTCTTCCCTGATCGACAACAGCGGGCAGATTTTCGCCGATGGCGGGCGCGTGACCATGAGCGTCAACGCGGCGCGGGATGTGGTCGATCACGCCATCAACATGTCGGGTCTCGTGCAGGCGCGCTCCATCGGCGAGAAAAACGGTGAAATCTACCTGATGGGCGGCGAGACCGGCACGGTCAACGTCACCGGAACGCTCGACGCTTCCGGCTACGGTGAGGGCGAAACGGGTGGCGTCATCCACGTGCTCGGCGACCGCGTCTTCCTCGACGACTACGGGTTCATCGACATTTCGGGCGACGCCGGGGGCGGAAGGCTCCTCTTCGGCGGCGACTATCAGGGCAACGGCACGGTGCAGAACGCAACCGACACGTATGTCGGCGGGGACGCGCGTATCTGGGCGGACGCGGTGAACACCGGCAACGGCGGCCGCGCCATCTTCTGGGCCGACCGGCGCAACTATTTCCTCGGGCGCGTGCGCTCGCGCGGCGGGCTGATCTCCGGCGATGGCGGCTTCGTCGAGGTCTCGGGCAAGGAAACGCTGTTCTTCAACGGCTACGTCGACACCACCGCGCAGAACGGTGAAACGGGAACCCTGCTGCTCGATCCGGGAGACATTACAATCGCCGAGAGTAACGGTGAACCGGACGACGTTGAATTACCCGATATCAGTGCCAGCGGCGCGGTTTCCTTTACTATTTCTGAGTTGGCTCTTGAAACCCAGTCCTCCACAACCAACATCAATTTGTTTGCAGAGCAAAATATCACCGTAGAAGACCTCATCGACAACCTGCTCAATCTCCAACAGACCGCGGGCCGTCGTGTGACCCTGACAGCGAAAAATGGAAACATCTTTTTTCAGGATGGTAACGATGAAATAAGAACCCAGGGTGGGAATATTACATTAAAAGCCGGAGGCGACATGACCTTGGGCAAGTTAAACGCCGGGGCGGGCACGGTCTCCATTTTTGGAAACGATGAGGGCACCATCAGTCTGGGGACAGACACCTCGGGAGATATCCATCTTGAAAATAGCGAACTGGCGGGGATAACAGCGGCCAATCTGGTGATTGGGGGGGCTAATGCCACCGAGGGACGCGCCCGTTTTATCAATGTCAATGGCGTGGGCGCGGTATTCAATACCGGCCTTGTGACTTTAAGGGCGCTCAGTCCGGAAAAAATAATTTCCGGAATCCCTCCTGTTACGTTTGCGCCTGGTTCGGTCAATTTTGGTAATGCCAATTCCAGCTTCTTCAATACCGGTCTGTCGGTGCAGGCTCTGGGTGAAATCAAAACAAGCGCGAACACAAGTTTGACCGCGGGCCAGAATTTGGCTTTGACCGGGGATGTTAATCTGGCTGCAGGCTCCATTTTGACCTCGACTGCCGGCAGCTTGACCCTTGATGGAACCGTGGACGGGATTACCGGCGCTGGAAGCCTCACGTTGAATGGAAATAGCGGAGTATTTTTAAATGACGACCTGACTGCAAATGGCGCTTTGAACCTTATGGGCAACGTGACACTCCAGGGGCCCGCTAACCAGATAACTTCCACTGGCAATATGACGTTCTCCGGTTCGGTTTCCTCTATTGGGTCCGGACTTCAGTTGAATGCAGGAGCAAACACGATCTCCATCGGCGGCAATTCACTGAGTGCGCTGAGCGGGATCACTCTGAACAGCGATACGAACTTTACCGGCGCGGTTCCTCTAACCATCAACGCTGCCACTTCCGGTGTCGGAGGCTTCACCGTTGCCACGGGTAAGGTGCTCAACACGATGGGCGAGGATGTCTCGGTCACCGCATCGGACCTCATCCTCAACGGCAATCTCAACGCCGGTGCGGGCATGGCGGCGTTCAATGCTTCCGCCGCAGGTGGGATCGACCTGGCCCTGGCCAGTACGGGAAAGCTGTTCCGTCTTGATACTTCAGAGCTGGCGCGCATCACGGCGGGCAGCCTGGGAGTGGATGCAGGCACGGGGACACTTGTTGTCAACGGTGTCGACCGCACCACGCATCTGGCCAATATCGCGGGTGGGGTGACGCTGGGCGGCGGTTTGGTTCAGTTCACCGGAGCAGGCTCGACCTTCAACAGCCTGACGGTGAACGGTCCGGCCAGCATCGCCGGAATCAACCTCTCCACCAACAACGGAAACATGGTGTTCAACAACGCGTTGACTTTGTCCACCAACGCGGTGCAACTGTCCACCGGCGCGGGAGCGGGAGATTTGTCCCTGCTTGGCACGGTTGATGGCGCGCAAATGCTGACTCTTGATTCGGGTACGGGAGCGGTCACCCTCGGCGGCAATGTGGGCACGGGCACGGCGCTGTCGTCGCTCGACGTCAGTGGTGACACAACGATCAACGGTTCTTCCATCACCACCAATAACGGCAACATAACGTTCAATGACAACGTCACCCTCGGCAACACGGTGAATATCCACACCGGTGCGGGTGGGGGCAACGCGGTTTTCAGCGGCACGGTCGACGCCACCACAGCAGGAGTGCAGGGCCTGACGGTGAACACGGGCACCGGGACGTCCAGCTTCCAGGGCAACGTGGGCACGGGCACGGCGCTGGGATCGCTCAGCGTCACCGGCAACTCGACGATCAACGGCGATGTGACCGCGCAGAACGGAAACGTTTCCTTCAATAACAACCTCACCCTGGGGGCGGGCAGCACGATTGCGTCCGGTAACGGCAACATCAACCTCAACGCGGTCGACGGCTCACAGACGCTGTCCCTGAACGCAGGCACGGGCACGGTCAACCTCGATGGCAATATCGGCTCCGGCGCCGCGCTCACGTCGCTCGATGTCACCGGCGACGCCGTGCTGAGCGGCATCACCATCACCACCGCCAACGGCAACGTGACCTTCAACGACCAGATAACCCTCGACACCGCAGCGACGTCGATCCATACCGGAGCAGGTGGGGGTAATATTTCGCTGCAGGCTGTCGACGGAGCACGGGACCTGGCGCTCGATTCCGGCACGGGAACGATCGGACTCAACGGCGCGGTGGGGGGCACGACCCGGCTCAACAGCCTGACGACCACCGGCACGACGACAATTTCCGGCTCGACGCTCTCGACCAACAACGGCATCACGTTCGACGGCAATGTCACCGCCAGTTCCGGTCTTTCGATCGATGCGGATGCGGATAACACCGGAGCGGGAGACTTTGTTCAGCAATCGGGAACGCTCAACACGAACAACAACGCGCTCTCGATCAGGGCGCAGGACATCACCCTGGCGGGCGGCACCAATTCCGGCACGGCGACCACGACCATCATCGCCTCGCAGGGACAAAACCTGAGTCTGGGCGATGCCACCGGCGGGCTGGAGTTGGACAACGCGGATCTGGCCAATATCAGCACCACCGGCGGCTTTATCTTCGGCGATGGCACGGGAAGCATCACCGCCAACAACGTCAACAACACGCTGAGCACCACGTTGAACGGCAGCACGGTGTTGTTCAACGGCGCGGCGTCGTCCTTCGGTTCGCTTCTGGTGAACGGCGCGGCGACGATTGACGGCATCGATGTCAGCACCATGGATGCGCCGCTGACGTTCAGCAACAACCTGACGCTGATGAACGGTCCGATCCAGCTTTCGACCGGAGCCGGGCCGGGCGATCTTTCCCTGCTCGGCAACATCGACGGCGGCGTGGACCTGACCCTGTCTTCTGGCACGGGCAGCGTCATCTTCGGCGGCGCGGTGGGATCGTCCACGCGGCTCAACAGCCTGACGGTCAATGGGACGACGACGTTCAACGGTCCGTCGCTGTTCACCAATAACGGCATCACCTTCAACGGGAACGTGAACGCCACCGCCCACTTCGCATTGAACGCGGACGCGGACAACAACGGTTCGGGCACCTTCAATCAATTGAGTGGAATGTTTTCGACCGGTGGAAACAACCTGTCGATCACGGCGGACGACATCAATCTCGCCAGCACGGTGAATGCCGGCGCGGGAACGGTGACGGTCATCGCTTCCAACGGCAAAGCCATCAGCCTGGGCGACGCCATGGGTGGGCTGCGCCTGAGCAACACGGACCTCGCCAACATCACCTCCGGCGGCTTTGTTTTCGGCAACGGCAGTAGCGCGATCACGGTCAATAATGTCACGAACCTGGCCAGCACAACCCTGAACGGGACTTCCGTCACCTTCAGCGGCGCGGACTCTTCCTTTCAGGGCCTGGCGGTGAATGGCGCGACAACGATCGCCGGGGTCAACGTGTCGACGCCGGGAGCGCAAAGCATGGTCTTCAACAGCATGCTGACGCTCACCACCGGTGCGGTGCAGTTGACCACAGTGGGCGGCAACATCACCTTCGCCAGCACGGTCGACGGAGCGCAGGCGCTGACGATCAATCCCGGGACCGGCACGACCACCTTCGGCGGCAGCATCGGCAACACCACCGCGCTGGCGAGTCTCAGCCTGACGGGGAACACGCAGATGAACGGCGCCTCCATTGCCGTGAACGACGGCCTGACCAACAACGGCAACTTCACCCGCAACGGTGCGCTCGCCATAAACACCGATGCTGACGCCGATGGCAACGGTGATTTCAATCACGATGGCGGCACCTTCAGCACGACGAACGGCAACCTCAATCTCACCACCGATGACGTGGTGCTGGGCGGCACGGGGCTGGTGAATACGGGAGCGGGCACGATGAGCGTGCAGGCGGCGGACAACGGCACCTTCGGCCTGGGCGCGGCCAACTGTGGCGGTGCGTGCGGCGTCACACTGTCCGGCGCGGAATTGCAGAACATCACCAGTGCGCGGTTGTCGGCCGGCAGCAGCACAGGCGGCGCGGTGTTCGTCGACGGCGTGAG
Organism: Nitrospina sp.; assembly: GCA_020430445.1. Taxonomy (GTDB): domain Bacteria; phylum Nitrospinota; class Nitrospinia; order Nitrospinales; family Nitrospinaceae; genus Nitronauta. The sequence goes on from JAGQJZ010000029.1 coordinate 9,947, forward strand.
CGCCGCCAACAGCGCCGGGCTCGGGCAGGTTGATATTGTCTCAGGTGGAACGGCGACGTTCGACAATCAGTCCACGTTCAAAAACCTCGACGTGGCGGCGGATGACATTGCGGTCAACGATGTGCTCAGTGCCGGCACGGGAACGCTCACCGTGCGCACCTCGGACGGCGGCACGCTGGGCGTGGGCTCAGCCACGGGCGACATGACGCTGGACGCCGACGAACTGGGACGCCTGCGCGCGGGAACGCTCAACGTGGGCGACAGCGCCACCGGTGACCTCACACTCGGCAACGTGACGCTGGATGGGGCCAAAATCACACAGGGATTCAACGCTTCCACCGGCGGGGCCCTGTCCCTGCAGGGCGCGCTGGTGTCTCCCGTCAACACGACGTTGCGTTCATCCGGTGCGGGGCAGGGGATTGTGCTCAACAACTCCGGTCATTTCTTCGGCGGCACTCTGGGGCTGTTCACCGGTTCCGGTGGATCGGTGTCGATCTCCAACCTGTCCAACGGCGGCCAGGCGCTGCGGCTGGGAAATTCCAGCATCGGCGGCGGTTTCAGCGTGAACGCCTCCACCGCCATTCATTTCACCGGCGGGGTGAACGCCAACGGTACCGTCAACGTGGCCAACACTTCCAGCGGCGGAATCCTGTTCGATGACGGCGCGTTTCTGAATTCGGGCAGCGGCACGCTGCGGCTTCAAACGCCGGGCAGCCTGACGCTGGGCCGGTTGATCAGCGCCAGCAGCGCTTCCAACGCCATCCAGCTCCAGGTCGGCGGTTCCGTGATCGACGGCGGCGACACCGGCGGGGAAGACATCGTGGCGGCCACTGGCGGCCTGGTGGTGCGGACCGGCAACGGTTTCGGCACCGAGGACAATCCCATCGAAATCCGTGTGGCCTCGCTGGACCTGATCAATTCCGCCGGAGACATCTCCTTTTTCGAAACCGACGATATTGACATCGTGCGGCTGGTGCAGGAAGGCGAGGGCAACATTTTCGGATCGTACAACGGGATGCTGACGGGGGAAGACAATATCGAAATCATGCAGGGCCTGTTTTTCATCACCAACCGCCTGAACGGGGTCACGCTGAGTCAGGAACTGGGCGACACGGGCAAAGACCGCAACGCACTGGCGGTGGAACGGACGATCAACAACCTGATCGATTTCGAATTCGCCAACGGCTCCAACCGGTTCGACTTGCAGGTTGTGGACGCGTCACCGGCGGGCTGGATCCGGCAGGCCGGACCCGCGGGTGGACTGTTCTTCCACCGGTTGTTCGATGAACGGTTTGCCCTGGTCGACGTGAAAGACGGAAACCCGAAAGACGGCGACCAGGCGCATCTGGAAAACGTGTGGCATTGGAGTCAGCCGCTGGATCAGATAGAGAAGGAAAAACCGCAGGCGAAAAAAGAGAAAAAGGTGGCCCGGAAAACGGTGAAAAAAAAGCCGGTGGCAAAAAAGACCCGGAGCAAAAAGTCCCAACCGGCGAAAAAGAAGAAGGACGAGGGCTTCCTGTCTTTCTTTAAAAAGGCGGGAGAAGTACTTTCCTTTAAATAAAGGCAGTGCTTTAGACCCTACGCGGAATACCCCTCGGTTTCAGTCAGGTCGGCGGATTCGAAAGCAGCCCCCTTCGTGTCGGCTCCCGTCAGTTTGGCGCGGTAGAGCTTGGCCCCGGTGAAGTTGGCGTTTTGCAGTTTCGCGTCGGACAGGTTGGCCTGTTCGATGGAGGCCCGGTGCAAATCCGAGCCCTCGAGATTGGCTTTGACGAAGCTGGCGTGGTTGAGATAGGAACCGGCGAAATCCGCATTCCGCAGTTCCGTCGATTCGCATTTGGCTTCCTCCAGCCGGGCCCCGGTGAAGAACGTGTTGTTGGCGTGAGCCTTCGTCAGAATGGCTTCCTTGAGGTTGGCGCGGCTGAGGTCGGCTCCTTCAAGCCGGGCTTCGGTGAAGTCGGCTCCTTCCAGATTCCCTCCGCTCAAATCCACCCCTTCCAGATTGGCCTGGTTCAGGCGCGCGCGGCTGAGGTCGGCTCCCGGAAGTTTGGCTCCCGCCAGATTGGCTTCGTTCAGTTTGATGCGCTGGAGCCGGGCGCCGTCGAGGGTCACCCCGATGAGGCTGGCCTGGTTGCAGTCGGCGATGTCGAGAATGGATTCGCTCAGGTTCGTGCCGTCGAGCGTGGCGCGGCGCAGGATGGAACTGTTGAACCGGGAGCGGCTCAGGTCGACGTTGAGAATGCGGCAGTCGGAGAGGTCTGATCCGGTGAGGTCGGCGCGCATCATTTTGGCGTCCTTGATCAGGGCCTGGGCCATGCGGGCGCCTTTGATCAGCGCCCGGGTCATGTTGGCGCCGGTGAAGTTCACCTCGAAGAAATTGGCGGCGGCCATTTTGGAATCCGACAGGTCCGTCTGCGTCATGTCCGCGCCTTTGAAATTGGCGCGGCTGAGATCGGCCCCGGTGAGGTTGGCTCCCGTCAGGGTGGAGCGGATGAATTTTGCTTTCGACAGACGGGCCTCGGAAAGCTGCGCCTCTTTCAGGTTGGCCTCATGGAGTTCGGCGCTGCGCAGGTCGGTTTTTTCCAGGTTGGCCTTTTCCAGGTTGGCCCCGCGCAGCCGGGATTCCACCAGAATCGAATCCTGAAGGTTCGCGCCGGCGAGGTCCGCGTTTTCCATATTGGAACCGGAGATATCCGTGTCCTGCAGGTTGGCGTTCTGCAGGTTGGTTTCCATCATATCGATGCCGTAAAACTGGAGGCCGGACAGGTCGAGTCCTTCCAGATTGAGTCCCGCCAGTGTGGGGCGGTCGTCTTCCTCTTCTTCGGCTTCTTCAGCTTCTTCTTCCGGTTCCTCTTCCTCTTTTTCTTCTTCAGCGTCCGCGGGTTCGGCGGGTGTTTCCGTTTCGTCCGTTTCAGCGGTTTCCGTTTCACCGGTGGGTTCCGCAGGTTCGGCTTCTTCCCCGGCTTCCTCTTCTTCCGGTTCCGGCAGCTCGCCCGAAGCCCGTTGTTCCGCTTCTTCCTCTTCGCGCTCGCGGATCTCGCGCATCTTATCCAGCAGTTCCTCGACTTCTTCGCGGGTCAGGTCGGCCATGGCCACTCCAGTAGTCCTATTGTCATCAGGCATCGGGTTGCCCTGTTTGCAGGTTTGTAAGGATCAAGATTGAGGTGCAATTTCAAACCATATCCCACAGGTGAAGGGAACGCAAGCGGAAGATGGTTTGGGGCGGAAATTTCAAGGGAGTGCTACTATTAAGGCGTGATACGGCCTTTTGTTGGAAATTTTTATTCATGATGACACCCGAAAAACCCTGGTTGATCTTCGACGGCGATTGCCGTTTCTGCCGGCAGGCGGTGGCCGGGTGGTCCCGGCGCGTGGGCGATGCGGTGGCGTTTCATCCGTGGCAGGAAGTGGCCGTACGGTTTCCGGAAATTCCTCCGGAAGATCACCGGTCGTTTGTCCATCTCGTCCTGCCGGATGGCCGCATATTCACCGGCGCCGAAGCCGTGTTCCGGCTGCTGGCGTTCGCGCCCGGCGGCGGGGCGGGCCTCTGGTGCTACCGCAAGGTGCCGGGGTTCGCCGCTGTTTCCCGATGGGGGTATTCGACGGTTGCCCGGAACCGGGACGCGTTGTCCCGCTTGTCGGGCTGGTTCGGCGGCGCGCCGACAGGCGCACCAACGTATTTTATTGTCCGCCGGATTTTCCTGAGCGGCCTGGGGATTGTCTACGCCCTCGCTTTTTTTTCGCTGTGGGCCCAGATCAAGGGATTGATCGGGGTGGATGGAATCGTTTCCGCCGCGGGATTTCTCGACTCGATCCGGCCGCATGCCGATTCCTGGATTGTCCTGAAGCTGCCCACGTTGTTCTGGCTGAACGCCAGCGACCCGGCGCTGGAAGGGCTGTGTCTGGCGGGCGTGGTGCTGGGCGTCCTGGGCGCGTTTCGCATGATGGCGTGGCCTGTCTTTGCGCTTCTGTGGGTGTTTTATCTTTCGATCGTGCAGGTGGGGGGTGACTTCCTGCGGTTTCAGTGGGATGTTCTGCTGCTCGAGGCCGGGTTCCTCGCCATTTTCTTCTGTCCGTTCCGCGTGTTCTGCAACCGGAACAACGAACCGCCGCCTTCCGTTTTGGTGTTGTTCCTTTTGCGCTGGCTGTTGTTCCGCCTGATGTTTCTATCCGGCGTGGTCAAGCTTGCCAGCGGCGATCCCGCGTGGTGGAACCTGGACGCGCTTCTCTACCACTATGAAACGCAGCCGCTGCCCTCGTGGATCGGCTGGTACGCGCACCAGTTGCCCGCCGGGTTTCAAAAATTTTCCGCGTTGATGATGTTCGGCATCGAACTGGTGGTGCCGTTTTTTATTTTTTTGCCGCGCCGGTTCCGCCAGTTTGCTTTCTGGGTGTTCAGCGGATTTCAACTGCTGATCATCCTGACGGGGAACTATTGTTATTTTAACTGGCTGAGCATCCTGCTCGGGGTCACCCTCCTCGACGATGCCTTTTTCATTCGGAAAAAACAGCCGCAAGCGCCGGTCCCGGCTCCGGGGTTGCGTTTGCGGGAGCCCCGGTTCAAACTGTGGCTGGTGCGGGGGCTGGCGGTGGTGATCGTTCTGACCAGCGGCGTCTATTTTTTCCGCACCCTGTACCGGGAAGCTCCCATCCCCGCTTTTATCAACCAGGTGGTCCGCTGGCAGGCACCGTTTCACATGGCCAATCCTTACGGACTGTTTGCGGTGATGACGACCGAACGGTTCGAAATCGTGGTGGAGGGGAGCAACGACGGCAAGACCTGGCAGGCTTATGAATTCAAGTGGAAACCTGGAGACGTGGACCGCGCCCCGGCGTTCGTCGCCCCGCACCAGCCGCGGCTGGACTGGCAGATGTGGTTTGCGGCGCTGGCGGGTTACAAGTCGAGCCCCTGGCTCGTTCAACTCATGATCCGCCTGCTCAGGGGGCAACCGGAGGTGGTCGCCCTTCTGGAGACCAACCCGTTTCAGGCGTCTCCGCCGCTGTACATGCGGGCGATGCTCTACAAGTACCGCTTCACCCGCCCGGAAGAACGTGAGAGCAGCGGAGCCTGGTGGAAACGGGAATTGAAGGGACGCTTCACCCCTTACATTAAACTGCGCGAAACGGCCTGGCCGGATGAAGGGTTGCAGACCTGAAACATTTTTTAACATGCAGAACAAATCAAGGGATTGATCATGGCTTCACCGTTGGAAGATGAACTGGGTGACATCCTGCAAAAGGCGCGGGACGGCAGGAACTGGTCGCAGAAGGACCTGGCGCAAGCCGTCGGCATTTCCGTTTCGGATATCGTCCGGGCCGAGCGTTATGAATGGATTCCGGCAGAGGACCAGGTGGCCGCCATGGCCGCGGCGCTCAACCTGGACGCGGCAACGCTGTGGGCGATTGCGCAGGACCGCTATGTGCCCGAGCCGGTTGAAGCCGATCCCGGATTCGATATGACCTGTCTGGAAGTGTTCATGGGGGCCTATCCGGTGAAATGTTACCTCGCCACCTGTCCGGAAACCGGCGAGTCGGCGGTGGTCGATACCGGGGCGAATCCCGAGGCCCTCATCAAAACGGTCCGCGAAAAAAACGTGCGCGTGACGCATATCCTGCTGACGCACAATCATCCCGATCACGCCTGGGGACTGGGCAAGCTGGACGCGGAATTCCAGTGTCCCGCCTGGGTGGGCGCGAACGAACCGAAACCGGGAGGCAGCCATGACCTGCGCCGTGCGCAAGAGGGCGATACGTTGACCGTGGGGCGGATGACCGTTGACGTGTTGTCGACGCCCGGCCACACTGCCGGCGGAGTTTCCTATAAAATCAACCGCACGGTTTTTTCCGGCGATTGCATATTCGCCGGGTCCATGGGCCGGGCCAATTCCTCCTGGCAGGACCTGTTCGAATCGATCACCACCCGGTTGTTGTCGTTTCCCGAGGACACGCGTCTTTTGCCCGGCCACGGCCCGGCGACGACGGTTGGCGGGGAAAAAACGCACAACCCGTTTTTCCGTGGGAGGTGTTGAATTTACAGGGGCTGACGGTTTTGTCGTTGCGGTGCAGGGCGCCTGAGTTCATATTTAAGGAGACCTCAGGAAAGTCTGTTTGGCCGCGAACAGGCCCTGGTCCTCAAACGATCACGCGTTGCAGGAGCACAAAATCCAGAACAAACAGAGGCTCCGCTGAAAATGGATCCCGAAAAGGTCAATTATCATTATACGGACGATCTTCCCACCACCCCGCTTGCCGCCGGGACGCGCATTCTGGTGACCGGCGCCAACGGTTATGTCGGCCGGCGTTTGATTCCCGAATTGCTGCACCGGGGATACCGCGTGCGCTGCATGTTGCGCAACAAAAGGCTGTCTCCCATCCTCGAACATCCGCGGCTGGAATTTGTCTACGCCGATGCCCGCAATGCCGATGAAATGAACACCGCCATGCAGGGGATCGACATGGCGTATTACCTCATACACAGCCTCCGTTCGGACAAGGGGGAGTTCAGCGGAATGGAGAAAATCTCGGCGCGGAACTTTGTCGCCGCTGCCGATGCCTGCGGCGTCAAACGCATCGTGTACCTGGGAGGGTTGGGAGAAACCAGTCCCGTCCTGTCGCCCCACCTCACCAGCCGGATGGAAGTCGGGGCGATCCTGTCGGAGGCCAAATGCACGGTGATCCGCCTGCGCGCGGCGGTCATCGTGGGAACAGGGAGTGCTTCCTACGAACTGATCAAGGCGCTCGTCAAAAACCACCGGTGGATTCCCTTCCTCCCCGAGTTCAACTCGAAGTGCCAGCCCATTGCCATCCGCGACGTGATCAAATACCTGGTTGGCCTGATGGAGACCCCGGGACTGGAAACCGGCAAGTATCCCATCGGCGGGCAGGACATCCTGACTTACCGGGAACTGGTGCGGCGGTTTGCCGCCATCATGGAAAAGAGAATCGGGTTCATCAATGTCTTCTGGGTTCCCTTGCCCGTATCGTGGATGTGCCGCATGCTGTCCTGGTGGCTCCACCTGATCAGTCCGGTCTCGTTCAATATCGTCATCCTTCTGGTGGAAAGCCTGCGTACGGATGTGGTGTGTCCGGACAACCGGGTGCGCCGGATACTTCCGTTTGAACCCTTGGATTTCGACACGGCGGTGCACTGGGCGCTGGAGAAGGAAACCAACCGCCAGGTGTTTTCGCACTGGACCGATGTTTCTCCCGAAAACATGGTCGACCTGATGCCCATCTGCGAATACGAGTCCAGTGACTTTATTGTGGAAGAACATTCGAAAGAGATTCCCGTGGCGCCGGACACGGTGTTCGAGGTGATCTGCCGGATCGGGGGCGACCATGGCTGGTTGCACGCGCATCTTTTATGGGAAATCCGCGGGTGGGTGGACCGGGTGCTTGGAGGCGTGGGCCTGCACCGGGGACGGCGCGACAACCACGACCTGCGGCTGGGCGACTCGGTCGACTTCTGGCGCGTGGAAAACCTGGTGCCTCCGAAAGAGCTGTTGCTGCGGGCCGAATTGATTTCCCCCGGATTCTCCTGGCTGCAGTTTGTTCTCGATCCTCTGCCGCACGAGGCCACCCGCCTTACACTGCGGGCGCACTTCATCCCGTTTGGCATCTGGGGGCGGCTTTACTGGGCGGTCCTTCAACGTTCGCACACTTATATATTCAGGGGAATGCTCGATTACTTTCACCGTCAGGCGGTGGGTCATGAGAAAAAAGAGGAATGGGAATGCGCGAAGGAGAAGGGGATGGTCTGATCCCCCTGAAATCAGGCGACACGGTCTGCATTCTGGGAGGCGGGCCCGGCGGCTCGGCGTGTGCCTTGGCGCTCATGCAGGAAGGGCGCAGGCAGGGGATCGACCTGAAGGTTGTTCTGTTTGAACAGAAACGGTTTAAGGAACACACGCAATACAATCAGTGCATCGGGGTGCTGTCGCCACCGCTGGAGACGATCCTGCGGGAAATGCTCGGGTTGTCCCTGCCGCCGGGCATGGCGAAAAAGGAGATGGCCGGTTATTGCCTGCATGGCGACCGGCTGGACTTGCCGTTGACCGGCGAGGAAACCGGCCACACCTGGGCGGTCAGCCGCGCGGACTTCGATGAGTTCTTGTGCGACCGCGCGATCGAAGCGGGCGTCGAGGTCATCAACAACCGCGTGACGGGAATCGAGATCAGTGCCGGCGATGTTCTGGTGTACAGCGAAGGCCGGAACTGCCGCGCCGCCGCCGTGGTGGGAGCGTTTGGTCTGGACGACGGTTCCGCCGCGCTGTTCGAGGAAGCCACGGCCTACCGCCGGCCGGATCATTTGAACACCATCATCACCCGCCTGTATCCCGGAGACGATTTCCTCAAACAGATGGGGCCGGTGATTCATGCCTTCCTGCTTTCGTTCGAGGGATTGGAGTTTGGCGCGGTGACGCCAAAGCAAGACCACCTTTCGATCAACATCGCCGGACGTAACGTGTCGTCCCGCGTGATGCTGAATTTTTTGCGGTCGGCTCCGGTGCAGCGGCTCTTGCCGCCGCAGAACTACCGCGAAAAACCCCTGCATTATTTTCGTGGGAAATTTCCTATATGTCCCGCGCGCAACCTGTTCGGACATCGCTACGTCACCATCGGCGACGCCGCTGGGTTGATGCGTCCGTTCAAGGGAAAGGGAATCAACTCCGCTATTCTGACCGGGGTTTATGCCGCCCGCACCATGGTGCGCCTTGGGGTGTCCCGCAAGGCGTTTCAGTCTTATATCCGGGATTGTTCTGAACTGACCGGCGACCTCTGGTACGGCAGGGCCCTGCGCTTTCTGACCAACCTCAGCACGCGCTTCCAGTTCATGGACCGCCTGTTGAAGATTGGAGGCGAAGACCCGGTGTTCATGGCCTGTCTGTTCAACAGCGTTTCGGGACATCTGCCCTACAAGACCATCGTCCGGCAGACGGCCACGTTCCCTGTCGCGATCAAAATCGTGCGGGAGCTCGTCAACCGGTTTGTCCTGCACACTTCCCTGCGGCCGGGGCCGCGTAGTAAAAAGGGGGAAGCGGGATTAACTCCCTGATCCGTATTGTCTGCGGTAGGGGCTTGTGATATTCTCGACCTCATATGCCAGAATTAATGAATTTTAGAAAATTTTCCGCCTGGTTCCTCGTTGTTTTACTCCTTCTGACAAGCGGAGCCTGTTCCGATTCCAAGCCTCCGAAAAAAGAGCTGAAAATTCCACGGTTGTTTGTTCTGTCCGGGGTGGTGGACACGGGCAAGGAACCGTCTTTTCTCGTGACCGATGATTTCAATGCGGATGGGAACCTCGACCTTCTGGTTGCCAACAGCGCGGAACACACCCTGTCTTATTTCAAAGGCAACGGGGACGGCACGTTCAAGGAAGGGATCACGCTGAAATCGGGCGCCGATCCGATCTGTATCACGGTGGCGGATTTCAATAACGACAAGCTGCCGGATTTCGCGGAACTCAACTATCAGGACCAGACCATTCACGTATTTGTCAACACGGGGAACTCGTTCCGCAATTCGGGCGAGATCATCAAGCCGGGGAAGATTCCGATCAACCTGACGTCCGCGGATTTCAACGGCGACGGACTGAATGACCTGGCGGTGTCGCTGAGGTTCCACAAGGTGGCGATTCTTTGGGGTAAAGGCAACGGATTTTTCAGTGAGCCGGAAGAACACCCGGTCAAGGGCCAGCCCACGGGGCTTGTGAGCGATGACTACAATCAGGACGGCCTGCCGGATCTCGCCATCGCGCTCGCCGGTTCGGGGCGTACCGGCGTTCAGTTGTTCTGGGGAAAGAAGGGGGGCCAGTTCGAACCTTCCGAGTTGTTCCGTGGCGGCGGGCAGCCCCTGACGATTGTCAACTTCGATGCCAATGGGGACGGTTACGTCGACCTGCTGACGTCCAGCAACTCGCTCCACGCCATCACGATGTTGCTCAACAACAAGGACAAGACGTTCACAACCCTTCCCGACTTTTCATCCGGGGAGTTTCCGAAATTCGTCGCCGCCTATGATTTCACGGAAGACAATATCCCGGATCTGGCCGTGTCCAATTCGACGGCCGATACGATTTCGGTTTCGCTGGGTTACGGCGATGGCACCTTCACCTATCCGCCGACCTTGCACGGCGTCGAGGAATATCCGCAGGGAATCGTGGTGGGGGACTTCAACAATGATGGAAAGATGGACCTGGCCGTGTCCTGCCGCGACAAGAACATGATCAACATCCTGACAAAGCGCAATCTTCCGCCGGGGTTTACGATCCACCCGCGCGAAACCGGGGGCGATCCGACCTGACCGGTTGAAGGGGATCAGGTCAATTCGAGGCAGGTGCCGTCGGCAAAGATCCCCATGAGATGTTTCCCACCGAGACTCCGCGCCACTTCCAGCGCGTTCGTGTAGCCTTCCAGATGGCGGTTGGCCATCGGCACCACCACCCAGTCGTACTCGTTTTGCCTGAGAGCGTTTTCCAGTTCGCGGGGAAACCGGTCGGGCGAGAAAAACCCCGCGCCGTAGGAGAAAAACGATCCGACCGCCTTATGGTTTTGAAACATCTCCTGAACCACATCCTGCGCCAGCAGGTCGGTGGGGGCGCCGGTGCGGTCGTGGAGCGCTCCGAGCAGGATGGAGATCATCCAGTTGCGGACGCTGCGCAGGGTCACCACACGCTGTCCCGGGCCGATTTTTTCCAATGAAGAACCCAGCGTCTTTTTGAGCGAGTCCGCCCGCGCTTCCTCCTTGCCCCGGTCGTAGGCTTCCAGCGCGGCGTTGAAGGTCGCTTGAATGCGGTCGGCGGGGTAATGCGGATAGTCGACGCACACCTGGCCGTTGCCGTCGAATTCGTCGTAATCGCCGATGTCGCGCAGCCATCCCTTTTCAAGCGCGGTGTTGTAGAAATCGGTTCCCGGTTGCGGGGTGTTCACCGACACCTGCACCTCGTCGAGAAGGCCACGGCGGGTCAGTTCATGAATCAGGTCGACGGTTTTCTTGTCCTCGTCCTCGGTGGAGCCGAGGCCGCCGATACTGGTGGTGCCGTAGAACATCAGGCCAATGTCTTTTCCCACTTCCAGCATGCGCCGCATTTTGGCCAGGTCGTGTTTTTTGCCGAGGGTCATGTGCCGCGCGACCTCGTCGCTGCCGGTTTCGATACCGAAGCGGATTTTGTAGTACCCGGCTTTTTTCATCTCACGCATGGCGGTCTCATCCAGCGAGGCGTATTCGCACATGGCTTCGTATTTGAGCCCGTCGAGTCCCTCCGCCCGGATTTTCTGCGCCAGGGCGATGTTGAAGCCGGGGCGGATGTTGTGCACCTCTTCATCGAAGAAGACGCCTTCCATCTCCGGATACTTGTCCTTGAGGGTGGCGATTTCCTGGACGATGTTGTCGACGTCGCGCGGACGCCAGTTCAGTTCGTCGTAGTACAGGGTGGCCGCCGCGCAGAAGTTGCAGCGTCTCGGGCATCCGCGTGAAGCGTACATCTGCACCTGGCGGTAGATGCAGTTGGGCTCGTGGTAGTCCATCCGGCTGACGTCGGTGTCTTCGGGGAAAGGGAGACGGTTGACGTCGATCAGCCCGGCGCGTTCGTTGGGGTACACTCCGGGCAGGGCGCGCGCGTCCTTGCCCTGGATGATGTCGAGCACGGTGAATTCGTATTCGCCCAGGCAGACATGATCGGCCACAGCCGACACTTCCTCCGGCCGCGCCATGGGGTGCTGGCCGGTGAAGATGACTTTCGTTCCGAACGCCTGTTTGGCGGCTTCCGCCAGCCGCCGGTCCTCCTTCCAGGTGCGCGACGAACTTTCCATGATGAGCCAGTCCGGCTGCTCTTTCTCGATGTGCTGGAAGTAAGTGTCGAAATCCCATGCGTACAGGATGCCGTCGAGGAAGCGGACACGGTGATCGGTTTCCCGTTTCAACAGGCTTGAGGTGTAGGCTAACTCCCAGGGGTAGTAACCGCAGTTGGTGTGGTTTTTCACGCCGAGCGACCAGCGCGAGGGGACATGGACCAAGTGATAGCCGTTTTGGTCCACCCCGACGGAATTGGCGACGACGATGTTCATAACGGTTTTGCAGCCGGAGGCTGCCTCCGGGGCGATGGTTTGCGCTGGAACAGGCGGATCACGGCTTCGCCCGCCATGAGGACGGTGAACACCAGCAGCAGGATCGACGTCATGACGAGGTTCAGCGCCACCCAGCCGAGCGCGGTTTGTTCTGTTACCGTGTTGCGGAAAACAGCGCCGCCGGACAGGCATCGAAAACCGCCGTCGGGGAAATACCCGCGAACCGCCTTCGCTCCGGAAGACCAGGCGAGGGACTCGACATTGGCGTATCCCCGGCCTTGTGCCGTGTTGTAGAGCACTGCGGCGAGATCGAATTTGCGGCGGCGGAGGTCCAGCCTTTTCGCGGGGCCAAATGAAAACCAGGAAATGCGCCGTCCAGGAGGCAGCGGTATGAGGGTTTCGATCTCTTCGCCCTCTTTCAGGGCCCCCGGGTTTTCAGTCAGAATAGTGAAGCGGGCATTGGGAAATTCCTGCCTGAGGGCTGCCAGAGCCTTGGGGTAGGTACGCGATGCCGAACGGATGACCAGGATACGGTGTGAGCGGGGACTGGTCTCTGTGAAATTCGGAACTTTCTGCCGGGCTTGTGGGGACTCCAATTTCATCAATTGATTTCCGGAGGTGGTGTCGGGGTTTGGCCCTTGTTTACAAAAGGATTCTAGGGGCCTTATCGGAAAAAATCAAAGAATACTTGAGTGCCGGATTGTTTGGTTAAAGTGTTTTATCTAAATGAGTTAAGCCTGGGAACACAGGCTTTTGCCCGCCGTTGCCGTTGCGGTGTGGCATTGGTTGCCAATCGCTTCCCGCTTTTTTATAATGATTTGCTTTTTTTGGGCGTCCCGGGCTGCGGGTTCCGCCTATACTTTTCCGTCCTGTTTTCCGATGGGCAATGAAACTGAAAGGTCTGAAATGCGCGGATGTAAACGGCTTCTTTTTTCTGCTTTCCTGTTTCTGTTGGCGGCGCCGGCTGTTGCGGTTGAGATGGATGAATTGATGGACGATGTCCTGGACGGAGTGAGGCAGGAGACAAGAGAGAACGTCAAAACCCAGGTTCAGCAGGAAACCCGCGAAGTCATCGCGGAAGAGCAGGTGATCCCCAGCAATACCCTTTCCGGTTTGTATGTGGGGTCTTCGCTGGACGACGGCCACCCCAATACCATCACCTGTACATTGAACTTTGGCAAGCCGAGCGGCCCCTCATCCTCGACCACCTTCAGCGGTACCTGCACGGACGATGAGGGCAACCGTGTCGCCGTGTCCGGAACCGTGACCGGGTCGTCATTCACCATAACCCTCACCGAAGTTTTCACGGCAGACGGCATCTGCGCTCCGGGAACCGAGACGTCCACCGGTTCGGGAACGATTTCGGGGAGCGGCGAGCCGGGAACCACCATCACCGGCACTGCGGGGGACACCTGTGATACGGGGACCAGTTCGTTCAGACTGACCAAAAACTGACGCGGAGGCGTGGGGACGTTTTGCTCCGCAGCGCAATCACGATTCAGGGATCGAACACAAAACGGAAAGCGAGCCGGCAAAGTTGAGTGAGACGAAAATGATTCGATGGCAGGCAGTGTTATTGGGAATACTCTTGGGGGGCCTGATGGTTTCGGCCGCGCAGGGACAGACCCTGGTCAACCAGTCGGGAAAAAACTGGGGCGTTTCCGTCGGCACCTATTTTGTTTACGATGACAACGTCATCAACCAGCCCAGCCAGGCATCCGCCCGTCCGGCGGGCCTGCCCACGAACCCGGACGACACCGCCTTTGCCTGGGACGGCCGCGCTTACTACAAGCACTCCTTCAACAACAAGTTTCATTTGCGCGCCAGTTACGACATCGACATGACGGTGTACGGGGAACTCAACCAGTATGACCTGACGTCCCAGATGTTCGGACTGAGTCCGACCTACAAGATCACCCCGACGATGAACATCATGCTGGATTACAACTACATCTACAACATCGTCGACGGAGACAACTTCAGCGGCATCAATTATGTCGGTCCGAGCTTCAACCACATGCACGAGAAATTCGGTTTGACGCGCCTGTACTACACCTACAAGGACACCGATAACTGGCAGAACGACCTGCGCGATAACCGCCACCACACCCTGGGCTTTGCGCACTATTTCTTTTTCTCAAACTACACCCGCCGTATCGGGATTGATTACCAGTACTCGACGGAGAATACAGACGGCAGCGCGTTCGACCGGGACAACCATCGTATCAAGATCAAGGGCAAGACGCCCCTGGTCTGGGGGTGGGAAGGCGATATCGATATTTCCTACACCTTCCGTCAATACGACACCCGTCTCGGTTCCGCCGGCACGCTGCGGGACGATACCTTGCAACGGTATCAATTCGGCCTGACGCGTGTCTTGCTCAAAAACTGGCAGTGCCTCCAGGACCTGACCCTGATCCTGAAATACCGCCGTTTGGAAAACAACACCAACCTGCTGACCCGCGACTTCGCCAGCAACCGGGCGGATATCGGATTTCAGGCCCGGTTCTAGAGCGCGTCCGTGATTTCCCCGGCCAGTGGGCCACTCACTTCTTTCCCGCCCTTTAAATTCTGCCGGAACTGGGGTATCCTCTCTCTTTCAATTTTTCTTCCGATATTTAAAATCCATGACACAAAATTCACCCGAAGAAGAGTCCGGGGGCGGCTTTTTCTCCCGCCTGAAAAAAGGACTGGTCAAGACCCGGCAAAACCTGGCGGGCAGCCTCGAAAACCTGGTGCAGGGCAAGGCCAAGGTGGGGCCGGAGTTGCTGGAGGAAATAGAAGAGGCGCTCCTGGTGTCCGACGCCGGTCTTGCCACGACGCGGAAAATCCTCGACGCCCTTGAAGCGGAAGTCGCGGCAGACCGGATACGTGAACCGGAACAGGTGATGGCCCGGCTCAAGGACATGATGGTGGAAATCCTCGAAAAACCGCAGACCCCCTGCGACCTCGCATCGCAGACCCCCTTCGTCGTTCTGGTGATCGGCATCAACGGTTCCGGCAAGACGACGACCATCGGCAAGCTGGCGGCAAGCTGGCACGGCCAGGGAAAAAAGGTTTTACTGGCGGCAGGGGACACCTTCCGCGCCGCCGCCATCGAACAGATGCAGATGTGGGCCGACCGGACCGGCGTGGTCTGTGTGAGTCAGGAAAGCGGGTCCGATCCTTCGGCGGTGGCCTTCGACGCGGTGCAGGCCGCGGTGTCCCGCGATATGGACGTGGTGCTTGTCGACACGGCGGGGCGTCTGCAAACGAACACCAACCTGATGGAAGAACTGAGGAAGATCAAGCGGGTCATCGGCAAGGTGATGGAAGGCGCGCCGCACGCCACCTGGCTGGTGCTGGATGCGGGGATCGGACAGAACAGCATCTCGCAGGCCAAACTGTTTCACGAGGCGCTGCAAGTGGACGGCCTCATCATGACCAAGCTGGATGGCACGGCCAAGGGCGGCGTGCTCCTCAACATTACCGACACCATGGGATTGCCCGTGCGTTACATCGGGGTGGGCGAGCAGCCCGAAGACCTGCAACCGTTCAACGCCCGCGATTTTGTCGACGCCCTGTTGGCAAAGTAAAACCAGAGCACGAAAAAACCTTCCCGGCCCGTTGCGTGCAACGGGCGGAAACCCAACCTGCAAAAACACGGATTGAAAATGGAGGCGCCGGGCGGATTCGAACCGCCGATGAAGGTTTTGCAGACCTCTGCCTTAGCCACTTGGCCACGGCGCCGGTTTTTTTGTTTCGGGGGGAGGGAAAAGGGAAGGAAGGAGCGGGAGAAGGGATTTGAACCCTCGACCTCAACCTTGGCAAGGTTGCACTCTACCGCTGAGTTACTCCCGCGCTATGTTCCAAACTTCCTTTATTTGCGTCCAATTATAGGTCCCCCGCCGGGATTGTCAAACCCTAAATTTTTTTTTCGGGTGGGGGATGGGGAATCGGGGGCCTCAGGCTTTCGAAGTGAGCCGGTTTTCGGTGCCGTGCTGTAGGCGGACGATGTTTTCACGATGCCGCAGCATAACCAGCGCCGCCACCACAGCCCCCAGCATGACAAAAGAGGGGGCCGCCGAGTAGCCCCACCCGAAAAGGGGGATCGACAGGGCTGCGACCATGGAGCTGAGCGAGACGTAGCGCCATTGCCACAGGGTGAGCGCGAACACGGCCATCGACGAAAGCGTGGCCCAGGGCATCAGGTAAAGAAAAATCCCCAGTCCGGTGGCCACCCCCTTGCCGCCGCGGAATTTCAGGAAAACGGAGTGCAGGTGCCCGAGAAAGGCGAGGAAGCCGACAAGGGCCACTTGCCGGGGCTCCGTCAGCAGCAGGTCCGCCAGGGCCACTGCAAGAAACCCCTTGGCGGCGTCCCCGGCCAGGGTGAGGATGCCGGCGCGCTTGCCCAGGGTGCGGGCGACGTTGGTGGCACCGATGTTGCCACTGCCGTGCTGGCGCAGGTCGATGTTTTTTAAACGGGCCAGGATCACCCCGAAGGGGATCGAGCCGAGAAGGTAACCCGCCAGGCTGATCAGGACTGGTTCCATGTTGCGGCCGATTCAGAAGGAAACGTGTTCAAACCAGATGGTCCTCCATGTGCTCTTCGGCACCGTGACTGCGGAGCCGCGCCTTGGCCCGTTTTTCGATCTGCCGGACGCGCTCCCGCGACAACCCCATTTCCTTGCCGATTTCTTCCAGGGTCTTGGCTTCCCCGTTGAACCCGAACCGCAGACGCAGGATTTTTTCCTCGCGGTGGTTCAGGTGTTTCAACAGGTGGTCGACCTTCGACGACAGGGTTTCCTTCATGATCTGGTCGTCGTAGGGAATGAAGTCGGGGTTTTCCAGAAGGTCGATGTATTCCGTCACCTCGTCCTGTTTCAGCGGGGTGTCCAGGGAGAGGTGGGTGCGGTAGGCCCGCAGAATGTTTTCGATTTCCTCGACGCTCAGGCCCATGTCCTGCGCCACTTCGGAAGGGGTCGGTTCCCGTTCCAGATCCTGCGCCATGCTGTTGAACTTCTTTTCTATTTTGTACAGCTTGCCGGCCTGCTTGACCGGAAGCTTCACCGTGCCGGACTGTTCGGCGAGGTAATGCAGGATGGCCTGCCGGATCCACCAGACCGCGTAGGTGATGAATTTGACGTGATGGCTTTCATCGAACCGCTTGGCTGCCTGGATGAGGCCGATATTGCCTTCCTCGATCAGGTCCTGCAAGGGCACGCCGCACCCCCGGTAACGGTTGGCCACGGTGACCACGTACTTGAGGTTGCGCTTGACCAGTTTCTGCATGGCCCGGGTATTGCCCCGCCGGATTTGTTCCGCCAGGCTGGCTTCCTCTTCGCGGGACAGGGGTTTGATCTGGCTGATATCCGCCAGGTATTGATTGAGCGTGTCGTCGTCGGAACTGCGGCTGTTCCCGGAGGCTGCCTGCCGGGTGGTTTTTTTACCTGATCTTCCGGACTTTCTTTTTTCGGCCATGGTGTTGGTTTCCTGAGTCAGCGCAATTCACGCAATCGCGACCGGGCGTCCTGCGTGAATTCACTTCTCGGGTATTCCTGCAAGAGTTTTCGGAAAAATATCCTGGCGTCCTCCTTGTTCCCTTCTTCGAAGTACGACTCTCCCAGCAGGTAGATCACTTCGTCGCGGAATTGCTGCTCGGGGTAGTCTTCCAGGATGGCTTTGAACCGCAGTATGGCGGATTGGTAGGAATGGGTGCGGAAGTAGAACCTGCCGATCTCCAGTTGGTTGTTGGCCAGGTGGTCGACGCATTCCTGAATCTTTTGCTCCGCTTTTTTGGCGTAACTGCTTTTGGGATAGATACGGATCAGCTTTTCAAATTCGGCTTTGGCGGAATGGGTGAAACTCTGGTCCCGGATCGAGATGTCGATCTGTTCGAAGTCCGTCATTCCTTTCTGGTACTGGGCCCTGGGCGCCAGCCGGTGCGCCGGATACAGTTCCACAAAACGGTTGAAATTAAATTTTGCCTCCTCCCATTGCTCTTGTCTATAATGAGCCTCGGCGAGCAGCAATTGAGCGATGATGCGCTCCTTGCTGTCCGGGCTGTCCTCCATCAACTGGGTGAGGGTTTTCTGCGCGTCCTCGAAGTTGTCGTTCTTCAACTCCTTTTTCCCCCGTTTCAGGAGGACGTCAGGGGGCAGAACCTTTCTTTCCGTGCTGGTGCAGGCGGAGCCTGAAGCCCAGAAGATCAGCAATCCCATCAACAAGATTAAATGCCTGTTTCTAAAACCTGTCATTAAGAGGCGGGGTGATTTGGTTTTCAACTCATTTTATATTACCATGGTTTTTCCTCCGGGACGTACTCTGGAGAAGTCCTCGCATTCCGGTTAGTGATGGGGTAACCGGGTCTTCCACGGCGTCACCCCGACCCTGAAACGCAACAAACCAGCGGCAATCCGCGAAAGGAACTGTATGACCCACCGGATAATCCGGATTTCTTTCCTGATTTTGATTTTCGCTTCAATATTGACAGGAACGGCCGCCTGGGCCCAGCAAACCCAACTCCCCCCCGTTGCTACCAATAACTGGCAGATCATTTCGATCATTGAAAAAGGCGGGTGGATGATGTACCCCATCATGTTCTGCTCCATCCTGATGGTGGGTATCGGCATCGAGCGCGCCTACAGCCTGAGGCGGAAAAATATCATCAATCCCGATTTCCTCAGGAAGGTACGGACCCATTGGAACTGGAAGGACATCCAACTGGGGCTGCAACTCTGCAAGACCTATGACAACGCCCTGGCCCGTATCCTGAAAGCGGGCCTGCTCCGGTTCGGCGGCAAGGTGGACGAGATCGAACGCGCTATCGAAGGGGCCGGCCAGCACGAGGCGTCGCTTTTGACGTCCAACCTGCGGGTGCTCGGCGCCGTGGCCAATATCACCCCGATGCTGGGGCTTCTCGGAACCGTGTTCGGGATGATCAAGGCGTTTAATGTGATCTCTCAAAGCGGCACCGGCAACCCCGGGCTGGTGGCCAGCGGTATTTCCGAAGCGCTCATCACCACCGCCGCGGGAATGGTGGTGGGTATCCCGGCCCTGGCTCTGTACCATTACTTTCGCGGACGCATCGACCGGTATGTTTTTGAAATGGAGGAAATCTCCTTTCAACTCGTGGAAGAGCTGAATATCGAAGCCGTCCGTAACCGCAAACTGGAACAGCAAAAGGAAGCCGAGGCGCGGGCAGGCAAACAGGCCCGCGTCGGTTAACCTCCATCAAGGCACCCCGCCATGCACTTTCGCAAGGATGAGGAAGAGAACTTCGCCCTCGAACTCACACCGTTGATCGATGTGGTGTTTCTCCTCCTGATTTTCTTCATGGTCTCCACGGCATTTGTGGACTTTCCACGCCGCATGGAAATCAACCTGCCCACCTCCAAGTCCGCGACCGAGGACAAGCAGCCGAGCAAGCTTGAAATTGAAATGACCGTCAACAAGCAGATTTTCCTGGACGGCAAACGGGTCAGTCTGGCTGAATTCGAAAAGAAACTGACGGAATTCACCAGCCCGCAGGAGATCAAGGCGCTCATCCGCGCCGATAAAAACCTGCCTTATGGAAACGTGATTGAGGTCATGGGAATTCTGCAGAACGCAAAAATCCTCGACATCGGCGTGGCGGTCAAATAGAACGGCTGCCTTGGGTTCGCGAAAAGGTCAGGAAATCTGCCGGGTCTGCGGCTTGTAGGCCTGCCCGCGCGTGACGATCCAGTCGTTCAGTTTGCACACTTCGTGAGGTTTCAGAAAATACAGCACATGCTGTGGGGTGGGGTGGTCTTCGTCGTTGATCATCGTGCAATAGTTCCGTTCGACGTAAGCCGCCACATGGGCCTTGAACTGGGGGAACTTGGGATACAGCTCGCAGAATATTTCCGCATGGTAAGCCGGATCCGGGTTGTCCGGATTGAATTTCTGCAGTTTCGGAGAGAGTTTTAAATTAAAGTCGGTTTTGATGACGACTCCCACAACATCCTCCTTAAGCGGTTGCAATCACAGCCCCATTTTGAAGGACCCGCCTTGAACAGGGCAAGAAAATTCTGGACAAGCCATCCAGCTCCACCGCTCCCGGTTGCCCCCGGAACCCCTAAGTCCTTATAATAAGGGCCAACGCGCCCTGCCTGCGGGATTCGCAGGCCACATTTTTTACGCTTTTTGTTTCCGGAAAATGTTGGATAAAAAGACGCGTGCCGGAACCCGACAGAAATGTTTTCGCTGTGAAACAGAAAGGCATTCATGAAGCTGACAAAATCGGAATGGCAGAAAACCCACGCCCTGCTGGAATTCATAGACCGGAGCCCCACGCCGTTCCACGCCGTCGAGGCGCTGGTGCCGTTGCTGGAGCAGTCCGGTTTCGAACCGTTGAAGGAGGTGGACAACTGGAACCTGCGTCGAGGCGGACGCTATTACGTCACGCGCAACGCTTCTTCCCTGATTGCGTTTTCCGTCGGGGAGCGCTCTCCGGAGGAGGCCGGATTCCAGATCATCGGCGCGCACACAGACAGCCCCAACCTGCGCCTGAAACCCAACCCGGTGTATGAGAAGGCGGGCTACGTTCAACTGGGTGTCGAGGTTTACGGAGGGGCTCTGCTGGCGACCTGGACCGACAGGGACCTGTCTCTTGCCGGGCGCGTGGTGGCCCGCACCCGGTCGGGAGGCGCCGAATCGCGCCTCATCAGGATCGACAAACCCATCCTGCGCATTCCGCAACTGGCGATCCATCTCAACCGCAACGTCAACGAAAAGGGACTGCTGTTGAACGCCCAGCAACACCTGCCGCCGGTGTTGCAATTGACCGCCGGGGGCATCAAGTCGCAGAAAGCGTTTGAGGATATCATCGCCGGGCAGGCCAAAATCAAACCGGCGGATATTCTGGGAATGGACCTGATGCTGTACGACACCCAGCCTTCAAGCCTTGGCGGGGCCGGAGATGAATTCCTGTTCGCCCCACGGCTGGACAACCTGGCCTCCTGCCATGCGGCGACGCTGGCGCTGACGGAGGCGTCTAAAAAGTCGGCGGCGACACGGGTGCTGGTTTTTTATGACAACGAGGAGGTGGGCAGCGACACGGCGCAGGGCGGCGGTTCTCCGTTTCTCAAGGACACCCTGGAGCGGTTGACCCTGGGCGGCCAGCCGGCGCGGGAGGCGTTCATGCGGGCGGTCTCCCGTTCGTTTTTTATCTCAGCGGATATGGCCCACGCGGTTCATCCCAACTACGCTGACCAGCACGACGCGCGCCACTGGCCCGCTCTCAATGCCGGGCCGGTGATCAAAACCAACGCCGGGCAGCGCTATGCCACCGATGGAGAATCGGCGGCGCAATTCCAACTGTTGTGTCAAAGGGCGGGGGTCACCCCCCAGGCGTTCGCCATGCGTTCAGATCTACGCTGCGGCAGCACCATCGGCCCGATCACCGCAGCCAATCTGGGGATCAAAACCGTGGACGTGGGCAACCCGATGCTTTCCATGCACTCGATCCGGGAGATGGCGGGAAGCGGCGATCACCCGGCGCTGATCCGGGTGTTCCGTGAATTTTTCAGGGGATGATCGGTTGACCGTTGGGTCGGTGTGGAATCACGCCAGCGTCTGGCGGAGGGCCTCGACGATTTTGCCGCTGATCCGGCTCCAGCTCACCCGCTCTTCCTTGGTGACCTGCACTTCGCTGCCGATGATCCAGACACTGACCACGCCCCGGACCCTGAACAGGGCTGCGGCGATCGGATGGCTCTGGGCCGTTTCGGCGTCGGGGAAGGTCTGGCCCGTTCCCGGACCCAGCAGGGTGCGGTTCAATTTGAAGATTACAGAATCCTGATTGCGCGTCGGTTCGACGGTCACTTCAACGGTCATGGTGTCGCCTTCTGAAACGGAGGTTGTCATAAAAAAGTATCCTATTTTAGCCGAAAAATTTTTCAGGTAAATTTGTTTTCTTCGGAGATATTCTTCTTGTTGCGATGCCAAAACTCCGGGTGTCTTGAAACCCGATGAGTTTGTCCAAAAGTCTCTGAGCGAAAAAAACCGGTTAATAGCTACGCTAAAATTCTGTGCCGTCCTGAAATCCAGCGAGCTTCCCAAAAACTCCTGAGCAAGGAAAACGGTTAATAGC
>JAGQJZ010000030.1 GCA_020430445.1 Nitrospina sp.
TGGCAAATTCAAAGGGGAAAACGGCTCCCGAAAAAAGTCTTCAGCTATTGTAGCAGGATCGGCCGAATACCGGGAGGGTTCTCCAGACACGCCCGCAACCGGGCCGCCGGGGGTTCCGCAAAATAATTGATTTATAAAAGAAAATAGCCCAAAGCCGGGGTGAAGTCAAACATTTCACGTGATTGTTTCACCGGCGCCGCTTTTCGGAGCGTTCCGGGTCTTCGAACACTGTTTCAGGCAGGCGGCGCCATCCAATCCGCGCCAGAGTCTTCAACGTGCCGCGGCGAGGGTTTGCGCCCGCAGGAGCAGGCCCTCGCGCAGGGCGTATTCGCTGACGGTGAGACGGTCGCAGCCGAACGCGCGCAGGGTGCAACGCGCCAGGGCGGCGCCCACGACAATCAAATCCTCCCGCCCCCGCTCCAGCGGTTTCAACGCCAGCCGTTCCTTCAGCGTCATCGCCCCCAGGCGGGACAACCATCGCTCCACCTGCGCCAGCGTCAGAACTGAACCGTGTATTTTTTCCTCATCGTAAGGGTAGATGCCGTTCTCGAGCGCGGCGAGCGTGGTGACGGTTCCGGCAGTGCCGACCAGGGTGTTGAACGGCACCGGACCGAGTTGCTGTTTCACCTGCTCCAGTTCGCCGTTTAAAAACTCTTCCAGCGCCCGGGTTTCGTCCGGGACCACGGGGTGCTGCGTGATGAAACGCTCGGTCAGGCGAACCACGCCGAGGCGCGTTCCGGCAGCCCCGAGCACGTTGCGGCCCTGCGCCAGGATGTATTCCGTGCTGCCGCCGCCAATGTCGAACGTCAGGAAGGGCGCGTCTCCCAGGTCGAGCCGCCACAAAACCCCGTCCAGCGTCAGTTGCGCTTCCTCCTCCCAGGGGATGACGTGCAGCGTGATGCCGGTGTCCTCCAGCACGCGGGCGACGAAGGCGTCGCGGTTGCGCGCGTCGCGCACAGCGCTGGTGGCGGCGGCGAAGAGAAACACCTCTCCGTATTCCGCGCATATCCCGCGAAACTCGTTGAGCGTGTCGACGGCCAGTTGCATGCGGTGGTCCAGAAGACGCCGGTCGGTGTGCAGCCCTTCGCCCAGGCGGATGATACGCCGCTCCTCACGGAGAATAGTCAGCCCCTGCCCTGCGGCCCGTTCGCCGATGAGCAAACGCACCGTGTTCGAACCCAGGTCGATGGAAGCAAACCGTTGCATGGGGACGGCGTCAGATGGGAAGCAGGCGGTCGCTGTCCATTGTCAGGAGCAGGTAAAGACCGATGCAGACAAAGAGGAAACAGGGCCCCCAGGTGGCCAGGATGGGGTTGAACGTTCCGCCGTGCCCAAGCGAAATGCCCATGGCGTACAGGAACGAGAACACGAATCCCATGGACAGACTGACCGCCACGCAAAACAAAATGCCACCGTTTCTGCTGGAACGGATCGACAGCGGAATGCCGATCAACGCCAGCACGACACTGACGAAGGGATAAGACAGCTTCTGGTGCAGGTCGACCCAGATCTGGTGGGTGTCGAGACCTTCGGTTTCATTGGCCTGGATAATGCCGTACATCTCGCGCAGGCTCAGTTCCTCGGGCCGCTTCTGGATTTTCTGGAAATCCGTCGGCGTCTCCAGCACGGGAAAAAACTCTTTCTCGAAAAATTCCGTCTTGTCCAGACTCTCCTTGCCAAAATAGCGGATGGACCCCTTCAGGAACTCCCACTGCTTGCCGTTCCACAACACCTGCTCCGCGTCTATGCGGCGGCGCATGAACAGCTCTTCCTCGTCATAGTACAGAAGGCTCGCGCCGCGCATGAGGGATTTGCCGGGATCGTAAAAACTGATGTTCCAGATCGCGCCGTTGGCGGACCGCAACCAGATGTTGTCGCGTTGCAACTGGCCTTGTTCCTCCATGCCGCGCACCTTGACGTAATAGATGTAGTTCATCTTTTCGCTGGTCACCGGAGCGACGAATTCATTGATGATCACCACGAAAAAGGCGATGACGATGGAGCAACTGAGAATGGGAAGGGTGATGCGGGTCACGCCGATGCCGCAGGCCTTCATGGCGGTGAATTCGTTGTTGCGCGCCAGCGTTGCCAGCGTCACCACGGTGGCGAGCAGGACCGCCTGCGGCGCCATGAAGAAAAAGATGAATGGAACCTTGTACACGTAATAAAAGAACAGATAAGACAGGGGCGCCGAACGCGAAACGAATTCGTCGATGCGTTCAAAACAGTCGATCACCAGGAACATGCCAACCAGCGCGCCAAGCGTCAGCAGGTAGATCTGCAGGAATTGTTTCAGTACGTAACGTTTCAGGATCACGGCGCGCCTCCCGCCTGCCGGAGCGGGGGCAGGGCTTCTTCGAGCGCGTTCCGCAAGGGACCCAGGTCCGCATGCCGCTTGAGCGCGTTCGAAACGTTGAAAAGCGACGGAGCAATGCCCGGCAGGTAGCGGTCGTTGCCTTTCACCGTTTTCTGGAAAGCAAAGGTGCCGACAGCCTTGAGACAACGCTGGACGGTCATGCGGTCGAACCCGCGATCGAATTCCATCGGCGAAAGCGCATCGCCGGTCATCGTCTGCCGGGCCGAGAGGAAACGCGCTTTCATCTCCTGCACGAAAATTTCGTCCAAAGGGTTGTAGGCGTCGCGCAAGAGGGACACCAGATCGTATTGCGGCGGTCCGAGGCGCGCGTCCTGAAAATCGATCATCACCAGATCGCCGCCGCGCACCATCAGGTTGCGGCTGTGATAGTCGCGGTGGCAGAGCACCGCCGGGAGGGCTTCCAACTCCCGGCACAGGGCGGTCATCTCCTCGCGCAGGGTTTGCGCCAGGGAGGGTGAGAGGGACCGACCAAGAAGGCCGGCGGCGTAATGCTCCAGCATGAAATCGAATTCCCACATCAGTTTTTCCACATCAAACCGGCGGCTGAAGGCCGTCGGTTCCGGCGCGGTGGCGCGGGCCTGCAGGTGGGCCAGCAGGTCGACCGCCTTTTCGTACCAGGCCTGGGCCTCGTCCGCTCCGGCCTGTTTGAGGCGCTCCTCCAGCGTGGCGTCGCCCAGGTCCTCCAGAATGAGCACTCCCTCCCCGGCGAGATAATCGAACACATTCGGCACGGGGAGATCGATTCCAGAGAGGTAGCGGTGGATCTCCAGCCACTCCATCGGCGCATCCGGCTGCGGGACCTCGAGTTCCATCGCCACCAACGAAGCCGGGTCGGCTGCGGCTCCGGTCTCGCAAGACAAGAGAAGGCGGAAGTAACGGCGCGTCGAGGCGTCGCCGGCGAGCGGTACAATTTCGACCGCGTCCGGCCGGGCCACGGCTGCGGACAACAAACGCTGTCTCAATGCAGAAGGTGAAAGTCGCATCGGCTGGATTTCGGGCAAGGCAAGCGTCATGAAATACCGGAAGGACGTCGGGACGAGTGCGAAAACTCCTTCCCGCCAGAGAAGCCCCATTCTACTCCCTCCGCACCGGCAGGGCAAACATTGTGGGCGTGGAAATCCCGTTTGAGGAAGCCTGAATCGTTTTGCACGCTTCGACATCTCATGATAGAGTCTGCCTTTCCATTTTTACCCTATAGAGGAGGAATCATGCCGAAACCTGCTTATCATATATTCGTCTGCACCAACACGCGCCCGCCGGGACATCCGCGCGGCTCCTGTGGCGAAAACAACGCCATGGCCATCATGGAAAAATTCGGGATGGGCATCGAAAAGCGCATGCTGTTTGGCAAGGCCCTGCTGTCCAACACCGGGTGCATGGGCCCCTGTTCCACCGGCCCCGTGGTCGTCGTTTACCCGGACGGAGTCTGGTACAAAGGCGTGCAGCCGGACGATGTGGATGAAATCCTCGATTCGCATATCGTCAACGGGAAAAAAGTGGAACGGCTGGAGATTCCGGCCGAGATGTGGGGATGACCGCGTTTACGCGGTCTTTTCCGGTTCCAGGTCTTCCGCAAGCGCATTCCGGATGTGGGCCCAAAGCTCCTTCCGGCCCAAGTTGACCTGGCAGGAGAAGGCGATCACCTCCCGCCGGCCTTCCGGGTCGAATGCGCTCTTGATCTTTTTCAACTGGCGCGCCCGTTCCGCCTGCTTGAGCTTGTCCGCCTTGGTGGCGACGAGCAGGTAGGGGATGTTCCAGTGCTCCAGCCATTCCTGCATCTGCAGGTCGAGTTCCGTCGGGTCGCGGCGGATATCGACCAGCAGCACCACCAGCCGGAGCGGCTCCCGTCCGGTCAGGTACTGTTCGATCATCCCCTGCCATTTCCGCCGCACGTTGGCCGGCGCCCGGGCAAAGCCGTAGCCCGGCAGATCGGTGAACATCCACCGGCGGTTGATCTCGAAAAAGTTGATCTCCTGCGTCTTGCCCGGCGTGGCGCTGGTTTTGACGAGCTTCTTGCGGTTGAGAATGGAATTGAGCAGGGAGGACTTGCCGACGTTGGACCTTCCGGCGAACGCCACCTCGGGCAGAAACGTTTTCGGGTATTGTTTTGGCGTCACCGCGCCGGTGACGAATTCCGCGCTCTGGATCTTCATCATTCAAACGGGTTGATCACAAGACCCGACAACAGTTTGGGATAAAAGTAAGTCGCTTTCTGCGGCAGACGGATGCCCTTCTCCGCCATTGCCCGGACCTGTTCGATCGGCGTCGGATTCATCAGAAACACCAGGTCGTACAGCCCTTCGTCGACCTGTTTCCGCGCCTCCTCCGAACGCACGTTGTAATTCATGCAGGCCTGCCCTTCCGGCGTTTTGGTGTCCACGCCAAGAATGTGATTCAGCGCCAGCGTGTGCAACTGGTACACACCCAGGTGGATGATCTCCTGCGGGTCGTCCTTGGGCATGTGGGGGATCACCCCTTTGGGATCCTTCAGCTTCAGCAGCAACGCATCACCGCCGCCGAAACAAGCGGCGAACGCGATACCGCCCTGCCCGGCCTGACTCAGCGCGTCGAGCAACTCCTGCGTGCCCGCGTTTTTCGGCTGCGGCTCAATGTCGAAAAATTCACGCAAACGCGATTCAAACGTCTGACGCCCCGAACCCGCGCCGAAGCGCCCGTCCAGCCCGCCATCGAGTTTCACCTGCCGGTGGATGGGATAAATCGCCAGCCCTTCCGCGTCCAGATTGGTGAGGAACATCAACACCCAGCGCGACTCCGGCACCTCCTGTCCGTATTCCTGCCAGTAACCGAGCGCGGTCTCGTAACGGTGGTGCCCGTCGGCGATGTAGACTTTTTTATCCGCGAATGACGCGGAAAGAAATTCGAGGGTCTCCGGATCGGTGATGCGCCACAGACGGTTCAAAACACCATCCGCCGTAACTTCCCCGATCGGATCGGTGTTCATAATCGGCTGGAGGCGGGCGTCGACCTGCCTGGACGGATCGGAGAACAGCCCGAACACCGGGCTGAAATTGGCCCGGCAGGCGCGGATGAGCTGCGCCCGGTCCTGTTTGGCCTTGGCCAGGGTGAATTCGTGCGGGCAAATGTTGCCCCGGCTGAATTCCTCTAACCCCACCCGCGCGAAAAATCCGTTGCGGACGACCTTCTGCCCTTCATATTCGTATTCCTGGCTATAGACATAAAACGAAGAGGCGTTATCCTTATTTAGGACCCCCCGCCGCCGCCATTCCTTAAAGTCGCGGGCGGAGCGGGTGTAGCGGTTGTCGGTTGCTGAATCCTCCGGGAACTGTTTGCCAAGAATCAGCCGCACCACGTTGTGCGGGTTCTTCGCGTACAAGGCCTCCTGCATGTCCGGCCGGATAACATCGTAAGGAGGGGCTGTTAAATCAGACAGATGCCCTGCTTTACCCTGGTTGTAAAGGAGTCCTGCAAATGGTACAACGTCAACCATTGTTTTCTCATGGGAACGGGATCCCGTCACCGCCGGTTGCCGAATGGAACCGCGTCAGAGACGGCATTGATGTGATGAAACCACCGGTGAAAACTATACACCGTTCGCACCCTTTACGCAAAAAGGCCCATTCGGATTTGACATGAGCGTTCTCCTGCTTCAGGTTCTGGTTTTCCTGTCGTCCTTTCTGATCTTTCAGGTGGAGCTGGTCCTCGGCAAGCTGATCCTGCCCGGCTTCGGCGGCGGCTACATGGTCTGGGGCATCACCCTGGTGTTTTACCAGGCTGTTCTTTTCATCGGCTACGGCTACGTGCACATCATGAACGGGCGGTTGAAGTTCACCCGCTTCCGGATGCTGCACACCTACCTTGTGGGACTGTCGCTCCTGCTGTTGCCCATCAACGGCGAGCGCATGGCCGAACCCTCTTACGACATCCCCATCGTCGGTGAAATCGTGCTCCTGCTCACGCTGACCATCGGCGGGCTGTTCTTCATCCTTTCCACGCTGTCGATCTACCTGCAGGTGCACCTGTCCGAATCGCATCTGGAAGCGCGGAAAAACCCTTACGTTCTGTTCGCCGGGTCGAATCTGGGCGCGTTCGCCTCTCTTCTCAGCTATCCCTTCTTCTGGGAACCCTACTTCGACCTTTCCGAGCAGCTGCGGCTCTGGCAATACGGTTACGCACTGGTGGTGGTGCTGTTCATCGCCGTGCAATTGAAGATTCCAATCCACAGCCGGGAAAAACCGTCCGGCATCTCGCTGCCTTCGGTACCCGCGGACAAACTGCTGAAATGGCTTTTGCTCAGCGCCGCCCCGTCCGCCTTCTTCCTGGCGGTCACAAACGAGCTCACGCTGAACATCGCCCCGGTTCCCCTGCTGTGGATCATGCCGCTGGCGATTTACCTGCTGACGCTGGTGCTCAGCTTCAAGCGCAAGCCGTTCTGCCCCGGCTGGTTCCTGAAGTACATCCACTGGTTCGTTTCGCTCGGCGTCATCCTGTTCTTCTTCAACCTGATGGGGCAATCGCTTCTGGAACTCGGTCAACATGCGGTGAAAGGAATACTCCCGGACTTTCCTCTATTCGCAAAGATTTTCGGCCCGTTGCTCATCCTCTTCCTGTGCTTCATCTTCTGCCTGGTCTGCCACTACCGCCTGAACGAGGCCAAACCGGAAGATCCCGCCGGACTCACCGCTTATTACATGGTGCTCTCCGCCGGCGGATTCGTCGGTGGCTTCCTGGTCAACTGGGTGGCGCCCTGGGTGTTCAACATGACGCTGGAGACGCTCATCGCGTTTGCGCTCGGCGTCTGGGGACTGGCCATCGGGCAGGAAACGGGAGAAAAGAAAAAATTCGTCTTCGCCCTGCAGTTCATCACCATCCTCGCCGTCACCCTGGGCTGGAGCCTGATCCGTACCAGGGTGGACCCGCAACTCGTGTTCCTCATCGACCTCTCGGGCGCGCTGGCCACATTGTTCCTGCTGTTCAGCCTGAAACAGGTGTTCATCCGCCACGCCTATGTGCTGGCGGGACTGGTGGCGTGGGTCATCATTCTGGACAACTACATCCTTCCCAAGCGGCTCGTCTACAAAGTGCGCAGCCACTACGGAGTCCACACCGTGAGCGAGGAAAAAGGATTCCGCATGATGAAGCACGGCACCACCACCCACGGCGCGCAGATTCTCGATCCGCGCGGCAAGCACATCCCCCTGACCTATTTCCATCCCGAATCGCCGATGGGACTGTTCTTAATCAACCGGCCTCTGCCGGCGCGACGCGTTGCGCTGATGGGGCTGGGAGCGGGTTCCCTGGCGGGGTATTCGAAGGAAGGCGACGACTGGGATTATCTGGAAATCGACCCGATGGTGGGCTACATCGCCGAGAACTACTTCACGTTCCTGAAAGACAGCAAGGGCAAAGTGGATATCATTTACGGCGACGGACGCGTCTCGTTGCGCAAACAACCCGACAGGACCTACGACGCGCTGATCATTGACGTGTTCAACAGCGACGCCATCCCGGTCCACCTGCTGACCATGGACGCGTTCCAGGAATACGAACGCTCCCTCAAACCCGGTGGGGTGATCTTCCTCCACGTCTCCAACCGTTTTCTCGACCTGTTGCCGGTGGTCTACGCCAATACCGAAAAACTGGGCTGGCATTTCAGTTTCAAATTCAACCCCCAGGCGCAACCTCCGGTAAAAGCCCGGACATTATGGGCTGCCGTCACCAGGGACAAAAAAAGCCACGACACCCTGGTAAAAAAACAGATCTGGATGGCGGCCAAAATGGGGGGAAACATCCGCCCATGGACGGATCAATACTCCAGCATCTGGCCCGTCCTCACACAGTAAAGTTTTAAAAATATTTACAGTGCTTCGCAGTGGCACAGCTCACGGATGTAGTTGACGAGTGAGTGGATCATGTCGTCGTCGAGCGTGTGGCCCCAGCGCGGCATGCAGGGCGCACGCCCGCCGGCCAGCCCGCCGAACTTGATGACATGAAACAACTGTTCGTCACTGCGTGTTTCCAGGTAGGCTGCCTTGGTGTGATCGCGCGGCGGAACGGCGGTGTGCGGCGCGTTGATGCCGTTGCCCTTGCCCTTGACGCCGTGGCACTGCGCGCAATACCATTGGTAGGTTTCCTTCGTTTTGGCCGTGACGGGGTGCGCCTTCGGCGCCGGGGTTTGCGGCACCGGTTCGACGGGAACGGTGGCGACGACCGGCGGCTCGTTTTCAGTCGGCGGACGCGGCCTGCCGGCGGATTGCTTATCCTCTCCACAGGCGCCGAGCACAAGCGCGAGCGCCAACAGAACCGCCTTCAGGCTTTTATGATTGCGGATGCGCCCCGTCATTTCTCTTCTTTCTCCGTCTTGTGCCACATCACATACCGGGTGAGCTGGATGCGTTCCTCTTCCGTCAGATCAAACACCGGCATGCGGCTTTTCGGTTCGAACCGCGCCGGCGTCTTCAACCAGTTGTAAACCCACTCCGCCTGCAGGCGGTCGCCGGCATTCAACAGGGTGGGGCCGGACACCCCGCCCCGGGGTTCGCCGACCAGGTTGACCGTCTGGTGGCAGGCGATGCACCCGTAATCGCGCTCGAACAGGATCTTGATCTTGAACCGCAGTCCCTTGCTGAGCGGTTCGGCCACCTCCGGCGGAGCGGTTTCCAGCCCTTCGACTTTCATCTGCATCAGGGCTTCGGTCAGTGCCTGGGCCTCGGGTGCATCCGCCGCCGGATGGGGCACGGCCACGGTGGGCTTGCCTTCAAGAAATCCCGGATCGGAGGTGTATCCCGAAGGCCGGACCGGCTGCGGCGATTGCAGCCAGTTCAAGAGCCACTGCTTTTGAAATTTGTTTCCGGAGAAAAACAAATCCGGCCCCTTGCGCCCTTCTTCAGGAATGGACGCCTCCAGCCGGTGGCAGGCATCGCAACCGTTTTCCACAAGAGACGCCACATCCGGTCCGGCATGCGCCTTGCCGATCCCGGTCAATAACGGCAGAAGCAAAAGAGCGCCGAATAAAAATCGCCGGGAAAATGGAGTCGTCGTGGTCATCAGTTTTTGCCCGTCTTCGGCACGGGAAAGCGCTCCCGGGAAAATTCAATCGTCCCTTCCGGCATGGGGGTCTCCGCCACCGGAGGGCTGTCCTGAACACGGATTGAACCGGCACCGTCCTCCCCTGCCGTTTCCATCTGCGGCAGGTGGGATTCAAACCGGTGCGTGTTCTTATTGTAATACAAGTCTTCGGCACGGGTAGGCTCGCCGTATTTGCGGCGGTTCAACTCGTGCAGGTGGTCGTAGGGAAACGACTTCCTGGAAAGCAGGGTGTCCAGATTCTTTTCCTGCAGGTCCAGCCAGCGGCTGATTTTGTATTGTTCCGAAGGATTCAACAGCCGCTGCGCTTCTTTCAGGCTGAGCGTCCGCGCGCCTTCCGGCAGAACCGTCTGGATCGGGGTGCCGTCTTCCGCCAGCACCTGCCCGAGCTGAAAATTATCCGGCAGGATTCCCGTCTCCTTCCATGTTTTCAAGAATGCCTTGCCGTCCTTCACCGAGGCCAGGTACGCCGCGCCCAAGCCCACCGCTTCCCGGTTTTCATGGCAGGACTCGCAGGTCCGCGCAGTGGGCCGGATGGTGTGCGGAGCGTGCGGTGTCAGCACCAGACCGGGCATCCCCGCCGGTGTTTCCGCCACGCGCGCCGCGGGACGGTCCGCCCCCTCCCGTACCGTGTTGTCGGTGATGAAAACCTGGTGGCGCGGCTTGAGCACGCTGACCTTGCCGCGCGTGTTTTTCCCCAGAAGCAGGCGCGACCAGTCTCCACGCGCGAACAGGGTGATCCACTGACCCGGCGACCACTCGCCTTCGAGTCCGCCGCGCTTGCCTGCAACCGTCGGCCACAGCAGCGCACCGTTCTTCTCCGTTTCCTCCCCATCCGCCTTTGCCGAGACGAGGTTGTTCCACGCCGGGTCGCTGAATTCCCAGTCCTTCCAGGGACCTGCGTCGACATCCGGTTCACGGATGGCGTGGAGCCCCCATTCACTGGCCGACCAGCGGGCGTGGCAGGCGTGGCACTCGACTTTTTCCAGGTGCCCGCCCACGCGATGCGCAATGGGCGGTTCCTTCATATCCTTCAACAGCGGAACGCGGTGCCGCCTGCCGGTGACCTTGGACACCAGTTCCCAATGGTCTTTCTTGTGGCGCACATGCACCATCGGCGTGCCCGCCCGGGTCATCAGAATCGTTTCATCGCCCCGGACCTTGCGCGCCAGATTCGGATTGAGGTCCGCCGCATCCGCCAGCGCCTTGTCGCGGGTGTTCGAAGGCGCCAGATTCTTCCCGGCCGGTCCCGCCTCATGCGTTCCATGACAATCAACGCACTGGATCGTCACCGCGTCGTGCAGGGTTTCAAATTTGGACGCATCCTGTTTCATTTCCACGGCGGAGTGGCAGTCGATGCAGTGCATGCCCCGCTCGCGGTGGATGTCCGGCACCAGGAATTCATAGTGACGCCCGTGCAGGACCGGGTCCTCGCCGTTGATCTGCTTTCTCGGACCGGCCGGCCGTGCAGGCGGGGCGAACAATCCCTCATATTCATCGCCGACTCCGTTGTTCTGGTGGCAGTGCTCGCACTGCACGCTCGGGGTGGCCACGGTGAACTGGTGCACCACGGGATAGGCGCGGACCTGCTCAATCGACTCAAGCGAGGACTGCCGCAGGAAACGGTCGCGCATGGACTCACCCCCCTTGATCGATCGCTGCACCGCGCGGTCGCGCGTCAGGGTGGTCCCGTCGTTGGTGTAGACCATATGGCAGGCGGCGCACCCGGTCGCGCGGTAATCACCGGACCGGCGCGGCGCTTCCGAAGACAGGTGGCAACGCAGGCATTTCTTATCCAGAAACTCCTGCACCGGACCGTGGCCCACCGCCGGGTGCTGTGCCGTTTCTTCTGCTTTCGCTTCTTTTCCCTCTGACGCCTGCGCCGCGTCACCCGCCGGTTTTTCCCCGGCGCCTGCGGATTGTTCATCCGCTTTGGCGGTCTCTCCCCGGCCCCAGGCGTGGCGCGTGAGACCGGTGATGCCACGCGCCGTGGCCATGAGCGACTGCTCCATCCACGTCACCTGCTCCATATGGCACTTGCCGCAATACCGCACGGCGTTCTGTGGCGAGGAAGGATTCGCCACCATGCTTTTGTGCGCCCTCTTCTCGTTGCGCGTGCCGGAGTTGCCGCCGTGGCAGTCCGTGCACTCCAGCCGGTGATTGGGGCTGATCTCTTCAATACCGTGATGGCAGAACTGGCACCCCTCGTCCCGGTTGTCCGTCCGGATCCTGCCGAAAACATCTTCCAGCGCGAAATTGGAATCCTGGAAAAAGCGGATTTCAGACTCCTTCGAATCCGGATAACTGTTGAAGCGGATGCCGTCGATGGTCACGCCCGGCTCCAGCGCCTCCTTCGCCTCCTCGCGGTAACCACGGATGAGAAAGAAGGGATCGCGGATGTCGCCCGCCTCCAGTGTCTGGCGCGGCACAGACGCGGGCACCTCGACGATCTTTTTCCGGTACCGTTTCTCCTGCGGAAAGGGCGACGGTGCAGAGAACCCGGGCGGCGCGCCAAAGGATTCCTCTTGAGGCGTCTCGGGCGGAACGACGTCTTCCTCGCTGATGGCGGGTTCCTCCTGAGGGGACGAACTGCGCGCGCCGGAAAAATCGTAATCGAACAGCGACCGGGTGTTGTATTCCTGCGCCAACAGCCCGGAGGCGAACAACACCCCGCACAGCGCCAAGAGGATCAGGCGGAAGGACCTGTTGAATCGTTTCAAAGAGCCCCCCTGGCCTGTTTCACAAGCGCACGGTGCCGGGCCCCTTCAGCGGTCCGGTAACTTTTGTCGATATCGCGGTAAATCGGATCGTCCTCTTTAGCGTGACAGGGCAGGCAGTTGCCCACGCGGAGTATGCGGTTGAGTTCCTTCTGGTTGAAAGGACGCGCGCCGGGCTGATGCGTTCCGGCCACGGGCTGCCCCTGCGGCGTGGCCATCGGCGGCCGGGCACCGGCGCCCAGTGTACCGTAAACATTGCCGCGCTGGACGGTTTCCGCACGGTCTTTCTTGCCGGAGGATTTTTGCCCCATTTCAAGAATCGCCTCGCCCAGCCCCAGCGCCGCAGCGGACAAATGGCACGACGCGCACCCGCGTACCTGCCGCCCGGTGGCGTGCGGGTGCGTGGCATAAGCCGGGTTGGCGCCACTGTATCCAAGAGGATTGGTGAACACAAATTCACGGTAACGGCCCTGCTTGTCCCCCCAGTCGTCGATCACCGGCAGCGGCGTTCCCTTAGCATCGAGCGCGTTCAAGGTCCGCGGCGGCTGGGGCAGCGCCGGGCGCACCCGGCCGTCCGGTCCGATCATCAGCGCCGGTTCCCGGTGCTCGATTTCCGTGGAGGCGAACAACGATCCGCGTTTTGTTGCCTCGAGCGTCAGGTGGCACCCCCGGCATTCCGGAACCGAACTGGAATGGCAGGCATTGCACGCCAGCCGCTCGTTGTGTCCGCTGATCCGGTGACTGCGGCTGCCCTTGATGAGCGGCACGTTCCAGGTTTTCCCGGTGCGTTTTGAAACCGTCACGATATTACCCTCATGCACTTTCACGTTCGAAAGCTTGCGCCTCCGGCGGGACACCGCCACCCAGTCATTTTGACCCACCGGCGTGTCCGCGTAATGGCGGTTTTCCCTCAGCACCCGGGCATCCGCCGGCTCCACCCGGGCGACTCGTGGATTGTGCTCCGCGTCACCGTGACAGGTCTCGCACTGGATTTCCACCGCCTCGTACTGGCGCGAGTGGACTGTTCCGTCACCCATCACATCGGACGAGGTGTGGCAGTCGATGCATTCCATGCCCGCTTCCACATGCACGTCGCGCGTTGCCGGACTGACCGCCGGCACAACCCGGTTTTCCTGCCGCGCCTGCGCCCGGTGGCAGACGGTGCAGGTGGCCTCCTCCGGCAGGGCCGTCAGCCGGTGACGTTTCATGTGACCGCGCTGCTTGTTATCGATGGTGGGGTCCATCCCCTCATACAACCCTTCATTGGAATAGGAAACATGGCACGCGGCGCAGCCCTGCGAACGCGGATGTTCCGGGTCCGGCGTTCCATCCAGATGGCATTCGAGGCAGCCGCTCCGCAGCACGCCGTCCGCCGGGTGATGCGACACCTTCCCGCCGCCACCATCGCCGCCCTGCTCCAGTGCGCGCTGCCGGTCCCGCGGCAGGAAAAACGGCAGCGCCTCGATTTCATTGTCCTGCTGCGCCGCTTCCTGCATGTCTTCCGGCAGTGCCGGGACCGGCAGGGAGTAGACGCCGTATTTCGCCCGCCGGGTCTCCTGCGCCGCCCATTGAAAACGCAATCCCGCGATCATCCCCGTCAGGGTGCCCATCATCGACCGGCGCACCCGCTGCACGTGGTTGCGGCTGGCATCGGCGTGCCCGGAATGGCAGCCCGCCCGGCCGCAGGAAAGATGCACCACCGACAGGGCGGAAGGATTGCGCCGCCCCGTCCCGGCGCGCGGGTCGTGAATCAACGTGGCGTGCGCCGCGTCCTTCTCCAGGGCTTCGGGATCGCCGCCATGACACACCGTGCACCCCATGGACTCCGGGTGGGACGGGCTCATCGGTTCAATACCGTCGTGGCAGGTGATGCACACCTCGCGCACGGCGCCACCGCTGAAATTCACCTCGACCTGCTTGATTTCAATGGGACGGTTTTTCCACTGTTCGGCCTGTTCCGGGCTTTCGGCCCGTTCCGCCCGGTTCTGGTGGTACAGCTCCTGCCAGGTGCGCCAGTCCTGCCCCTCCTGCGACCAGGCGAACCAGGCACAGGACAACACCAGGACCAGCGCCAATATGAAGATGCGACAATTCAAGGGAGCCTCTGGTAATTCCGCAATTTACGCTCCAGCAACCCGCAGGTCCTGAGAAACCCAGGCCTGCCCGACGCCCAATACATTGTTTAGAGGTGCCCTCAACACAAAACCGGTATCACCAGGAAGTGGAATCCGCAGCGGACCCTGAGCCGCGGGCGGGATGAAAACCTCATCCTAAAACGTGTGCGCGGGCATTGCAAGCTGCGTCAATCGTCAACGCTCCGCGCCTCCAGCACGGCCATTGAAAGCGGCTCCATGGGGTATCCGCCTTGCACCGTGCGGGGGTCCTCCGTTTCCGCCGTGTCCAGAAGCGGGACCCAGTGAAAACCCGCCGGAAGCGGAGGAAGCCGGAAATCGACCGCGCGGTCCCCATCCGCGTGAAACAGGATCAGCAGGGAGGACGGCGTCCGGCCTTCCATCTGGAAAAACTGCATCCCGAACGTGGACAGGGCGGCATTCTCCCAATCCCGTTTCTCCATCTCCCGGCCTTCGGGGTGGTGCCA
Organism: Nitrospina sp.; assembly: GCA_020430445.1. Lineage (GTDB taxonomy): Bacteria > Nitrospinota > Nitrospinia > Nitrospinales > Nitrospinaceae > Nitronauta. The sequence goes on from JAGQJZ010000030.1 coordinate 14,759, forward strand.
GCACAGGTCCCGGAAACCGCCCGGCAGCTTCTTCCCCGTGAAATACCGGGAACGTTGCAGGAGGGGGTGCGATTGCCTGAGCCGGACGAGTTTTTTCGCGAAATCGAGAAACGGTTTCTGTTCCGCGTCGAGTCCCCAATGGTACCAGTTGATTTCGTTGTCCTGACACCAGGCGTTGTTGTTGCCGCGCTGCGTTTTCCCCAGTTCATCCCCGCCGAGGAGCATGGGCGTGCCCTGCGACACGAGCAGCGTCGCCAGCAGGTTGCGTTTCTGGCGGTAACGCCGGGCGAGGATCTCCGTGTCCAGGGTCGGGCCTTCCTCGCCAAAGCTCATGCTGAAATTCTGATCGGTACCGTCGCGGTTGGCTTCCCGGTTGTCCTCGTTGTGCTTGTGGTCATAACTGACCAGATCGTTGAGGGTGAAACCATCGTGACAGGTGACGTAGTTGATCGACGCGCGCGGCGGCTTGCCGGACGGTCCGTAGATGTCCGCGCTGCCGGAAATACGGCGAGCGAACAGCCCCACCTGCCCCGCGTCGCCGCGCCAGAAGCGCCGGACGACGTTGCGGTACTGGTCGTTCCACTCCGACCAGCCAGAAGGAAAACCCGCAAGGCGGTACCCGCCCGCGCCCAGGTCCCAGGGTTCGGCAATGAGCTTGACCCGCGACAAAACCGTATCGCTGGCCACTTCCATGAAGAAAGGATGCCCCGGATCGAAGCCCGACCCGCCGCGCCCCAGCACCGTCGCCAGATCGAAACGGAAACCGTCGACGTGCATGTCCCGCACCCAGTACCGCAGGCTGTCGAGCACCAGCCGCCGCGCCACGGGATGGTCGATGTTCCAGGAATTGCCGCACCCGGTAAAATCGAGATAAGCCCCGGGATGTCCGGGGTCCTGCCGGTAATAGGCCGGGTTGTCGAGCCCGCGGCAGGACAGCGCCGGCCCCAGCACCCCGCCTTCGGCGGTGTGGTTGTACACCACATCGAGAATGACCTCCAGCCCGGCCCGGTGCAGGCCGCGGACCATCGTTTTGAATGCCGTCACCGGATCGTCCTCAGGCGATGACCGGGCAAAACGCCGGTCCGGAGCGAAGGGAAGCAGTGTGTTGTACCCCCAGTAATTGACGAGGCCGTGCTTCACGCAGTGCCATTCGTCGAACGCCTGGTGAACCGGCAGCAACTGCACGGCGGTGACGCCCAGTTCGCGCAGGTGGGCGGTCACGGCGTCCGTTGCCAGTCCCAGATAAGCGCCGCGCCGGTTTTCCGGCACTCCGGGATGGCGCGCGGTGAGGCTTTTGACGTGGGTTTCGTAGAGGACCGTGCGTTCCCAGGGGATGTCCGGCGGTGCATCGCCTTGCCAGTCGAACGACGGATCGATCACCCGGGCCAGAGGCGCCACCGGGGCGTTGTCATGCCGATCCGGTTTGGCCGGATCGAGCCGGGAATGGCCGAACAGGCGTTCGTCCCACACAGGGGCCCGGCCCAGACAGCGGGCGTACGGGTCGATGAGGATTTTATTGGGATTGCAAAAGAGGCCGCGGGCGGGATCGAACGGGCCGTCCACCCGGTACCCGTAGAGGCGGCCGGGCTTTTCTTCCGGCAGCAGCACGGTCCAGAGGCCCGGACCGGCCCGGCTCAGGGGAACGCGGCGGAATTCGGCGGCATCGTCCGCCGAGTCAAAAAGGCACAACTCAACCCTTTCGGCCGGTTCTGAAAAAATGGAAAAACGGACGCCACCGGGTTCCACATGGGAACCCGGGGCGGGAGAGTGGGTAGCGTCCACGGCAAGCGGACGGTCAATAAACGGGGTTGTGGAAGTAATACAGAGCGTCGTCGCCCGGCACGATGGTGTAGTCCGGCAGGCTGGAACAGTGCTCGTGCGCTATTTTCCAGGCGCCGCCTTCCTTGACAAAGCCATAGGTACAGAAGCTGTGCTGGCGTTCGTCGATGTGGCCGGACTGCGAAGTGACGCTGGCCGTCTCATCCACCGCCATGAAGGAACTTTTGTCCCCCACGCCGCTGCTCAGCACCGTGCGCTCGGCAGTGCATTTGAGTCCGACCAGATCGGACATCATGGACTCGTAGTCCTCAATGCGATTTTCGAGCATGACGCGCTTGTCGTCGAACATGATGACGAGGTTTTTGCTGTAAAACTGCTGGATATCTTTGGGAGAGGTGCACACCCGGGCATCCACCTCGGAAAGGACTTTGGTCAGGGCATCGGTGTCCGCCGCTGCAGCCGGCAGAGCGCACAACAAAAGACCGACTCCGATAAAAATTCCCTGTATGTATTGTCTGGCATTCAACATGAAACCACTCCATGCGTTATGGTTGTTGTTAGTCGATTGTGCCCGCCGCAAAAACACGCCGGGTTTTTAGGGAAAGTTCTGAAAATAAATCTGCACCTCTTCACCTTCATTGGCCCAACCGAAATGGCCGCTCCCGGCGAAGGTGGTGATGACGCCTTTGGTGTCCACCTTGCGGATACGGTTGTTGCCCATGTCGGTGATGTACATGTTGCCTTTGGAATCGAATGCCAGGCAGGTGGGCGTCTTCAGCATGGCCTTGGTGGCCGGGCCGCCATCACCGAAATACCCCTGCACCCCCGCCCGTCCGGCGACGGTGGAGATGATGCCATCCTTCGCGATCTTGCGGATGACATGGGTTCCGGATTCGACGATGTAAAGTTCGCCCGAGGGAGACAGGACCAGGTCGTCAATGGATTTGATCCCGGCTTTTAAGGCCGGACCGCCGTCACCACTGTCTTCAAACTTGGTGTTGCCCGCGATGGTGGTGATGATTCCCTGGGTGTCGATTTTGCGGATGACGTTGTTGGCCGCGTCTCCGACGTAAATGTTGCCCTTGGAATCGATCTCCAGCGTGCGCGGGTCCCGGAAGGCCGCCTCGGTGGCCGGTCCGCCATCCCCGTGATAACCCGATTCCCCGGTCCCTCCGATGGTGGTGAATTTACCATCGGCGGAAAGGCGCCGGATCTGGTGGTTGATGCGGTCGGCGATGATCAGGTTGCCCTTGTGATCCGGGATGACGTCTGAAAACTGCGTGATGGCCACGATCTCGGACTGGGAGGAAACGCCCACATGTTTCCCGGACGTCACCGACTTTTGATATTCCTTGTCGCCGGTGGTGAACGCCAGTTCGATGGTGCCGTCTGTTTTCACTTTGCGGACGATGCTGACGAACCCGCTGGGGCTCATGAAATAAATTTCGCCTTTGTCGTTGCGGGAGAGAAACGTCGGGTAGACCGAGGCCTCCAGAGCCGGACCGCCATCCCCGATGTTGCCGCGGATTCCGTTGCCGGCAATGGTGCTGATGGTCCCGTCCGGGGTGATTTTGCGGATACGGTAGTGGGCCTTGTCCGCGAAAATGACGTTGTCCTGATCGTCGACCAGTATGCCGTGGGGAAAGTTGAGACGCGCTCCGGTGGCCGGACCGCCGTCACCCGCGAACAGCTTGACGCCGTTTCCGGCGATCGTCTCCACCTTGCTTCCCTGTGGATCGATGCGGCGAATGCGGTAGTGCGAACGGTCGACCACGATCAGGTTGTCCCGGTTGTCAACCGCCACCGCAAACACCTTGCTCAGGTTGGTTTCGCGGGCCACCTCGGAATCTCCGTTGTACTCCTGCGTGCCTGTTCCGGCCACGGTACGGATCATGCCGAGGGTGTCGATCATGCGGACGCGGTTGTTGTAGTTGTCCGCGATGTACAGGTTCCCCTTCTTGTCGAGCGCCACTCCCGTCGGACCGGCGAGGCTGGCCCGATAGGCGGGACCGTTGTCGCCGATGAAATAGAATCCCCCGTCGCCGCCGTAGGTGGTGATGATGCCATCGGGCGTGACCTTGCGGACACGGTTGTTGCCCCGATCGGCGATATAGAGATTGTCTTTGCTGTCCATGGCCAGGCCGAACGGCTTATCAAGGGTGGCGTTGACGGCGGGGCCATTATCGTTGTAATAGCCCTCATTCCCGTTGCCGGCCCAGGTCTTGATAATGCCCTTGGGGCTGACCACGCGGACGCGGTTGTTGGAGCGATCGGAAATATACAGGTTTCCTTTACTATCAGTGACCACACCGGAAGGCAGGTTGAGGCTGGCCCCGGTGGCCGGTCCCCCGTCGCCGCTGAAACCGGCAGTCCCGTTTCCCGCCACCGTGGTGATGATCCCCTTCCGGTCGACTTTGCGGACACGGTGGTTCTCACGGTCGGCGATATACAGGTCCCCCTTCTTGTCGATGTGCAATCCCGCCGGCATCTTCAAAAGAGCCTTGTTGGCAGGCCCCCCGTCTCCGGCAAACCCGGAGTTCCCGGTTCCGGCCACGGTGTGAATCATGCCTTTCGCATCCACCCGGCTGACGATATTGTGCTCCCGTTGGCTCAGGTAAATGTCCCCATTCGGTCCCACCGTGACCCCATCAACCAGCGAGATGGAGGTTTCGGTGGCCTTTTTGGCCTGGACGGGGGCAGGCGCCAGGGTAAAACCAAGATGACAGACTGTCATCAACAGCAGAATACTTCTCAAGGTGCTGAACATAGGTCCCCTCAGATCAATTAAAAAACCCGGCCTTGCGCCCGGTTATTTCAGAAGTTGTATCAGCTCAAGGTTAACACGGTCGGGCTTGAGAAAAACAACCCTTTCAAACGTCCGCAACCAATCCTTGAACCCATAAAAAAAACGGCTCTGCTCCACCCGTATGGGGGAAAGGGCCTTAACTCCTGATAATTTAGACGTTTTGGGGGATTATACGGAACGACCCCGGCATGTCAACGCATTTTGGCTGTGCTGGAAATAATTGTCCATCCGTTGTCCTGACTGGCTTTGGCTCCTGATTTCAAGACAGTTGAACACACCCGGAGCCGGCCCGGGGCGGACAACCGAATTTTGTCTTATTCGCTATAAGACTTTTCTTTCCCCGCAGTCATCCATCCAAATTTGCAAAGGTTGTTGCGTAGCCGGCCGCATGACCCGCTATCACATTGAACACAGTCGAATGGGCAGTGGAAGAAAGGTTCCTCTCTTTTCGGCAAGCGTCCGATACCCTGTGTAAAGGCTCAAAAACAAAGGCGAGATTCTTCGGGCCTTGCGGCCCTCAGAATGACGTGTCTGAAGCGCTTGTCCTTTCGATATGGATTCTGCAGTAAAACCGGTTGAAAGTAATTTGCGCGCCAAGACGCTGGCCCCGCGCCGAGCGGCTAGAGGAACATCATCAAGCCGCAGGCTTCGAGCGCCTTCTTGACGCGGGCGGTGTGTTCTGCGGACAGCGGGGTGAGCGGCGGGCGCAGTTCCGGGCCGACCTTGCCCATCAGGTAGAGCGCCGCCTTGACGGGAACGGGATTGGTGTCGATGAACAGCACCTGGTTCATCTCCATCAGCTTGTAATGGAGCGCGCGCGCTTCGTCCATGCGCCCTTCGGCGGCGGCCGTGCACAGGTCCGCCATCTCCTGCGGAAGAACGTTGGCAGTGACCGAGATCACCCCTTTCGCGCCGATGGCGAGGATCGGCCACAGCAGGCCGTCGTCGCCGGAGAGGACGGTGAAATCCGGCCCGCAACTGTTGATGATTTCGCTGATCTGCATGAGGTCGGCGGAGGCTTCCTTGATGCCGATGATGTTGTCGACGTCCGCTGCCAGGCGGGCGACGGTGTCCGCCTTCATATTGACCGAAGTGCGGCCGGGCACGTTGTAGAGAACGATCGGCAGGCGGGTCTCTTTGGCCACCAGCTTGAAATGTTCGTACAGCCCCGCCTGCGACGGCTTGTTGTAGTAGGGTGTGATGAGCAGGGCGCCGTCCGCGCCCACCTTCTCGGCCGCCTGCGTCAGCGAGATCGCCTCGCGGGTGGAGTTCGACCCCGTTCCCGCCAGAACCGAAATCCTGCCCTTGCACATCTCGACCGCGATGCGGATCACGTCGCAATGTTCCTCATGCGTCAGCGTGGCGGACTCGCCGGTGGTGCCGCAGGGGACGATGCCCTGCGTGCCGTTGTCGAGATGAAACTGGAGCAGGTTGCGAAACGCCTCTTCGTCGACCTTCCCGTCCTTGAACGGGGTGACGATGGCGACAAAAGATCCGGTGAATGAGGTGCTCATGGTGGTGTCTTGGGGGTTTGGGTGTTCAACAGGGAAAGCGGACGTCAACCCGGCCCGCTTCAGAGTTCGACGATGTGGCCCTCGAAAGTGATTTTGGTGAGGCCTTCCAGATAGACATCCGGCTCGCCGCCGTTTCCATTTTCAATGTGGACCTTGAGGATTTCACCGCCGCGCGTTTCGACGGCGACCGGCGACTGGATTTCAAACCGCGCCGCCGCCATCAGGGCGGAAGCGACACATCCGGTGCCGCAGGCCAGGGTTTCGTCCTCGACGCCACGTTCGTACGTCCGCACCTTGAGGGCGGAGCCTTCCTTCTTCTGCACCAGGTTAACGTTCGTCCCCGCCGGGGCGAACACGTCGTGAAAGCGGATGTTGTGCCCGATCGTTTTCACGTCCTCTTCCTCGACGTTGTCGAAGAAGACGATCGCGTGCGGCACGCCGGTGTTGATGGAATCCACCTTGTATTCCTGACCGTTAAAACCGACTTGCAGGCCGTTCTTGCGGTCAAACGGCGCGGTGAGCTTGACCTTCACCATGGGACCGTCGACCTCGGCGCTGATGATCCCGGCCACGGTGTCGAAACTGTGTTTTTCCGGGGCGAATCCCTTTTCGACGGCATAACGCGCCACGCACCGGCCACCGTTGCCGCACATTTCGGCGGAGGAGCCGTCGTTATTATAGAAATCCCACTTGTAATCGGCCTTGTCGGAGTTTTCGACGAAGATCACCCCGTCGGCCCCGACGGAGCTTTTCGGCGTGCAGACTTTTTTGACGAAATCGCGCTTGATGTCGTCCGCCACGACGCCCTCGCGGTTGTCGACGATGACGAAATCGTTGCCGCTGCCGCTCATTTTGGTGAAAGGTATGTTCACAGTCGGTCTCTTTATAAGGAAAGTTCTGGTAATGAAAATAAGATGGATTTTACCGCATTTGGTTGCAAACGGCAAAGAAGTGTAAAAAGGCCCAAGAGAACCCTTTGCGAGGCGACTTTCCAAAAAACGGGTCCGTCTCCCCCGACTAGAGGAAACACCAATTGGCTGAACCTGGCCGACACCGAAGAGGCAAACTAAATGGAATGAAATATCTTCAGGCTAGTACTCTAAAATATGGAACTGGGTGACGGCTTTCTGTCCGTTGCGCTCCTTGTTCCCACCGTTCCAGATGGCAAACGCGATGGGGGTTTTGGTGGTCGTGAACTGGGAATCGTTTTCATCGTTGTTCACCAGCGCGCGTTTAAAAACCACGGCCCATCGATTGTCGAACCACTTGCCTTTGCCATCAATATCCTGTTGATCCTGCGTGGTGAGCGTGGAAAACCCTTCCGCATTGAGGTCTTCGATCGGCGAGCGGCGCTTTGAAGAATCCGCAAAAATATTTCCAGACACTTTGCCGGGATTATAGGATTCCACCTGCCCTTTGAATCCTTTTTCCATGTCCATGTCCGGCTCGGGGAAATATTCCTTGCCTGCATTATCAACCGAGGACTCCCAGCTCGCTTTCCACTGCCAGATATTGACCCATTCCCCATCGCCTCCCATTGTGAACGGGGGCTCCTCCCCCTCCTGGTTCACCGGAAACATGATCGCCGCCTGGTCCTTGTACTGCTCGGACCGGATCATTTCATCGTTCTGTGTGGAGTCGATCCAGGTCAGCATGACGGCGATGTCCTTGTCATTGCGCGCCGCCTTGACCCGGATCCACCGGGTGGAGGGGTTGGGCCACATGGGATTGGTGATCATCTGCGGGTCCATTTCAAGGGCAACAAACGTCCCTTCCTTCCAAAAATCGTCGAGAGGATCCGTTGGAATTTCCCCGCCCACTTTTCGCGCGGCAATATTCCCTCCAAACACGACACCCTTGTCTTTCGATTGCAGCGCTTCCTTGTAATCCTCCGACAGGCACTCCATGAAAAAATCCAACGAGTCGATGGACAGGTCCCCGGGATTTTTTGCAAATGCTTCGGAAAGCCGCCCGCAGTTCCGCAAATCCTGCGTGCCTTCATTCGCCATATGGGATTCCCGTTCCCTTTGAGCGTGGATTTGACTGTCAATACACACCATCAGGCTTTCAAGCTCGTTCGCATTGATCGGGGCTTTTGCGCCTGCCTTCGACTCAATGTATTTTCTGGAAACCGTGTCGCATCCCGCATTCTCTTTTGAAAACGCGAACGACGGTGCGGAAAAAAGCGCGGCGGCAGACATCCAGACAAGCCAGGGTTGTGTGAGTTTTGAGAGTACGGGTTTCATTGTTTGGCAACTGTTGAGGTTCAATTTCTATTTCGATCCATAGAGAACACAAAAAACTTCTCTATTGATTCGAGGTGTCGTTTATTTTTTTGTTCTGTGAGGAGGCCGGTTCCGGTGGTCTTCCAACCGCGTTCAATGCAGAGGCATCACACCATGCCGACGGGGTTGTTGTAGACAGCGGGGCCCTGCCCTTCCTTGACGTGGAGCATGGTGAGGTTGTTGGTGCCGAAGCGGTCGACGTAGAGGAAGATGTATTCGCGGACGGCGGTGCGCAGGTCCCACTTTGTGTCGTGATCGCGTTCGAATCCTTCGAACACATCCAGCGCTTCCTGGATGTTCAGTCCTTCATCCACCGTGAAGTAGTAATCCAGCGCCAGGTCCCATTCCGGATTCTTGTAGAACGACACGCCGTACTTGTGCGGCTCCATGGCGATGGGACTGTATTTGCCGAGAACGAAGGTCATGAACCCGAGCGAATGGATGTGCGCGCTGTTTTCGTGGACGAATTTCTTGCTGTCTTCCGCCTCGGCGTTGGTCTCGCCGGGGAAGCCAAAGAAACCCATGATGTGGTTCCAGATGCCGGACTTGGACGCCATCGCGAGGTTGGTGCGGATGGCGTCGAGATTGGTCGCCTTGTCCATCAGTTTCAGCACGCGTTCGTTGCCCGATTCGTAGCCGAAATGCAGGTAGCGGCAACCGGACTCCTGCGCCGCTTTCCACACTTCCTCTTCAAGCAGTTGTTCCTCGAAGCGCATGTGCGTGGTCCAGGCGATGTCGACCTTGTTGTCGATGAGCGAACGCGACAGCTTGCGGAACAGCGCCGGCGGATACGACTCGTCGGTGAAATGGAAATGCCGGTTGCCGTATTTGTCTTTCAGGAACTGGATTTCCTCGGTGATCTGGCCGATCTGCTTCGTGCGGTAGCCCTCGACGTAGCCCTGGAAATGGTCGCAGAAAGTACAGCGTCCCCAGTAGCACCCGCGTGTGGCGAGGTAGGGCAGGATCAGTTCCGGCACAAAATATTTTTCCAGCGGCAGGCCGTCGAAGTCCGGCGGCGGCAGTTTGTCCATGTTCTCGGAGAACACGTCCTGATTGGTCACAATCTTGCCCTGCCCGTTCTGCCACATGAGATTCGGCAGCGACGCGTAATCCGGCTCCGGCTCTTTCAACTCCTCAATCAGCTTGAGAAAGGCGCTTTCGCCCTCATACAAAACCGCCGTGTCGAAATACTGCCAGAGCAACGGCGTGTCCTTCATCACGTCGCGCACGCGGGTGATGATGTTGCCGCCGAGGGTGATGTGCGTGTCCGGCTTCTGCTCCTTGATCATCTTGCAGAAGGTGAACGTCGGGATGAGCTGCTTCTGCTGCACAACCGAGATACCGATCACGTCCGGTTGTTCGCGCGCGATGACCGGTTCGATGATGAAACGGTAGACGTCGCGGTAGACGTTGATCTGCCGGTCGTCGAGCGACTCGTTGATTTCGGTGGACATGAACGGTTTGTAGACCAGGTCGGACTCGATCGGCGGGAAGCATATCTGCGCCGGGTAGTAGGCCAGCGAGATGTAGGCCATCGTCTGGTGCAGGGTGTGCGTCGCCCACTCCAACTGGTCGATGTCGTAGAATTCCTCGCCGCGCAGAATCTCCTTGGCGCGGGCCACGGCCAGGGCCTGCTTGCGCACCGCCGCATCGTCCCACTGCGCCAGGTGGTTCCACAACTCCTGCTCCTCCCTGTCCAGGCCCTGCCGCGAGGCGACCACCTGCAGGTGGTTCATCTCGAAGGCGATGCGCTTGTGCGCGTGCCGGAGGAACGTCTCGGAGAACATCAGGTCGTACATCTCGACGTTGACATCGAGCTGGGTGACCTCGTGCCCGGCGGGGCGGAGGACGGACGTCAGGGCCGGCAGGCTGAGATACGGTTCGGACGGCAGCCAGTCCGGGGGAAATATGAGAAGAACTTTCATCCGTTCATGATCAGTGGTTTCAGATGGCAACTATCATACCATTATCAAGCCTTTTGACCCAACGCCGACAGAAAAAAACGGGGAATTATATGGGAAATTGCTTCAGGCCCCGGGAAGGTTTTCGTGCTATTTTGCAGGAAGGATATTTTGGAGGGTGGAAAATATGGAAATGATTAGCACGCGGCTTGCGGAAGGAAATCACATCAGGAAGTTCAGGGATGAAGGCTTTGCAATTGTGGAAGATGTTCTGTCTAAAAGCAGGGTGAAAAAAGCCCAAAAACTTGTTTCCCGTTTTTTTCTTGAAGGGGCAGGATCGAGAAATATCCTGGAAGATGAGTGGTGCCGGGATTTGGTTATTCAGATCAAAGGGCACCCAGCAATTGGGAAAATTGTCGGGCCGGATTCTGCCTGCGTGCAGTGCACCCTTTTTAAAAAAAAGTACCGGCAAAAACTGGCTGCCCCCCCTACATCGCGACCGCTTTATTCCACTGATGGAAAAATTCGAAAGACCGGAGTGGCAAGGTTGGTCCACCAAAGAAGGAAGTCATTTTGTGGAACCTCCGGGAACTGTATTGTCCCAGTTGGTCGCGGTTCGGATTCATTTGGAAGAAAACACATTGGAGAACGGCCCACTTGAAGTGATCCCAAAATCAAATAAGGGGGAAGAAACTAATGGCTCCAGGTTATCTTTAACGGTGAGCGCTGGAGGGGCGATTTTGCTAAGTCCCTTGTTGTTGCACGCTTCCTCGAAAGTGAAGGAGGGAGATAGGACTGTCTTGCACTTTTTGTTTGGCCCGCGCCACCTTCCCAAGCCCGCGCAGTGGAGATGGGCCATATAAAATCCGGATCAGTGAAAATCCAAAATTACTTTTTATTTATTTGGTTCGTTTGTTTTTCATTTTTGATGTCTTCGTGTACCCGTGAAGTTGACACAGATGAAATCAAATGGGTATGCAAAAATCAAAAATGCAAAGTAACTTTTGAAATTATTAATAATCAACCTGTACAGGCAAGCCGGTTGGTTCGAATTTCACTTTTTCATCGCCGGTATCTGAGCGACAAGGCTTACACTCATGACCTTATAGGTAAAAAGGAAATTTCCGTTGCCCTTAAACCTCATGAGGAAAAAAAGATTGAAGAAATGGTCAGCCTCCTTCTCAGTCTAACAGTCCATCATGTGACCATCACGAATAGCGAGCTAGAGATTCAAAACTAATGAAATAATGGAAACGAGACCTTTGGAAAAGTCAAAAGCGAACGTCCAAAGCGAGATTCTTCGGGCCTGACGGCCCTCAGAATGACATTCCTGGGGTTGTTGCTTGTTCGTGAGTGATTCTGCGGAAAAACTCGTCGAAGAAACCATTCGGCCCAAGACGCCGGCCGTGCGCAAATTCAACCACAAGGTCCGAAGTATATCACCTGGAAGGTTTTCCAGGGCTATGGAAACCTCCTCTCCTCAAAGTTGTGGACGAGATTTTGTCAGGGAATATATTTAATTGTAGAGACAATGTTTACCGATTCATCTTTTTCAGGAGTCTGCCATGGTTCGTGTGCTGGTTTTACTGATCGGGATGTCACTGTTAACGCCGCTTTCGGTTTTCGGTGGGGAGGCGTTCGCGGCCCACAAGGGTAAGAAAACCGAAGAGGGGATCGAGTTCGAGCCCGCCTGCCCGCAGGCGCGCAACACGCCCACCGCGCCGGAGGAGTTCCTCAGGATGAACAATCCGCTGGAAGCCAGCCGCGCAAACCTGTTCGCGGGTCAGACCCTCTTCCACTTCGACGCCGAGCCAGGGCCCTGCCGCGTCTGTCACGGCATCAGCGGCAACGGCCTGGGCATCCTCTTCCGGCAGTTGTCGCCGGGATCGCGCAACTTCTCCTGCGACGTCACCATGGACAAGCTTCCGGACGGCCAGTTGTTCTGGGTCATTAAAAACGGATCGCCGGGCACGGCCATGCCGGCGTTCAAAAACCTGGACGATGACCAGATCTGGCAGTTGGTCCTCTACATCCGCCATTTCTCCGAGAACTAGGCGTCACTCGCCGTGGGAACGGCTTCCGGCACGCCACAATGGCCTCAATTGAACGGAATCCCGTGAGAGTGGGCGCGGTCCGCGAAATGCCATTCACAAGAAACGGCCTAAATCACCCAACCTCTGGCTTCCGGCCTTCAGTTGGCCGACGCGGCCCCTCTTGCACACGGCCGGCGTTTATAAATACCCCGTTTTCCGGTTTGCCGCCTCCGGTCTATTCCAACAGGCAGCGCGTTTTGCTAAGATGAATTTGTTTCTATCATCGTGTTTCCCTTAGCAAAGCGCTGTCCTGAGCGAAATCGAAGGCGGACCGCGAGGGGATTCTCCCTTGGAATTTTTCAGTCAGGAGGTTGTGCGTGGTCAAGGTTGGCGTTGTGGGCGTGGCGGGGCGGATGGGCAAAACCATCGCCGCGTGTATTGTGGATTCACCGGACACGGAACTGGCCGGCGGCACGGAGATTCCCGGGCACCCGGCGCTGGGGCAGGACCTGGGCGAGGTCACGGGCCTCGGTAAAAACGGCCTCACCGTGCAGGAAGACCTGTCCGCCGTGCTGGACGCCGCCGATGCGGTGATCGATTTCTCCACGCCCGAGGCCAGCATGGGAACTCTCGACAAGGCCGTGGCCAAGGGCAAGGCGGTGGTCTTCGGCACCACCGGGTTCAACGACGAGCAAAAGGAAAAGATAAAACAGGCGGCGCAAACCACGCGCATCGTGCTGGCGCCGAACATGAGCATCGGCGTCAACGTGCTGTTCAAGATCGCAGGCGACGTGGCCCGCATCCTGGGCGACCGCTACGACGTCGAGATTGTGGAGGCGCATCACAAGTTCAAGAAAGACGCTCCCTCGGGCACGGCGGTGCGCCTGTCGGAAATCATCGCCGACTCCCTCAACCGCAATCTGAAAGAAGTCGGCGTCTACGGCCGGCATGGCTTCACCGACGGACGCACCGTTGAAGAGATCGGCGTCCACACCGTGCGCGCGGGGGACATCGTCGGCGAGCACCGGGTGATGTTCGGCGGCATGGGCGAGACGCTGGAGTTGTTCCACCGGGCGCAGAGCCGCGACACCTTCGCCCGCGGTTCGGTCCACGCCGCCGCCTGGCTGGTGGACCAGCCGCCCGGCCTGTACGACATGCAGGACGTGCTGGGACTGAGAGATAAATAATGCAACCGTTTCGCGCCGACCGCTTCAGGATCGACCGGCGGACCCTGCTGAAAGCCATCACGCTGGGCGCCGTCAGCGCGGTTGCGCCCGCCTCGGCCACGGTGCGATTCCAGAACGACAAGAACATCCCGCCGAACTACCTGCAGAACCGCGACATCCCCGGCTTTTACATCCGCAGCGCAGTGCCGTTCGAGGGAGTCGACATGAACGTGTGGCGGCTCAAGATCGGCGGCCTGGTGAAATCACCCGCGGCTTTGACCTACGAAGACCTGTTCGGCTTCAAGCGCGTCCGGCAGGTCTCGCGGCTCAAATGCGTCGAATGCTGGTCGGCCAAGGCGGAATGGGAAGGCTTTTCATTCCAGGAGATCGTCGACCGGGTACAACCCGAGTCCAGCGCCCGCTACGTTTATTTCCAGTCGGCGGACACCTATTACGAAAGCTACCGTCTCGACGAGTTGCTGCGCCCGCGCGTGCTGATGGTATTGCGCATGAACGGCCAGCCGCTTTCCGGCGACCACGGGCACCCGCTCAGGCTGATCGCCCCATACAAATACGGCTACAAGAACATCAAATACATCACCGGCATCACGTTCACCGACGAACGCAAGCGCAACTACTGGGCGGACGCCGGCCCCTACTCCGTCGACGGCACCATCCAGCCGGGCATCGACCATCCTCTCGACTACAACAAGAAACCCCTGCCCATCAACGGCGGCGAGGTGTTTCACTTCTTCGACCAACGGCCCGGGAACGCCATCCCCGGCGTCACAGAAAAGAACACTGCAGAAAAACCATGATCCAACGGCCGGGACTCGCATTGCTGGCCCTGCTGACGCTCTCCGCCTGCGGCGGCGACCCGGTCGAGCAGATCGCGGTGACCGTGCCGGACGGCATCGACGTTCCGGTGGACATGGCGTACATCCCCGCCGGAACGTTTTTCATGGGATCGGAGAAAGATCCGAAAACACGCCTGGGAGAAAAGGTGGACCTGCCGCATTTTCTGATCGACCGCTATGAGATCACCCGGGGCGACTTTCAGAAGTGGCAAACGGATTATCATGTCCCCCCCGGCAAGGAAGCGTACCCCGCAAGCGAGGTGACCTACGGCGAAGCCGCCGGGTATTGCAAGTCCCGGGGCAAGCGGCTGCCCACCGAAGCGGAGTGGGAAAAGGCGGCGCGCGGCACCGACCGGCGCAAATGGCCCTGGGGCCTGTACCGGGATCACCCCAACAACGGTTTTTCCGGTTTCCTGCCGGAAAAGGTGGACGCGCGCGAGGAGTGGATCAGCCCCTATGGCGTGCATGGCATGGGACACAACGTGTGGGAATGGGTGGCCGGCGACTGGGACTACAACGGCATGCCCGGCTCCGAGCGCGGGCGGTTCAAAGTGATCCGGGGCGGGCTGTACCAGTCGCATCTGAAGATCGACTTTTCCGCAACCTACCAGCGCAATTTCATGCCCCCCGATGCGCGGTACAACTTTCTGGGATTCAGATGCGCCCGGGGCCTGGAACCATGAATTCCCGCTACGTCCTGAAAATAATCGGCGGCCTGCTCATCGCGCTGGGGATCACCATGGCGGTCCCCGCTCTTATCGACTTCTACTCCAACCATCCCAACTGGCCCGTCTTCAGCCTCTGCGGGCTGGCCACCCTGGTGTTCGGCCTGGTTCTGTACTTCAGCGCCGCCAACGCCCCGTCGTCCCTGAGTATTTCCGATGCCTACCTGCTCACATTTCTTTCCTGGTTGCTGATCAGCATCTTCGGCGCGCTTCCCCTGTTCCTCTCCCAGGAAAACCTGAGCTGGACCGATGCTTTTTTCGAATCCGTGTCGGGGCTGACCACCACCGGCGCGACCATCTTTACCGGAATCGATTCCCTGCCTCCGGGTATTCTCATGTGGCGGTCCATCCTTCAATGGATCGGAGGCATCGGCGTCATCGTTCTGGCGATCAGCCTCCTGCCCGCACTGGATTCAGGGGCCGGGCGGATATTCCACATGGAGTCTTCCGACCAGTCCGAGAAGCCCTCGCCCCGGATGAAGCCCTTCATCCAGGCGCTTGTCCAGATTTACACGCTCCTGACCCTGCTGTGCGCTCTCGGGTATTACCTCACAGAAATGTCCCCGTTCGAAGCCGTGGCCCACTCCCTGACCACGCTTTCCACCGGCGGTTTTTCCACGTCGGACGCCTCTTTCGGCCATTTCACGAACCCGGGAACCTACTGGGTCGCCATCGTGTTCATGGTGCTGGGGAGCCTGCCCTACCTGCTTTATTACCAGGCCGCCCGTGGAAACTGGGAGGACCTGGTGAAGGACGACCAGGTGCGCTTCTTTCTGGCATTCCTCGGCATTTCGACCGCCATCCTGACACTGTCGGTGTGGCCACAGGGCAACGAATCACTCTTCGATGCACTCCAACAAGTGCTCTTCCACATCACCTCCATCGTCACCACCACGGGATACACCGCCATCGACTACAGCATTTGGGGCACGTTGGCCTTCGAAACGTTTTTCCTGTTCCTGTTTGTCGGCGGGTGTTCCGGGTCCACCGCCGGTGGCATCAAAATGTTTCGCTTCCAGATCATCCTGCGGATGATCCAGGTCCAGTTCAAACGCCTGCTCCATCCACATGTGATCGTCACCCCCAAGTTCAACGGCAAACCCGTCGAGGCGGACATGCGGGAGGTCGTCACCCTGTTTTTCTGCCTGTATATTTTTTTCACCTGCGCCGTGACGCTGTGCCTTTCAACGCTGGGACTCGATTTCATCACCTCCGCCAGCGCCGCCGCCACCGCGATCACCAATGTCGGCCCCGGACTGGGCAGCATCGTGGGACCCGTTGGAAATTTTCAGCCTCTGCCCGATACGGCGAAATGGCTCCTCTCCTTCGCCATGCTGGCCGGGCGGCTGGAACTGTTCACCGTCTTCATTATTTTCACACCCACCTTCTGGAAGCATTGACTTAAAAATAATCAAGGTTTCCCCTACCCCCGGGCCATGCACTTTTCATGAAACCCGACGGCTTGAATTTGGCTTCCCTGGACAGAAAAACAACACTCCCCCTTGACCTTAGAGCGAAAATCCTTTTCAATCTATAATTGTAATGGTTTCAACTACAGGGAGCATGGGATGCAATACATTCAGGTGAAATATCCCGAGCGCAGACAGGTGTTGATGGACGATGTGGAGGTGGGATTCACCCGGGACCGGGAAGGGAAAGAATGCGTGCTGGAAATTCCGGAAGGCTCGCACACGATCCGCCTGGGCGGATTGCACGATTTTCTGCCCCTGGCACAGGATGTGGACCTGAGCCAGACCTCGCGGGATAATCCACAGAGGCTTGAGTTCATACCGGCAACGGACAGAATCCCGGCTCCTTAGGTTTCGCCGCCAGGCAACAGGACCAGCGGCAAAGCCGCACGATTCTGCAGTAAAACCCATCGAAGCGATTGTTTACGCCAAGGAGCTGCCCACCGCTAGGTGGTGCTGGGCGCACGGCCAGCATCAAAACCCATCCGATTCTGCAGTAAAACTCATCGACGCGATTGTTTGTACCAAGGAGCTGCCTACCGCTAGGTGGTGCTGGGCGCACGGCCAGCAGCAAAACCCATCCGATTCTGCAGTAAAACTCATCGACGCGATTGTTTGTACCAAGGAGCTGCCTACCGCTAGGTGGTG
>JAGQJZ010000031.1:0-15360 GCA_020430445.1 Nitrospina sp.
ACCTTGCGCGTTTCCATAGTGAACACTGCCGAGGCCAGCGCCGACGGTTCGAACACGGGATCGGCGTCGGTGAACACCAGCAGGTCTCCCGACGCCCGCTGGACCGCCTGGTGCAGGGCGTGCGGCTTGCCGTACCAGCCTTCCGGCAACGGCGGCGACTTCACGGCTATCAGCCGGGCATCCTGCGCCGCCAGCCGGTCGATGATCGCCCCGGTGCCGTCGGTCGAATTGTCGTCGACGGCGATCACCTCGAAGTGCGGGTAATCCTGCTGCAGAAGCGAGGTCAGGCAGGCTTCGATGCCCCGCTCCTCATTGCGCGCCGGGACACAGACCGAGACCCGGGGAGCGTGTTTCAGTGGGCCCGCGACGGGCGCCACCCGCACAATGTGCACCATGTTGACCGTCAACCAGGCCACGATGATGAGAATATAAATAAATTGGAAAACGGTGAGGACTTCCATTTGCTAGAATGGAGGCAAAACCGGGCACGCCCCACCGGCTGTGTTGCGCAATTCCAATAATCCGCTCACGGGAATCTTCAAGAACATGCTGGGTCTCGTCAAACCCTACAAGATGGAAATGCTGGTCAAGGACTGCATGTATTACAAATTGTACTACTGCAGCGTGTGCCGCAACCTGGTGCGCGGCAACAACCGGCTGTACGCCTTCGTCAACAGCTACGAGGCGGCGTTTCTCGCCATGCTGTACAACGAGATGGTAGTGCAAGACCTGGGGGCGGTCAAGGACCGGTGCAGCGGCCTGCCGCTGGCGAAAGTCCCGGCGCTGCCGCCGGACCACGAGGCGGTGGAACTGGGCGCGGCGCTCTCCCTGCTGGCGTTCCAGATCAAGTTCCAGGACGACCTGCACGACGAGAAAGGGTTCTGGATCCGTCTCTACAATTCGTTCCTCGCCCGGAAACTCAGCAAAACCTTCCGCGAGCGGCGCAAACGCTACGAAAAATTCGGCATCGACCTGGAGCGGGTCCGCAAGGAACAGGACAAGCTCAATCGCATGGAGCGCGACCCGACCCTGCGCGACATCGAGACGCATCTGGGCCAATGGGGCGGCCTGTTTGCCTATGTGATGAGCCAGCCCTTCGCGGGCAAGGTGGAGCCGGAGCGCAAGGACCGGCTGGCGGAATGGTTCGGCCACCTGGGGCGCATCCTCTATCTGCTCGATTCCATGGCCGATTTTCATGAAGATGTGGAACGCGGCCAGTTCAACCTCATCCTGCAGGCGGAGGACAAAGTGGAACCGGATAATGAAAATTGGCTGAAAACAATTTATAATCGGTACCAGGGAGTCGTGAACGGTGAACGCCAGCGAATGCTGGACCTGCTTCCGGCGCTCGGTCTTAATGAATCGCAAGCGATCGTCGCCAACATCCTGACCCACGGGTTGGACCGTGAACTGGGCAAGGTTCACGATGCCCTGGTCCAGAAAAAGAAAGACACCCAAAAGCTTCTGTTCAATTGCCAGGATTTTTAATCCTCAAAGAACCGGTTAAAAGAGAGGCGTGTCAACGCTTCTGTTCAACTTCCAGGATTATCAAAGGAGCCAGTGAAATGTTTTGTCCCAATTGCGGGTCGGAAAATCCGGACCAGGCAAATTTCTGCACCAAGTGCGGCAACCAGATCAACCCGAACGCCGAGGGGCAGGTGCCGCAGCAGTACCAGCAACAGCCGCCGCCCCAGTATTATCAGCAGCCGCCGCCACAATACGGCCGGCCGGACATGAAGGAAACGTTCACCCATTCCGCCGTCTCCGGCGCGGGAACCTACGCCGGGTGTTGCTGTATGAACGCGCTCTCCAATCTCTTGTGTGACGCCTGCGGCTGATGTCGCCGGAAAACATCGAGCACTGGGTCGGTGATTATGGCTACGGCATCATCCTTCTCGGCACCTATTTCGATCACTACGGCATTCCCCTGTTCATCGTCTTCGGCGGCATCGCCGCCTCCACGGACACGCTCAACGTTTTCGGCGTGGCCCTGTGCGGATTTCTCGGGGGATGGATCGGCGACCTGTTCCTCTACTTCCTGGGATACAAGACCGGCCTCGACTACTGGCGGCAGTTCGCCTGGGTGAGGAAGATGGACGGGGCGATTGAAACCGTCGACCGCATGCTGCGCCTGCGTCCGGCGCTTGTGGTGGTTCTGGGCCGCTTCCTGTTTGCCGTGTCGAAACTGGTGCCCCCGTTCGCCGGGATGGTGCGTTACGATGTCCGCCGTTACATCGTCTTTTCATTTCTCGGCAACCTGCTGTTCGCCGGGGCCTACACCGCGCTCAGCTTCGCTTCCGGCAAATGGATGATCGATCAGCTCGGCGGCTTCAAGCTGGCCAGCATCTTTTTCACACTGATCGTCCTCGGCATGATGATCGCGCTCATACGCCGTCTCAAAACTTCGGCTTAACCTGAAGCCCACTCTTTATGGTCACCACCACCAAAACGCATTACGAGGTTCTTGAAATCGAACCGCAGGCGGGATATCTGGAAATCCGCAAGGCCTACCGCCGGCTGGCGAAACAATACCATCCGGACAAGATCCAGAATCCGACGGAAGAAGACCAGCGCCGCTTCGCCGAGATCGCCGAGGCGCACCGCGTGCTGACCAACCTGAAACTGCGGCAGGCGTACGACCTGTCGCTCAACCAGGCGCGGAGTCACCAGCAGGCTCCGCCCCCGCCGCCGTGGGCCTACTGGCGGCCGCACTATTCGGGTTATCCCTATTTTCGCTGGGATTTCATCACCCCCTACATGCACGGATTCTTTGTCGGCGAGCAGCATGAGCAGCAGTCGCCGCAGGAAAAAATGCAGGCGCTCCTGTTCAACTACAAGACGCTCGTCATCGCCATTCTGGGGGCGCTCTATTTTTTCAAGTTCTTTTCCGTGATGAGCGGCGACGTGGTGGAAAAGAAAACGGAGGAGCGCCTGTTCAACAACGTCTCCTATTTCCTGACCCTGAAAACGGAAGAGGAAAAAACCGTGCGCAAGCGCGTCAAATACGAACTGTACGATCGCGTGGCGGTGGACGACCACATCGAAAAGCCGCTATTCTCGTTCACCTGGCGCGTGAACAACGATGAAATACCCGGCCCCGGCGTGCCGCGTTTCTTCCTGCAGGTGGCGATGATCTACGGCGTCATCACCTGCGGCCTGTATCTGCTGGAGCGGGGCTACCGCAAGCCCACGGCTCCATCCGGCGCCACCGGTCCGCCCCCGGCCTGAGTTTCAAAACCGAATGTTTCACCCCGCACCAAAGAGGTTCCCTCATGAAACCCGCACAATCATTCATCAAATCCGTCCTCACCATCTCCCTGCTGGCGGGAGTCATCCTCACCGCCGTCGACTCCGCGAAAGCCCTGTGCATCCGCACCAAGAAGGCGAATCTAAGGAAGGGCCCGAGCACCAAACACGAAAAACTGTGGGAGGTCCTCAAATACATGCCCCTGCAAAAAGTCTCGCAAAAGGGCTCCTGGTACAAGGTGAAGGACGTGGACGGCGACCTCTACTGGGCGCACAGCCGCCTGTTCACGAAGAAATACAAATGCGCCGTGATCCGCAAGGACAAAACCAATTTGAGGCAGGGACCGGGAACCAAGCACAAGAAAGTGCCGTGGAGCCCGGTGGACAAGTATTTTTCACTGAAGGTGTTGGGGATCAAAGGCAACTGGGTGCATGTGGTCGACGCCGCCGGCGACCGCGCCTGGGTCTACAAACCGCTCGTGTGGATACAGTAGAATACTCACCTGACAGAAAGACATCTTCCTGAGGTGCTGTCAAAGGGGAAAATTCGAATCATTGAATCCATCACAATCCGGAGCATACCCATCGAATGACGCCTCATCTTCTTCATCACCCCGATGCAGACATCCGGTTGACTCCGCGTTCAGACGGAGACGGGTTCCACATATCCGTCGCCATACATGACGCCAACCGGTTTATTCCCATTCGGGAATGCACCACCCGCTACCCTGTTTCCCTGATTGAAGCAATACTCAATATCAAAGGACCGGCCTACCTTTGCGACGAAGTCAACAGGGATGAATCTCCGGACTATGTCCAACGCTTTCTGCAATACGAAGTGCTGGGTTATGTTGCGCCGGAAAAATTTGAAGGAAAGCGGATCCTGGATTTCGGTTGCGGCAGCGGCGCGTCCAGCGCGGTGCTTGCCAGGCTGTTGCCCAGGGCGGACATCACCGGCGTGGAACTGAATGAAGCGCTTCTCGAAATCGCACGCGCCAGAATGGAACATCACCGCCTGCAAGACCGGTTGCGATTTCTGGTATCGCCCCACGGCGACGTCCTGCCTCCCGACCTCGGGGAATTTGACCACATCCTATTGAGTGCGGTCTACGAACACCTGCTGCCGCAAGAACGGAAGAGGCTGCTCCCGGTGATCTGGCAACATTTGAAGCCCGGCGGAATCCTGTTTGTGAACCAGACCCCATTCCGGTGGTTTCCCATCGAAATCCACACCACCAGCGGCCTGCCTCTGATCAACTACCTTCCCGACTCCATTGCCCACGGGTACGCCACGCGGTTCTGCAAAAGAGTCTCTCGCGACGCCAGTTGGGAGGGGTTGCTGCGCGCGGGCATTCGCGGCGCGAGCATCCGGGAAATCATGAACATATTAAAATTGAACGGAGCACAACCTGAACTGCTAA
The DNA here is from genome assembly GCA_020430445.1 of Nitrospina sp. Lineage (GTDB taxonomy): Bacteria > Nitrospinota > Nitrospinia > Nitrospinales > Nitrospinaceae > Nitronauta. The sequence continues at coordinate 4,668 of JAGQJZ010000031.1, forward strand.
AACCCTGTCGGCTGGGGCTCAACAACCGTATCGACCTGTGGTATGAAAAAACCAATAAGTCTCAACACCCAACCCAAGTGAAAATCATTTATTACGTGGCGAAAACGCTCCACGCACTGACAGGGCTGGAACTGCAGCCTAACCTGTCGCTGGCCATCAAAAAAAATAACCGGCGGTGAACATAAATTAAAATATGAAAAAGTTTAATTGATATACAGGGCTTTTACTTTCTTAAAACTCCTTCAGCCTATCCTTGAAAATCCGGTGGAAGATGAGGTCGCAGTACTGATCCATTTTCCGCTTGTCCTTGCCGTGTTCGGCGAAATTCCACAACCGGTACAGGTTCGCCGCGCGGATCAGTTTCTTCGAGTACAAACGCCAGGTGTAGCTGCTGTTCACGCGGTCGATGCCCGCTTGTGACAGTTTCTGCCAGTGCCCCTTGTCTCCCCGGCACTTGTTAAAAAAATCCAGAATGGGACCGCTGACCCGTTCCGGCTGCGTGGGGTTGATCCAGAATCCGTTGACGCCATCTTGAATCGTCTCCATCGGCCCGCCAAACTGCGTGGCGAACGTCGGCAGGCCGCTGACCATCGACTCCAGCACGGTGAGCCCGAACGCCTCGAACAGCGCCGGCTGCACGAACACCCCGCCGCGGTCGGCGACGATGCGATAAAACTCCGCGCCCGTCTCGCGCGACGTGTTTTCCACCCAACGCATTTTGCCGTGCAGGTTGTAACCCTCAATCAGTTGATACATCTTTTTCAGTTCCTGCATTTCCTCGTGATCGGTGACCCGCTCCTCGCGCAGGGTGCGGGTGACGACGATGAGGTTCGCCACCTGCTGCAGCGCCGTGTCCTGCCCGTAAGCTTCGACCAGTCCTGTCAGATTCTTGATCTTGTCGAGCCGCGCCATGGTGAAGATGGGCCGCAGGTCCGGACGCTCCAGCCGTCCGTAAATGCCCTCCCCTTCGTCCTCGAACAACCTGCGGGCCAGCGCCTCGCTGTCGAACACGGCGCGCCGCTCCTTCTCCTGGTGGGGAAAGTAGATCGATTCGTCCACGCCGGGCGAGAGCACGTTGAACTTCGGATGCGCCAGGTTGATGCCGCCCGTGACCTGATACAACTCCGGCATGGAGTAGAGCGAATACGATTCGTACTGACCGACCACCCGGGGCGTTCCCGCCACTTCCTGCGCCGTGCTGGAGATGATGATGTCGGCCCGGTTCATCGTCATGAGGTCGGCGGTGAACTGCAGGGAGAAACGGTAGTCCTGCTCCATGTCCTTCCAGTACAAGGCGGAGAAGAGGTACTTCGACTTTTCCAGCGCGTGCGCGATATTGGCCTGCATCACGTTCATCCAGGAGGCCAGCAGCGCGCCGACGAGGTTGCCGTCGGAATAGTTGCCGATGATGAAGTCCGGCTTGCCGCCGAATTCAGCGTTCAGTTCCTCGCGGCTGTCGAGGGCGAAGCGCTCCAGATAAGGCCAGACCTTGAAACGTGGGATCCAGTGGGTCATGATGTTGCCCGCATCGTCCATGAACGGGACGCGCAGGATGAAACTGTTTTCCGTGCCGTCGATCTTTTCCAGGCGCTCGTGGCACGTGGTGCCTTCGCTTTCCGGGATCAGGCGCGTGAGCACGATGATCTTCGGCGTGGCCGTCACCCCGGCCTCGCGGAACATAGCGACCAGATGCTTTTCCAACGCCTTGACCTGATCGAGGATGTAAACGATCTGCCCGCCCGTGTCCGGCCGTCCCAGCACGTCTTTCTGGCCAAACCAGCCGTGCGGAGAGATGACGGCGACGCGCGAGTTGAGCGGCAGGCGCGAAAGAAACGCCTCGAGTTGATCCGGCGTGGGCGTGCCGAGAACTTTCAACAGGAGCGTCAGGTTTTCGATCACCGCCGCAGGGGAATTGCCGAAGCCTTCGAGAAGGCCCCATTGCCGCAGCGCTGGCAGGATCGAATCCAGAGGCGTGTCCCTCGGAAGCGCCTGCAGCGCCTCCACCGCCTGGCGGACTTTCGCCGCAAGCGTTGCGGCATCGGCGATCACCGAGCCGTCGACCAGCACCGGCTTTCCTTCAAGCGTGCGCGCTCCTAGAAAGCGGGCCAGGGCGTTGCGCCACTTCCCCGCATCTCCGTTCAATTTCGACGCCACGTAATCGTTGACGATTTTCTGCCCCTGGCCGATTTTTTCCGGTGCCTCCACAAAAGGGCCTTCGGTATAAAAAGCACGAAAATCGAGTTTCAGTTTCTTTTCCGTCGCCACCGGGTCCACGCCCACAAGGTGCTCCCGGCTGTCGAGAAATCCCTCGGGAGTCACCGGGTGCACCTCCCCCGTGCTATCGTGCACGCTGAAAAAATCATACGTGCCGGGCCCCGAGCGGTATTGAAAGATCACCTCATCCTCGAACAGCAGCAACTCCTGGATACACGCCACCTGCCGTTTCAACCCGTCCACCGTTTCCGGTTCGGGGATCGCCTCCCCTTTTTCCTGCAGGAATTCCTCAAAACCCAGAACGATGTCATTGCGCAGCAGATGCCGGCTCGAGCCCTGGCGCAGCAGGGTGGCAAACTCCCGGAACAGGGGCAGGGAATCCGGGTCGAACGGCGGGCACGTCTCGGAATCGAACTTCATTTTAAATCTCCAGGAAACGGTAGTGCCGTATCCCTTCCAGCACACCGGCGGCATGGTTTTGGCGGGCAAAGTAGACGCGCCATTTTCCTCTCAGAACTTCCATCTCACTGCTATAATTTCCCACAACGATTCCGTAGGGTTCCCCGCGCAGCATTTCCTCATCATTCCCCGAGTCCCCCGCCACCAGGAAACGCTCCAGCGGCAGGTTCCACTTGAAGCTCAGGTAACGCAGGGCCTTGCCTTTCGAGGCCCGCTGCGGCAGGAAATCCAGAAACTTCTGGTGCGAGTAAATCATGTTGCAGCGGATTTTATGACCGGTCAACGTGTCCTGAATCAATCCCAGGTGCCCGTCGTCCGGCTCCAGAAAATAACTGATCTTGAACTGCCGCTCCGTTTCCGGCTCCTGCGGCTCCAAAAAATCGAATCCGGCCAGGGTCCGGCGGATGGCTTCCCGATCCCAGTTGCGCCCGATGTGATGGGACCAGCCCCGGTCCTTGAACGCCTCGCCGGAATAATAAATTTCACTGCCGACCGAGGTGACCAGAATATCGGGCACGGGACAGTTGTGTTCTGCGAGGTATTGCAGGGCCGACCCGATCGTCCTCCCCGTGGCCACGCCAAAGGCCACCTCCTCCCGCCTTTCGGCGAGAAGGTCCAGCAGGCGGTTCAGAGACTCCGCGTCTCCGGTGAGGGTGTTGTCGATATCGCAGATCACCATCTTGCCGACACGCAACAACTTGCGCGCCACGGGACTGGTCTTCATGATCGCCGCCGAGCGCTTCAGGTCGCCTTCGCGCAGAGGACTCAGGGTGTCGAGGTAACGCCGGGTGCTCGACTCCCACGAATAATGCGAACGCACGTTGCGGATGCCGTTGGCAGAGTACCGGTTCCACAGTTCGCGGTCGGACAGAATGTTCAGGATGGCCCGCGCAATCGACCCAGGGTCCTGGACGTTGACCAGAATGCCGTTGTCGCAGTTTTTAATGATGTCCACCGGACCGCCGTCGTTGGTCGCAACCACCGGCAGGCCGCACGCGCCCGACTCCAGAAGAGTGAGGCCGAAAGGCTCCGTCAACGCCGGATTCACGAACACCCCGCGTTTGCGCGCCGCCAGCCGGTACAGCGCCGGCACATCGATTTTGAAATCCGGTTTTTTGGGAAACGCCGCTTTGCCATAAAGGCCGTAGTGGTCCATCACCAGCAGGGCATCGGCCAGCACCGCCGAGTCGTTTTCATCCATCCTGCGAAAATCCTCGCGCGCGCCCATGACCACCACCAGATTGGCCGCTTCCTGCAGTTCCCGGCTCTGTCCGAAAGCGGTGACCAGCGCCGGGATGTTTTTTCTTTTGTCTGGACGGCTGAGCGCCAGGACGATGGGTTTTTCCGGATCGGTAAAATACCCGTTCAGCGTTTCCTCCATCGAAGCGTCCGCTGCATCCGCTGCCGTCCCGGCTTCAGGCGTTGCGTCATAGGGATAAAACTTGTCCAGGTCGAGTCCCGGCGGGTTGACGGTGAAGTTGGGCACATCGGAATGTTTGTACAGGCCGTATTGCCGGTCCACTTCCTGTTGCGTGCTGGTGAACACAAAATCGGCGTGGCCCAGAATTTCCTCTTCCACGGCGATGCGATGGGAAATGGAAAACTTTTTTTCAATTTCCTCTTCCTTCAAACCGTCCTGCAGCAGCTTTTCCTGCTTGGGGCGGCCCAGGGAATGCCCCGTGAAAGCGAAAGGAGCGCCCAGGTAATCCGCCAGCCATTTGGCGACGTAACCGCCATCGGCATAATGTCCGTGGATCAGATAGGGAGTGTAGGGTTCGTTTTTGAGGAAGCGCAGGGAACGGTCGATGTATTCGTCCATGTGGTTCCACAACAGTTCCTTGCGGATGTACCGCCTGCCGCCGCAGGAAATCCGCACAATGCGCGCCTTGTCGTTGATCGGTTCCACCGGCACCGAATAATCCAGGGAAAACCGCTTGTCTTTGATCAGACGCGTGAACAGGTCCACCCGCGCCACCTCCGGGCGGCGCGACAGGTGCTCCGCCATTTCCAGCACATACTTGACCTGGCCGCCGGTGTCCGCATCGCGGCCCAGTTCCACATCACGCGAGCGAATCAAACCGTGAAGGCTGATCAATAGAATGTACAGTTTCGGTTGGGAAGGTGAATCCATCAAACGTCCCTGAATGCCTGGTAAAAATCGCTGTCGCCCGGCAGGGCGCCCTGAAGACCGCACACGGCCCCGGCAAACCGTGCCGCCTTTTCAAGAGTGGCCCGGGACTCCCGGCCGCTGTAAAGACCTTCCATCCACAAGGCGCAGAAAGCGTCCCCCGCCCCCACCGCGTCAACGAACGGACAGGCCTCCACCGCCGGCTGGTCCAGGGGGCTCCCCTCTCCCGATTCGTACAGCACGCAGCCTTCTTCTCCCAGGGTGAGGGCCACTTTTTTTATGGCGAAGCGCTCCATCAATTGACGGACCGCCTCGTCTTCCGCCTCGTCAAGTTTCAGCAGGAGGGTCAGTTCCTCCAGTTCGTGGTCGTTGATCTTGAGCGCATCCGCCGCCCGCAGGGAAAACTCAAGTACATCACGGTCATAAAAAGGCGCGCGCAGGTTGAGGTCGACCACCACAAAACCGTGTCCTTTAAAATTTTCAACAATGGTACGGATCGCATACGCCGATTCAGGATGCCGCTGGGCCAGGGTGCCGAGATAAATCAACTTCGGCGGAAGGGCCGTCACGCGGTCCAGCACAGGCTCAGCAGAGAGATAGTCATAAGCCCGCTCCGGCAGAATGTCGAACCGGTGTTCTCCCTTTTGCCCCGTCACCACACGGACCTCTCCCGTGGGTTTTTCCGGGTCCCGCTGAATCCCATCGACCGGAAAATCAAACCGGCGGCAGAATTCGAGGACCTCATCTCCGGAACCGTCCTGCCCGATCCGGCTGACGAAGTGCACCGGAATGCCCAGTTGATGCAGGTGGAACGCCACATTAAACGGAGCCCCGCCCATGCGCCGGTGATCGGGAAAGACATCGAGCAACACCTCGCCCAGGACCAGGACCGGCCGCTGCTGGTTTTCCTGCATCATTGTGAGCTCCGTAAACGGTTCAACTGCGGTTCAACAGTCAAAACTGTTTTCACCCCTCCCTTACAATCTACACTGTTATCCCATCCCGCAAAACCCCCGAACGGAAGTCATTTTAGAAAGGACTTTTTAATAATTAGCCGATTCGATAAAATTGGTATGAAAAAACAGCCGGACAGTTCAGGGAACTTCCAACAATCCGATATTGTGTGTTCCTGCGACCCGCAGAACGGAAAAACCGGGACCCGATCGCGGCCTTTGACAGATTTTAGAAGCGCCCTTTCATCAACTATCCCCTCCCATTCAGGAGAGTCCATCATGAATACATCGACCCTGGCGGAACCCAGCCCAGAGGTGAAACAGTTTTTGAACGCCCCCAAGAAACTTCTGATCGGCGGCAAGCGCGTGGACGCCGCCTCCGGCGAAACCTTCGAAGTGACCGATCCTTCGAACCTGTCCGTACTCTGCCACGTGCCCAAAGGCGGCGCGGAAGACATCAACCGGGCCGTCCAGGCGGCGCGGCGCGCTTTCGAGGAAGGCCCCTGGCGGCGGATGAGCGTCTCCGACCGGGGCAAGCTCATCTGGAAATTCGCCGACCTCATCGAACAGCGCAGCGAGGAATTCGCCCAGCTCGAAACACTCGACAACGGCAAGCCCCTGGCCATCGCCCGGGCGGCGGACGTGCCCCTCACGGTCGACCACTTCCGTTACTACGCCGGACTGACGACCAAGATCCACGGCGAAACGCTGGACATCTCCGTTCCCTACGCTCCCGGCGCGGAGTTTCTCGATTACACGCGGCGCGAGCCCATGGGCGTGGTCGGCCAGATCATCCCGTGGAATTTTCCCCTGCTGATGGCGGCGTGGAAACTCGGCGTGGCCCTGGCCGCGGGCAACTGCGTTGTGCTCAAGCCAGCGGAACAGACGCCGCTGTCCGCCCTCCGGCTGGCCGACCTGTTTGAAGAAGCCGGGTTCCCGCAAGGCGTGGTCAATGTCGTCACCGGATTCGGCGACGCGGGAGCGGCGCTGGCGGCCCATCCGGACGTGGACAAGGTCGCGTTCACCGGCAGCACCGAAGTCGGTCACGAAATCGTCAAGGCGTCGGCCGGCAATCTCAAGCGCGTTTCGCTGGAGCTGGGCGGCAAGTCCCCGGCGGTTGTCTTCCCGGACGCCGACATGGACCTGACCGCCGACGGCGTCGCCGGGGCGATTTTCTTCAACCACGGCCAGTGCTGCGCCGCCGGTTCCCGCCTGATGGTGCACCGGAACGTCTACGACGAACTGGTCGAGCGCGTTGCGGAAAAAGCGAAGCAGATCAAGGTCGGCCCCGGCATGGCGGAAGACACGCAGATGGGACCGCTGGTTTCGACCGAACAGCAGAACCGCGTGCTGGGGTATATCGACTCCGGCCTGCAGGAAGGCGCGCGGGCACTCTCGGGCGGCGAGCGGTTCACTTCCGGGCCCCTGGGTGCGGGCTGCTACGTCCAGCCCACCGTGTTCACCGGAATCAAAAGCGAAATGAAGATCGTGTCCGAGGAGATTTTCGGTCCCGTGCTGGTCGCCGCGCCCTTCGACGACATCGACGAACTGGTGGCCCGGGCCAACGATTCGATTTACGGCCTGGCGGCGAGCGTGTGGACGCAGGACATCAACAAGGCCCACAAGGTCGCGGCGCGGCTCAAGGCGGGCACGGTGTGGGTCAACTGCCACAACATCTTCGACGCCAACGCGCCGTTCGGCGGTTACAAACAGAGCGGGTACGGACGCGAGATGAGCCTGCACGCGCTGGAGAACTACACCCAGGTCAAAAACGTGATCGTGCAGTTGCACTGAAGGCGCGCCGGGAAAACCGTCCCGGGTCAGGCGGCGTTGCGGGATTTCGCGGTGTCGAGTTTGGGGATGAGGATGCGGAAGCGGGTGCCGACGCCGACCTGGCTCTCAACGTCGATCTTGCCGCCGTGGGCGTCGACGATGTATTTGCAGATCGAAAGTCCCAGCCCGCTGCCGCCTTCATCGCGCGAGCGCGCCTTGTCGACCCGGTAAAAGCGGTTGAAGATCAGCGGCAGTTCGTTGTCCGGGATGCCGATGCCGTTGTCCGAGATGGTGAAGGCCGCCTGTTTGCGCTGATCTTCCAGCGAGACCTTGATTTCGCCGCCGGACGGGGTGTACTTGATCGCGTTGTGCATCAGGGTGAGCACCATCTGCCGGAGGCGGTGCGGGTCGCCGTTGACGTTGACCGGTTCCAGGTAGGCGACCACCACCCGGACACTCTTCTCCTCCGCCAGCACTTCCACGTGACGGCACACGTCCTCAATGATCGACCGGAAATCCACCGTCTGGAATTCCATGTTCAGCCGCCCCTCGTCCGACTTGGCAAGAGTGAACAGGTCGTCGAGAATCTTTGACATGTAATTGATCTCTTCGAGGTTGCTCGACAACACCTCGCGGTATTCCGCCGGACTGCGGGGTTTGCTCAGAACCAGTTCGCTCTGTCCCTTGAGCACCGTCAGGGGAGTTCTCAGTTCGTGCGAGGCGTCGCTTGAAAACTGCCGCACCTGGCGGAAGGAACTCTCGAGCCGGTCCATCATTTCATTGAAGGTCTTGGCCAGATTGCCGATCTCGTCCTGCACCTCGGGCTCGGGGATGCGGCGGCTCAGGTCCGGCTCGTGGGAAATCTGACGGGCGGTCTCCGTGATGCGCGACACCGGCTCCAGGGCGCGCCGCGCCATGAAACGTCCCACCAGCGTGCTGAACAACAGCACCGTGGGCACCGAGGTGAACAGGAAAATGCGCAGGTTTTTCAACGTCTCCTTCATGCTTTTGAGGGAAGTGCCCACCTGGATCAGGTTGACCAGGGTGCCTTCCCTGAGCACCGGCATGGTGATGACGCGAATGGGATGGTCGCCTTCCAGCTGGAAGGTTTCGAACGTGTCCTCCCCCTTCAGGGCGCTGGTGTACGCCTCCTGGGACAGGGGGAACTTGGAGGCGTCGATCCCTTTCGAACGGGAACCGACGTTCCCGGAACCGTCGTAGATGCGGTAAAACTTGTTGAGATTGCCGTAGCCGAGGAACTGGTCGAAAAAATATTCGAGGCCGGGGAGCGGTGTCCGCGAGTACTGCATGCGCGCGGTTTTGCGGACAACGCTGGCGGACACGCGCAGGGAGTTGTCGATGCTTTCGTGCAGCCGCTTGGACAGGAAAAAGTAAAGAACCGCCGAGAAAGCAATCAGAATGACACCCAGCAGGCAAACATGCCAGGCGGTCAGTCGCGACCGGATCGTGTTAAACAGCATGGCAGAACCCCTCAGGATTCCTTCATCACATAACCCACGCCCCGCAGGGTGTGGAGCAGTTTCTGTTCGTGGCTCTTGTCAATTTTCTTGCGCAGGTGGTTGACGTAAACGTCGATCACGTTGGTGAACGTGTCGAAATTGTAGTCCCAGACATGCTCGGCGATCATCGTCCTCGTGAGCACCTTGCCGACATTGCGCATGAAATATTCCAGCAGGCTGTATTCCTTGCCCGTCAGTTCGATCTCCTCGCCGTTGCGGTTCACCTTGTGGCTGATCAGGTCCAGCGTGAGGTCGCTGACCTGGAGAACGGTCTGAGTCTCCGACTGGCCGCGCCGCAGCAGGGAACGGACACGCGCCAGCAGCTCCGAAAAAGCGAACGGCTTGGTGAGATAATCGTCGGCTCCCTTGTTGAGTCCGGTCACCTTGTCTTCGACCGAGTCCTTGGCCGTGAGCAGGAGGATGGGGGTGTTGTTGCGCTTGTCGCGCAGTTTTTCCAGGACTTCCAACCCGTTCATCTTCGGCAGCATGAGATCGAGGACGATCAGGTCGTACTGGTTGGTTTCGGCCAGCAACAGGCCTTCCTCGCCGTCGTGGGCCGCGTCGACGGCGTAGGTTTCCTCCTCCAGCCCCTTGCGGATGAATGCGGCGACTTTTTTCTCGTCTTCAACAATCAGGATCCGCATGGATCAATCCCATTTTTTCTGAACCTTGTGCAGTTCAATCTCACCGGTGAGCATTTCGATATGTTTCTCACAGTCCCGGATCATGGCTTTGTACATGGCCCGGCAGCTCGCATCGTTGGAATCTTCCATGGCCTGCTTGCAGATGGTGAGCGATTCCCGGGTGCTGTCGAGAGCCTTCATCAGGTTTTTATTGAAATCCTTGCTCATGGATAATGGAGCCGTGTGGAGTTAAAGGTTATTCTTTTGGAAACTTCAGGAAGACTGCGGACCGTTTTCCTCTTCATCCAGGCGTTTCTGGAACATATACCGGACCAGAACCAATCCTATCACAATACCAAAAAAGGGGAGCGCGTTGAACAGTTCCAGCAAATAATGTCCGAACGCACCGAATTTCCGGGGCAGGCTCGAAAGGATCGGCGTGCCGGACTTTTCCACCATGTAGAAGATCATGCTGATGACGATCGCGCAAACAAACCCAATGAAACCACCGAAGAAATAATAGACCCAGCTCAATTTCACGCCAACCCCCTCCGAATTCTGACAAGCGCAAACCCGTAAATCCTGATAATATTAGTATTATAGTAATTTAATGATGAGGATACCAGCGGGAGAACCATGAGACTGACTGGAAAAACAGCCATGATTACAGGAGGCGCCACGGGAATCGGCCTGGCCTGTGCACGCCTGTTTTTGCGCGAAGGGGCGCAGGTCGCCTTGTTTGGCCGGCGCGAGGACCGATTGCAGGAGGCGCGGGACGGCCTCGAGGGTCCCGTCCTGACCGTCGCCGGGGACATCACCCGGGAGGCCGACGTGGACCGCCTGGTGACGGAAACCCGCGAACAGTTTGGAACGGTCGACGTTCTGGTCAATAACGCCGGGACCTTTGCCCTGTCTCCCCTGCTCGACCTGGAGCCGGGAGAATGGGACCGGGTGATGGACGTCAACCTGCGCGGCGTTTTTCTGCTGACCCGGCGCGTGCTGCCGGTGATGCTCGAAGCCGGG
>JAGQJZ010000031.1:15459-31852 GCA_020430445.1 Nitrospina sp.
GCGTACAACGCCTCCAAGGCGGCGCTGATCCAGTTTTCCCGGTCGCTGGCGGTGGAATACGGCCCGCAGGGCGTCCGCTCCAACACGGTCTGCCCCGGCCTGATCCGGACCGAGATGACGGAAGACCTGATGCACAATCAGGAGTGGCTGGACGAACTGGCCAAGCGCTACCCCATCGGCCGGTTTGGCCGGCCGGAAGACGTGGCGGAGGCCTGCCTGTTTTTCGCGGGCGATGAAACGGCTTTTATCACCGGAACGGTGCTGCCGGTGGACGGCGGGTGCACGGCCAATTAATACGGGTTGACGGTCGGAAAGGGGCTGGCTAGAATTCCTTTCAAAAACATCTCTGAAAACGGCGCCTGGCCGCGACCTGGACCTGGTTTTTCAGGGCCCGCGGGCTGCCGGAATTGGACGCACGAGTTAGCGTCAGAGGTTCTCAAAAACCCGATCAACATTTTTTCCGGAAAAAATCTGCATGGAATTTGAGGCGGTCATCGGGCTGGAAGTCCACGCCCAGTTGAAAACCGAAAGCAAGATATTCTGCTCCTGCTCCACCCGTTTCGGCGCGGAGCCCAACGAAAACACCTGTCCGATCTGCCTCGGGATGCCGGGCGTGCTGCCGGTGCTGAACAAAAAAGCAGTGGAGTACGCCCTCAAGGCCTGCCTGGCGACGCATTGCGAGATCGAACCCACCAACCGCTTCGACCGCAAAAACTATTTCTATCCCGACCTGCCGAAGGGGTATCAGATCTCCCAGTTCGCCCTGCCGATCGGCCGCCACGGACGCATCACCCTGCAGGGCAACGGCACGCCGAAGGTCATCGGCATCACGCGCATCCACATGGAGGAAGACGCGGGCAAGTCGATCCATGGCGACAACCTGGGCAATCCCGGCAAAAGCTACGTCGACTTCAACCGCACCGGCGTGCCCCTGGTCGAAATCGTGAGCGAACCGGAAATCCGTTCTGCGGAAGAGGCGCGGGAATACCTGATCACGCTCAAATCGGTGCTGGAGTACACGGAGGTGAGCGACTGCAACATGGAGGAAGGCAGTTTCCGCTGCGACGCCAACGTCTCCATCCGCCCGGTGGGACAGAAAGAATTCGGCACCCGGGCGGAGGTGAAGAACATCAACTCGTTCAAATTCGTGCAGAAAGCGATCGAATACGAAATCGAGCGGCAAACCCAGATCATCCGGCAGGGCGACCAGGTGGTGCAGGAAACGCGCCTGTACGACGCCAACCGGGGGGTGACGTTCAGCATGCGGTCCAAGGAAGAAGCGCACGACTACCGGTATTTTCCGGAACCGGATCTGGTGCCCATCGTCATCGACGAAGCCTGGATCCAGCAGGCGCGCAGTGAACTTCCCGAGCTGCCGGAGGAAAAACGCGAGCGTTTTGTCTCGGAATACGGCATCCCGCCTTACGATGCGGGGGTGCTGACGGCGGACAAGGCGCTGTCGCAATACTACGAACAGTGCATCGCCGTTTTCAATCAGCCCAAAGCGGTCAGCAACTGGATCATGTCCGAATTGCTGCGCGAGCTGAAAAACGACGACAAGGAAATCACCGATTGCCCGGTCAGCCCGGAACACCTGGGTCAATTGCTGAAGATGGTGGACGACGGCACGATCAGCGGCAAGATCGCCAAAACCGTCTTCGAGGAAATGTTCAGGACCGGCAAATCACCGGACGCGGTGGTGAAGGAAAAGAACCTCGTGCAGATCTCGGACACAGGCGCCATCCAGGCGCTGATCGACGAGGTCATCGCGGACAACCCGGAACAGGCGGAGCAATACCGCTCGGGCAAGGACAAGGTCATCGGTTTTCTGGTCGGTCAGGTCATGAAGAAAAGCCAGGGCAAGGCCAATCCGGGCCTGGTCAACAAACTGTTTCAGGAAAAACTGAGAGGCTGACAGACTATGAGAACCGCTTTTTCCAGACTCGCTCTTTCAATCCTCCTGACCGCCCTTTGCCTGACCGGGGTTGCCTCATCCCCCGCGCTTGCCGATGCCGGCGCGGGCGCCGCAACCGTTGCCTCGGAAGACAAGCGCTTCATCGACCACGGGAACCAGACCGTCACGGACACGCGATCCGGATTGATGTGGCAGAAAAACGACTCCTACCTGCGCACCCATCACTGGTTGAGCTGGGACGAAGCCGCGGATTATATCCAGAAGCTCAACCGCGAAGCCTTCGCCGGTTTTATCGACTGGCGTCTGCCCACTCTGGAAGAATTGAAAACCCTCTATGAGGCGGACAAGGTCAACAGCAAGCAGATCGGGCGGGAGATGGTCATCCATATCGACCCGATCTTCGGCAGGGAGGGATCGGGGGCGCACTGGTCGTCCGAACCCAACGGGCATTTCAACGCCTTCGGGGTGGTGTTCAATACAGGAGACCAGTTTTCGGCTCCCAAATCCGCCCGTTCCCGGAAATCCATCCGCGCAGTCAGACAACCCTGAGACAACCTGAAAGGACCCAGTAGACAATGAATCGTGTTTCGTGTTTTCCGCCGCTTCTTGGGGCCATTGTGTGCCTGTTCACCAGCCTGTTCTTTTTCCCACCGCATGCGCAGGCCACCTTCCCCGCGCTCGAGATCGCGCTCTGGGATTCGCATTTTGCCAAGGAGGACCGGAGCAACCCGGAATACCTGAAGGTTCTGGAACTGGCGAAGAATAAAAAATTCGGAGAGGCCCTGACCATTGTCGAGGGGCTCAGCGGAGCCTATCCCGAAAAGGGAACCCCTAAAATCCTGAAGTCGCTGCTGCTGTATGAACTGGGGCGCTATGTCGATTCGTACAAGGCCCTGCAGGAGGCGCGGAACATCCAGCCGCGCCACCCCGCCGTGCATTTCATTCATTGCGAACTGTACCGGGAACTGGGCGTGGTGGCCCTGGCCGAGCGTTCCTGCGCCATCGCGGTCGACCAGCACCCGGACCAGGCGGACGCGTTTTTTGAACGCGCCCTGACCCTTTCGGCCGCAGGCGAGATGGAGAAAGCCAACGGCGCGCTTGAACAGGCGGCCGAACTGGCCCCGGCCAACGCCGATTATCCGTTCCAGATGGGCCTGAATTTCAATTACCTCGGAGACACGGGGAAAGCCATCCAGGCCTTCCGGAAAACCCTGGAACTGAACCCCAACCACCTGGAGGCGGCCTATCAACTGGGCTACGCGTACGCGACGCAGAATGATATGAAGCTCGCCGAACAATACCTCAACCAGGTCTACGACACGCGGCTGGACGACCCGCAGGTGGAGGAGGCGCGGGTCCTTCTGGAATTCCTCAAAACCAACGGCCCGTCCAAACTGCCCAGCCGAGTGGAACCGGCCCAGTATCACCGGGCGCGCTCGCAAAAACTGTATCAACAGGGAACCTACGGCCTGTCGCTGTTTGAAATTCAAACCGCGGCGCGTCTGGCTCCCCAGGACCTGGCGATTCAGCAGATCCTGATCGGGCTGTCCAGCCTGCTGCTCCGCCTCGAAGTCACGGAGCAGGCGGTGCAGCATTTTCTGGAGATTTCCGGCGACAACAAGGATCTCAAAGCCAAGGGGTATCAGGAACTGGGAGACCTGTATGTGATGCGGGGCAACATGCCGAAGGCGAAAGAATATTACGAACAGGCTCTCAAACTCGGTGATCCCGGCGACATTTCAAAAACCAGCCTGGAAGAATTGCCCGCCGCCGGCGCTATCCCGAGAATCGATTTCACCGAGCCGTGGTTCCTCAATCCGCCGGAAGCGCTGAACCAGAAGGGAGAGGTGTTCGCCCATTACGGCATGTACAAACGGGCGGTGAACCTGTACTCCATGGCCCTCAGGATGGACCCGAACAATCTCATCAGCAAACTGGACACGGCGATGGCCTATTACAAAAGCGAGCAGTTCAACCGGGCCATTGCCATTCTCGAGAAAACCCTGGTCTCCCATCCCAACCACTCCCATATTTTCAGTCATCGGATTCTGCTGGCCAAGGCTTACGCTCAAGCGGGAAATGATTCCGAGGCGGTGGACAATTTGAAAAAAGCAAAAGAAATCAATCCCGCGAAAATGGCCGTTCTGAAAACCGACCCGGTGTTGAAACGGTTTGCCGGAGAGACCGTATTTCAATGATCGGCGGCCCCCGGGCCGGAACCGCTTTAATCGTTTGACTTTAATTCTCAATCCTGTTTAGATAAGTTGAGGTGATTTGGGAAACAGGCCGACAAATACTTTCAACCAAAGAGATCCCCATACCAAGGAGCGGGACATGCCTATACAAGCAAGACAAAAGTTGCTCAACAATATCGTTCAAAAAATAGTTGTGGGATCTCTGGTTTACGGGCTCTTGGGACTGGGCGTCGCGTTTGCGGAGGACTGTAAAAAGCAGGCCAAACTGCTGCGCGGCGATTACGATGTCGTTCAGGCGGATGGCGGCCTCTGGCGCTTCATGGAAAAATCATCCCGGTTGCGGGACGATTCGATGCTGGGACTGCAAATCGACGGCATTTTGCAACGGGGCGTCACCCACATTGAAAACGCCTGCAAGGAAGGCAAACCCGCCTCCCCTCAGTTGATCAAGGAACTGGAAGCGTTGATTTCCGAAGCCAGGACATTGAACAACAAGTCCACGTCACGGACTCCCGCCAAAAAACTCAAGGAAATGATCCAGGCTCTTTTGAAGTCCTCGCAGGAATGGGCTGAGAAAAACAGCATCTGACCCATGACACAAAAGACAACCCAGATACCCGAGGAGGGGGCGAAAGCCCCCGACTTTTCCGCCATCGATCAGGACGGCAACAAGGTCAAGCTCAGTTCGTTCCGGGGCAAGAAAAACGTCGTCCTCTACTTCTACCCCAAGGACATGACCCCCGGCTGCACCACCGAGGCCTGCGATTTCAGGGACACGTTCAAAAAATTCAAAGACACCGAGATCCTCGGCGTGAGCGTGGACTCACCGGAGCGGCATCAGAAATTCATCGGGAAGTACGACCTGCCCTTCACGCTGATCAGCGACGAGGACCATAAAGTCGTGAACAAGTACGGCGTCTGGCAGGAAAAAAAGCTGTACGGAAAAACCTTCATGGGGATTGTCCGCTCCACCTTCATCATCGACAAGAAGGGCGTGTTGCAAAAGGTGTTCCCCAAGGTAAAGGTCAAGGGGCATGTCGATGAAGTTCTGGCAGTATTGAAGGAACTCTAGCCCGCTCCGTTCCCCCCCTGCATCAACACTTCTATTTCCGCCACAGTTTTTGGAATGCCACTCGAGAGGTTGCGGCATCCCTTTTCCGTGATCAGCAGGTTGTCTTCCAGGCGGATTCCCAGTTCCTCGTCGTAACGCTTTCCATTGAGCTGGATTTGAAAACGCCCGTACAAACCAGGCTCGTTGCTGATCAGCCACCCCGGCTTCATCGGCTGCGATGCGTAGTTCCGGAACGGGTCGCCATCATGCTCCTGCTCGCCGATGAGGTGGCTCACCCCGTGCGGGCGGCCGCTATAATCGAGCTTGCTTTTCCCTCCCCGCGCGTGGAATTGCGCCTCCAGTTCCCGGTTGACGTGCCCCCAGCACACCTCATTCAACTCCTGAATGGTCACGCCGGCCCGGGCTTTCTTCTGCACCGCAAGCTGCGCCCCCAGAACGATTTCATAAAGAACTTTCTGCATGGGATTGAAACGCCCCGAGGCGGGAACCGTGCGGGAGATGTCGGCGTGCATGGTCATCCAACGGACGCCGAAATCCAGCAGCACCAGTTCTTTTTTCGAAAACGGGTCATCGTTTTTCATGTAATGCAGGACCGTGGCGTTTTTTCCCGAAGCAATGATGCTGGGAAAACTCAATCCATAGGGAGAACGGTATTTCATCCGCCCCTCAATATACCCCTCGACCTGGCACTCGTTTGAGAACGTCTGGAAACAGGCCAGCGTTTCACGGAAGGCTTCTCCGGTGATCTGCTGCGCCTTGCGGGTATTGTCCACGTCGTAGTGGTCGAGCGGCAGGCGCAGGTCAAAATGGGATTCCATGATATTGACCACTTCTCCCCTGCCCTTGCAGGTTTTCCGGACCAGCTTCTCGATGGATTTTTTGAATTTCCAGTTGTGGTCGGTGGTCACTTTCTTCGTTTTTTTGCCCACCCGGCCTTCCAGCCAGAAGGCCCCCACTTTTTTATCCTTGCGGGCTTTCAGCCTTTGGGCGAGAACGGTCTCGAAATCTTCAATATCACGCACTTCCCGGATACCGGTCACACGCTTCGCTTCGGCGACGCTTTTGGGGTCCCCCACGCCAAAGCGGAGGCCGTCCCAGAACTCCATCGCCGGGTTTTTCTTCTCCACAAACAGGATTTCATCGCCTTGCCGCGAACCCGGATCGAGAAGCAACAGGACTTTCGCCTGATTGACCCCCGTCAGATACATGAGGCTGGGTTCCTGATACGTCGGACAATGCGCGTAAGTCCAGAGTGTTTCCGCTCCCGGGCCGTAAGGGACACCGGTCAGCACCATCAGAATATTCTCCTGATCCATCAGCGCTTTCCGGCGCTTGCGATACCGGGCCCGGGCCTTGTCCCCCGCCCCCCCGTCGCGAAATATGCCGGAATAGGCTTTTTTCCTTGCCGCCGTCATAATGAGTCTTTAAGCTGAAAGTTATTAATCAAAAGGGTGAGCATAACATGATTGTTTAGCCGGAATCACCCTTGACAAGCAGGATTAAAATTGCCGCACGCCAACCTGTATGGCAAAATTTTCCTGTTTGTTTCATATTACTGAAAAAAAGTTTTAATTGGTACATTCATTACCGGAATTAGGAGAAGGGCCTTTGACTGAACGATCGATGGAATTCGACAAGCGCCTGGAAATCATCAAGAAGGTCCCATTCTTAAAGCACCTGTCCCAGGAAGAACTCCTGGTATTCGTCAAGGAAGGGTTCCAGCGTTTCATTCAGAAGGAAAAGCCCATATTCGAAGACGGCGCTCCCGGCAACGCCATGTACATCGTCCTTTTTGGACGTATCGAAATTTTCAAGGAAAACAAGCTCATTGCCGTTCGTGAAGCCGGCGATTTTTTCGGCGAAATGGCCATGCTGGATTCCAAGCCGCGCTCCGCCGGAGCACGCACGCTCGAAGACACCCTCCTGTTTGAAGTGGGGCAAACCCTGTTCGATAATTTCCTCGGCTCAAACTCGAATATCATCAAGGACCTCCTGCTCACCATCTCCAACCGGTGCCGCGTCGATCTCGATATCATCGACTCCGGTTTCCTGGAACTGTACAAGAGCGAAGAACGCTACCGGACGATCGTCGAAACCATTTCAAACATTGTCCTGCAGATCGACCCGGAAGGCCGGGTCGTGTTCGCCAATTCCTCGGTCAATTACCTTGGGTACGACCCGGAAGAACTCAACGGCGTTTCCATCGAATCCCTCCTGAGCCCCAACCAGGCCAACACCGTGTTGCGGCGGGTATTGATGACCCGCAGGGTCGGTCCCCGGGCCACCTCCGACCTCGAGATGGCTCTCAAGGTAAAGGAAGACAGCCCGGCGGCTGAGTTCATGGAAGAGGTTCTCTACCTCGTGGACGCACACGGGCTTTGGGATGTTCGCAACGACCTGGTCATCAAAAAGGGAACGAAAAAACAGTTCCGGGGAACCCTGCTGATCGCCCGTGATTACACGGAGAAGAAAAAATCGGAAGAAGAATCGAAACGCCGGCAGGAAAAACTCGAAGAACTGGTCCGGGAACGCACCCTCGTTCTCGAACAGGCCAAAAAGGAGTCCGAAAGGGCGAACCAAGCCAAATCGGAATTTCTCTCAAAGGTCAGCCATGAATTGCGGACCCCTCTAAACGCGATTATCGGGTTCAGCCATCTGCTGGAAACGAGTGAAAATGAAACCCTCGCGGGTGAGAAAATGGAATTCGTCCGCCACATCAACGAGGCCGGAAACCAGTTGCTCCATCTGATCAAGGAAATCCTCGACCTGTCCCGGATTGAATCGGACAAGGTCGAAATCGTTCTCGAAAGTTTTGATGTTGTGGCCATGGTTTGCGACCTCGCGGCTTTCATGACGCCGAATGCAAAGGAACACAACGTCAAGATTATTTGCGACCTGGACTCAAACCGGCCCGTGACGGTCAAGGCCGACAAGAAAAAACTGAAACAGGTGCTGTTGAATTTTCTCACCAATGCGATCAAGTACAACCGGAAAGACGGAACCGTCACCCTGGAGACCGAAACAATCGCCGAGGGCAGAATCCAGGTCCGCGTCAGCGATACGGGCGTCGGCATCGCGAAGGAAGACCACTGGAAGGTTTTCGAACCTTTTCAGAGACTGGACATGGAGTATTCCGGGATCGAGGGCACCGGCATCGGCCTCACCATCTGCAAACGCCTGGTCAACCTGATGCACGGCAGGATCGGTTTCGACAGTGAAAAGGGAAAAGGAAGCTGCTTCTTCGTCAACCTTCCCGCCGGGGATGCGGTGCAGGCGGCCGCCGCTCCCGCGGTCAACACGCATGCGCCGAGAAGCGCTACCGACTCGAAAAAACCTTTTGTGATTCTCTATGTCGAGGACCAGGAGCTGAATGTCAAACTGGTCAAGGCCGGGCTGGCCAAATACGCCCACATCAAACTCTATTCCGCCCCGAACGCAACCCTGGGTGTTGAAATGGCAACCAACCTCATCCCCGACCTGATCCTGATGGATATCCAGCTGCCCGGCGGAGACGGCTATTCCGCCCTGAAAAACCTCAAGAACAGCAAGGCGACCGCCCACATTCCGGTGATCGCGGTGACGGCGCAGGCTATGGAAGGGGATGTTGAAAAGGGCATCGCCGCGGGCTTCAACGCTTATCTGACCAAGCCCATCAATTTCGATGAATTGATCAAGATTATTTTCGAATACCAGAACTGCTGATCCCAAACGGATCCGGCTCTTAACAGATACGCGGGAGCTGTTCCCCGCTCAGCAGATCCAGCCTCCTGCCGGTCCCCAGTCCCGTCTCCAGAACCACCGTTCCCGTCCCGGAATCTTCCACCTGGCCGACAATGCGGGCTTGTTGCGTCACCGGGTTCTTGTGCAATACCTCCAACGCCCGTTCCGCCTCGCTTTCCGTAACAAAACACACGAAGCAGCCTTCGTTGGCCACATACAGCGGATCGAACCCCAGAATTTCGCAGGCACCGCGTACCTTCTCATCTATTGGAAGTTGCCGCTCCTGTATCCGGAAATCAAGCGAACAGGACTGCGCCAGTTCCACCAGCGCCGTCGCCATCCCTCCCCGCGTCAGATCCCGCATGCAATGGATCGCGACACCGGCGTCCAGCAATTGCTGAACCGGACGATTCAACGGGGCGCAGTCACTCTCAACCCCGCAATCCAGACCGAGACGGTTGCGGGCGTCCAGCACGGCGATCCCATGACGGGCCAGGCCGCCGCTCAACACAATCCGGTCTCCGGGCCGGATGGACGACGGATGAACGGACAGCGCCGTTTCCATTCTCCCCACTCCCGTGGTGGTGATGAACATGCCGTCTCCGTTTCCCGTTTCCACCACCTTGGTGTCGCCGGTCACAATCCTCACGCCGGCTTCGTCCGCCGCCCGCCGCATCGACGCCGCAATTTTTTCCAGCGCTTCAAGGGGCAGGCCTTCTTCAAGGATGAAGGCCGCGGAAAGATAAAGCGGACGCGCGCCGCACATGCTGAGATCGTTGACGGTGCCGTTCACCGCCAGCGATCCGATATCTCCACCGGGAAAGAACAGCGGCTGCACCACATAGGAATCGGTGGTCATCACCAGCCGCTCCGGCCCGACATCGACCACCGCGCCATCGTGCCCGGTATCAAGGCCGGGATTGTCAAAAGCGGGTTGGAACACCCGCTCGATCAATTGACGGGTCAGGCGTCCTCCGCCGCCATGCGCGGCAATGATTTTGGAACGTTGATGAACCGGGGCGGGGCAGGCGATGTCCTGCAGCTTGTCACCGGGGCTCCGGCCGTTCATGCGGGAGCCCTCCTGTACCGGTAATAGGCCGCGCACGCACCTTCCGACGAAACCATGGTGGCTCCCAGTGGCGACTCCGGCGTGCAGGCGCTGCCAAAGGCCTCGCATTCTGTGGGCTTGATGATCCCCTGCAAAACGAGACCGCTCTTGCAGGGGCTCTCCGGCTCCTCCGCCTCCGGCGCGAACTCAAAGCGCCGTTCCGCATCCAGTTCGCGGTACGCCTCGCGCAAACCGAGCCCACTGTGCGGAATGTCCCCGATACCGCGCCAGTCCCGCGTCACCACCTCGAATACCTGTTGCATGATGTTCCGTGCAGCGGGATTGCCCCCGGGCAACACCGACCTCGCGTACTGGTTTTCCACCTCGGCGCGGCCTTCCTCAAGCTGCGCCACGCACATGGAGATTCCTTGCAGAATGTCCAGCGGCTCGAACCCGGTCACCACGATGGGAACGCGATAGCGGCGGGCGATGGGCTCATACTCGCGGATTCCCATCACCGTGCACACATGCCCGGCGGCGAGAAATCCCTGCACGCGGTTGCCGGGGGAAGACAGGATGCCCTGCATCGCAGGCGGCACGATGACCTGCGATACAAGAAAGGAAAGATTGTGCACGCCTTCCGCCTTTGCCCGGTAAATCGCCATGGCGTTGGCGGGAGCGGTGGTTTCAAAGCCGATGGCGAAAAACACCACCTGTCGGTCCGAATGCTGCCGCGCCACCTCCAACGCCTCAAGGGGGGAATAAACGATACGCACGTCCCCGCCTTCGGCCTTGACCGTCATCAAATCCCCACGCGTCCCCGGAACCCGCAGCATGTCTCCGAAGGAACAAAAAATGACTTCCGGCCGCGCAGCGAGTTGCAGCGCCTTGTCGATCAATCCAAGCGGCGTCACGCAAACGGGGCAGCCCGGCCCGTGCAGAAGCGTCAACGGCTCCGGAAGTAACTCCTGCAAACCAAACCGGGCGATGGAATGCGTCTGTCCGCCGCAAACCTCCATGATCGTCCAGGGACGCGTCACCGTCCGCGCGATCCGTTCGGCAAACTTTTTGGCGGCGGCAGGGTCGCGGTATTCATCCAGGTATTTCATGCCGCATCTTCCGGGATTTCAGGTTCTTCAAGCGATTCCAGATCATCGAACACGCGGCGGGCCTCGGATTCATTCAGGATGGAAATGGCAAAACCGACATGCACCACGACATAATCGCCGATCTCCACCTGCGGCACGTAGGCGAGGTTGACCTCCCGCACGGTACCGCCAAAACTGACCCGGCCGGTTTTCATCAGTTCTTCATCGCCGGACACCTCCAGCACCTTCCCGGGAACCGCGAGACACATCAGCCGTCCTCCCCTTCCAGTTGCCAGAGCGCTGCCTGAACCTGCCCGATGGAAAGTCCCCCGTCGTTGGGCGGGACCTGCCGATGGAGGAACGGACTGAACCTGTTTTCGCGCAACCGCTTTACCGTGAGTCCGGTCAACAACCGGTTTTGGAAACAACCGCCCGTCAACACCACCTGCGGGACTCCAGCACGCCGGGCGATCTCGCAAATCAAACCCGCCAATGCGTTGTGAAATTTTTTCGCGATCGTGCGCCGTTCCGCTCCGAACCGGACGTCTTCCAGCACTCCGTCCAGCAGGGGCGTCCAGTCGATGACAAGCCGTGGGTTCCATTGAAATTTTCCGTCCGCATCCAAAGGCCCGGTGCCTTCGTCGATGCGCCAGCCATAGGCCTGGCCGCTATCAGACTCCATGGCGCAAAACTCGAGATCCATCGCCGCCTGCCCCTCGTATTCAATGGAACCGGAAAAGCCGGCCAAAGCTGAAACGGCATCGAACAGGCGGCCGCAACTGGTGGTGAGCGGAGAATTGATTCCCTGCTTCAACATTTCACGCATCATGTTCAACTCATGATCCAAAATGCCCGGCCTCACTTCCGCCAAATCAAAACACGCCTCGCCGTATCCACTGTACAGCAATCCCAGCGCGCTTCGCTGCGGCTGACGGATGGCCTGACTGCCTCCCGGCAGCGGAAATTTCTTGAATGTCGCAAACCGTTCGACCCGGTCGGGTGTCACCGTAAAAAATTCTCCACCCCACAGGCTGCCGTCCAGGCCATGGCCCGTACCGTCCCAGGCGACACCCAGCACAGGCGGAGCGAGCCGGTTGTCGGCGATGCAGGAAAAAACATGGGCCACGTGATGCTGCACGGGCAGCGTCCGTTCCGCAGTTTTTTCTGCAAATTTCGTCGTCTCGTAATCCGGATGCGAATCATGGGCGATGTAAGCCGGTTGTTCCCCCTGAAATTGTTTGAAGCTCTCGAACGTTTTTTCATAAAGCGCGTGAGCCGACACATTTTCCAGATCGCCCAGATGCTGACTGACATGGATCCCCGTTGCACCGGACAAGGCCAGGGTGGATTTCAAATGTCCGCCGAGACCGAATATGAGAGGCCCTTTGCACCCGGGCGGGATGGGAAGCGGCGCATAGCCGCGGGCGCGGCGCAGGACCTGTTCCTGTCCGCACACCACACGCACAATCGAATCGTCGGCGGGCTGCACGATCGGCCGGTCGTGCACCAGAAAGAAATCGGCGATGCCCTGCAGACGCTGAAGCGCTTCACGCTCATCATGACACAGGGGTTCTTCACTCAGGTTGCCGCTGGTGGCCACCAGCGGAGCGCCGAACTCTTCCATCAATAAATGGTGCAGGGGATTCGATGGCAGTAGGATCCCGAGCCATGGGTTTCCGGGAGCGACCGATGCGGCGGGAAGGTCTCCCGACTGTGATGCCTTTTTCTCAAGAAGCACGATCGGCGCGGCAGAGGACACGAGCAGGCCTTCTTCCTTTACACTGACATGAGCTGCCTTTCGGACCGCGCCGAGAGAGGGGAACATCAACGCGAAGGGCTTTGCCGGACGCTGTTTACGTTGCCGGAGATTCCGCACCGCCTCTTCGTTCGCGGCGTCGGCCATCAGGTGAAACCCGCCCACTCCCTTGACGGCGACAATGCATCCGGCCCGCAGATGTTCAACGGTTTGCAGCAAAGCTTCATCGCGGGACGCGACCGTCTTCCCCGCCGCATCCCACAGGCGCAGCTCCGGCCCGCATCTGGGGCAGGCGATGGGCTGGGCGTGAAAGCGCCGGTCAAGCGGGTCTTCATATTCCTTCCTGCAGGCGGAACACATGGGAAACCGTTGCATGCTGGTCCGCGCACGATCGTAAGGAAGTGATTCGGTGATAGTGAAGCGCGGTCCACAACGGGCGCAGTTGGTGAACGGATAACGCCAGCGCCTGTGTCGCGGGTCATGGATTTCATCCAGGCACTCGTCACAGGTGGCGAGATCCGGCAGCAGCGTGATGTTGAACTCTCCATCCTCACAACTCGCCAGTATGCGAAAACTCTCAACCCCCGCCACGGGCACAATCTGCACCTTGTCGAGCTGGACTTGCGCAAACAACACCGGTGGCTGCACCACTTCGCGCACGAACCGGTTGATAGAATCCCGTACGCCCTCGACACAGACCTCCACGCCACGCCGCGTGTTCCGCACCCAGCCTTTCAAATCGTGCTGCCGGGCCAGCCGGAACACATGCGGGCGAAACCCGATGCCCTGGACGGTGCCGGAAATATCCAGCCGCAGCGCCTGGACGGGCTGTGTCCGGCGTTGTGAGGATTTTGCAAACAGTTTCATTGGGTCAATCCACCAGTTCGATACTGTCGAGCACGATGTCCTGCGCCTGCGGGTCCTGCCGGTCTTCCAGTTCAATGACATCGACCCGCGCACCCTCCGCGCAGGTGCCTTGCGCCGCCTGCTCGAAATGTTCACGAAAATGGTCCGGTGAAATATGCGCCAGCGCCCCCAGCCGCACCGTGACGCTGGACACCGCCGTCGCATTTTCTGCCTCGACGATGGAAAATATTTTTCTCATCATGTCCGCCATCAGCGATTGTTCATGCACCGTCCGTCCCTCCTTCTTTTACGCAATGCACAAGTTCCTCCACCACCTGCCTCGCCGCCCGTTCGACTTCGGGAGACAAGCCTTCCCCGGGACTGAAGTCCGCGCCTTCAATACCGATGATTCGCAATTCTTTCGGCAGTTGATCCAGCGACCGGGCGAGTTCCACAGCCTCGGCGATACCAAAATTGTGCGTCGAGCAGGAAAACCAGTCGACAGGCAATTCGCTTCGGATCGCGTCCACCCGGTGAATCACACCCACCGCCGCACCGGACGAAACCGCGTCGACCAGAATCACCCGGGAACAGGTTTTCCACGCTTCCATCAACGTCACCCCTTCGCCTGTGTGTTCCAGCACCGGCACGGCGTCGCCCATCCGCTCCTTCAATCTTCTGGCAACGAAAATTCCCGCCGCGTCATCCTTGCGAAACAGGTTGCCCACGCCGATGATGAGGAGTTCGTTCCGGCTCATGGTATCCACCACTCAGGTGCGATCGACGTGCAGTTTCAGGAAATGCGTGGCGCATGAAATGCACGGATCGTAATTGCGCACGGCCTGCTCGCATTTCCAGGTCAGTTCCTCCTGCGGCAGGTCGATGTGGGCGGGAACAAAATTCCACAGGTCGTTTTCGATGGTCTTCTGGTTCTGCGACGTGGGCGGAACGATTTTCGCCTGCAGGATGGCTCCGCTCTCATCGATTTTATAACGGTGGTACAACATCCCGCGCGGCGCCTCGGTCGCCGCCATCCCTTCTCCAGCGCGCGGCTCCACCTCCACAAAAGGCCTGTCCGGTTTCTGCCAGTTCTCAATCACGCGGATGGCCTCGTCGAATGCGTACAGAACCTCGATGCTTCTGACGACAATGCTCTGAAATGGATTGCGGCACCCACCTTCCAGACCGGCCTCGCGCGCCAGTTCCCTGGCCAAGGGCGACAACGTGTCGAAACAAAGATTGAAGCGTGCCATGGGGCCGACGAAATAGGATCCCCCACCCTTTTTCACCGAATGCAGAGCATTGGAATGCGCGACGTGTTCTTCTTCGAAATGCTTCTCGTATTCCCGCGCCGTGATGTCGAGGCCCCGGTTGGACACGATCCGACCCTCGTTGAACGGGTACTCCGTTTCATCTGACAGGGCGACGAATTCATAGTCCTGCTCAAACTCCGGGAAGGGAAACGTCGACACCCAGCGGACGGTTTTCATCGCCTGTTCCCGCGCCCATTTCAGCGTTTCGTGCAACGCGTCGAAATCACGCCTGGAAAACGTCTTGTAGAATCCACCCACGCGAACATTCACCGGATGAATCTCGCGCCCGCCCACCAGAGACACGATATCGTTGCCCGCCTTTTTCATTTTCAATCCGCGCTCAACCACTTCTTTATGATCGCGGGCCATGCGGATCGCGTCTTCATAGCCCAGGAAATCCGGCGCGTGCAGCATGTAGATGTGCAAGACGTGGCTTTCGATCCATTCCCCGCAATAAAGCAGGCGGCGCAATTCGCGCAAGGGACCTTCCACGCGGATGCCCAGCGCGTCTTCCATCGCATGGACGGCGCTCATCTGATAGGCCACCGGGCAGATGCCGCAGATACGGGCGGTGATGTCCGGCGCCTCCAGAAAACCGCGTCCCTGCAGGAAGGCTTCGAAGAAGCGCGGCGGCTCGAAGATTTTCAGTTTCACATCGGACACTTTGTCCTGGTCAATTTTGATATACAACGCGCCCTCCCCTTCCACCCGGGCGAGGTAATCGACCTTGATCGTCCGCGTCTTTTTACTCATGGCGCTCGCTCTCTTTTCTGAACGGAGTCGAAAAAGCATTGAACCCGCGGAAGACCCGCATCAAATCCCCGGACGGCGTGCCGCCCTCTTTCAACCAGTCGCCCAGGGAATGCGTGTTGGG
This sequence comes from Nitrospina sp., assembly GCA_020430445.1. GTDB lineage: Bacteria > Nitrospinota > Nitrospinia > Nitrospinales > Nitrospinaceae > Nitronauta. Next base: position 31,287 of record JAGQJZ010000031.1, read on the forward strand.
CGTTTCCTTCGGCCCGTAGCACCCGTAACAACCCCGGTTGTATGCAGGGCAGAGCGCGCCGCACCCGGCATGCGTCACCGGGCCGAGGCACATCGTGCCCTGTGCTACCATGACGCACACCGTTCCCCTCTGTTTGCATTCCATGCAGGTGCTGTGCGGCGGGGTCACCGGTTTACGTCCTTTCAGATACGCGCTGATGACTTCCACAAGTTGCGCCTTGTTGATGGGGCACCCGCGAAGCTCGAAATCGACCCGGACGTGATCCGCGATCGGCGTCGACATCCTCAATGTGTCAATGTACTGGGGATTGGCGTAGACCACCGAGATGAATTCGTTGACGTCCTTGAAGTTTCTGAGCGCCTGAATACCGCCGGCAGTCGCGCAGGCGCCGATGGTGACCAGAAACCGGGAATTCCGGCGGACCTGATGAATCCGTTCTTCATCATGCGGCGTGGTGATGGACCCTTCCACCAGCGACAGGTCGTAAGGCCCTTTCACCACCGCGCGCGACGCCTCCGGAAAGTTGGCGATCTCGATCGCCTCCGTCACCGCCAGCAATTCGTCTT
>JAGQJZ010000032.1:0-6172 GCA_020430445.1 Nitrospina sp.
ATATCGTCCAGCGACGCCCATTCGCCCAGGAGCTTCGGCCGCTCCACGTCGAACCCCGATTCCGCCCAGCGGATCCACAACAGCGGCGTGGTCGGCGGATCGACATATTTGTACAACAGAACGAGGGAAACCGACAAAACAATAAATCCCGCCATGCCCCAAAGAACGGCCTTCTTGAGGAGGGGAAGAAACGTTTTGCTGCTTTTGGTGCGGGGCCGGGATTGTTTTCGCGCCGGGGCTTTTTTAGGCCGGGCCTTGCGCGGACGTCGGGTGGACACCATTCTTCTCCGCGCAGGCCCGCCGAATCAGGACAGGCTGTTCTGCAAAATCGAGGCGTAACGTTCGGCGGTCTTTTTGAATCCCGCCGCGTCCTTCACCTGCTTGTGGTAGGTCGGATGGATTTTTGCCTTGAAGGGATTCAATATCTTGTTGCGGTTTTTGAGCGCCCGCACCTCGTAATGCAAATGCGGCGCGAAGCTGTGTCCCGTATTGCCCACCTCGCCGATGATGTCCCCCGGCTTCACATACTGCCCGGGTTTGACCTGGACGCGGTTGAGGTGCAGGTAGAGGGTTTTGACGCCCTCGCGGGGGTGCTCCAGTTCAACGCACAGACCGTTGTTGCCCCGGTTCCAGTTGACACGGGTGACGCGGGCTTCAAAGGGCGCACGCACGGGCGTGCCCACTTCGGCCTTGAAATCGGTTCCCGAATGACCCGCAAAAGTTCCGGCACGGTAATCGCCGGGAAGCGATGTGATTTCGGTGTAGTCGTGCAGGGGAGAGCGCTTCTCCTGCAGCCTCAACGCCAGTTCCCGGCCGTTTTCATCGTAATAGGTGCCATAGGACGCGCCGGAAGGCTGGTAGTAATTGGCGATCAGTTTTTCTTTCAGGTAACCGCTGTCGAACTCCAGACGCAGGATGCGGATATCGTCTTCCTCTTTAAGCCGCTCGTAAACCAGAGACACCGTGTCGCCACGGCGCATGTGCCGGTTCACATCCAAGCGCCACATCAGCAGGCGTCCGAGATAAGCCGAAACCCGTTGGCAATCCGGTTCCGGCATGAGCTGGCACAGGGTGTTGGTGAGAGACCCCCGGACACTGAAGTGCAGGGCTTTGATTTCCCGTCCGGGAAATTCATCCGGCGCGAAAAAAGACGCCCGCTGCACCTGGAACTTCTTCTCCACACTCTCCTTCGGTTTTTCGACCTGGACTGCCGGTGACTCGACGTCAGCCGATTCCGCCACTTCCACCACCGGCCCGGCGTTTTGAGCCTGTTCCACCGCTTCCGGCGCGGACGCCTGTTGCCGCGACTCTTCCGAGGCGATCGCTTCGGTTTCGAACGAAGGCAAAAGCCGCCGTTCCAAAAGAAAGTACGCATTGGCGAGCAGGGATGCCGCCAAAACCGCCATGATAAAGCGGGACGGACGGCCGTTGTTGCGGTGAGCGGGGTGCTGATCGTTGAGTACGGAGTAGGAGTCCATATGAAACCTGTCCTGGGAAAACGTTGAGGATGATGGTTGCGCGTGCAGAAGGAATCTGACTGTGAGGCCGGGAGTCACCGGAGTGCGGAACGGTTCGGAAACGGGCAGAGGGCGCGTTCGCTGCAACTCCCCCCGCGGCCCCGGTTTTCATGACGCGTTCGAAAAAACCGGTTCGAAACTTCGCCATCCATTCGCAACGCACGGGCGATTGGGCTACAATACGGCCATCAATATTATGCCAAAAGAGTTCCGGCATGACAACTATCGACCCCCAAGTAAACGCTTATTTTTCAAAAAATTATGACTAACGCTCCGTTTGACGTCCTGTACCTGGAAGAAGGGGTGGAACGCCTGCCGTTCACCCACAAGGTCCTGTCGCGCCTTCCCGGCGTGCCGGTGGAGCGGGTGGATTCTGCCGAGGACATCCAGGAAAGGCTGGCGCGAACGGAGGCCGACGTCTTCGGCGCGGGCAAACGCCGCCTGTTTTTGTCGCGCTTCCGGGGCGACTTCCTGAAAAAATGCCCGGGGATCAGCCCCGGCATGGTGTGCTGCAACTATTATGTGGTCAACCTGATCAAAAACTGCGTCTACGATTGTTCGTACTGCTTCCTGCAGGATTTTTTGAGCAACAATCCGGTCCTCACCGCGTTTGCCAATCCGGAAGACCTCGTGCGGGAACTGGAAGCGACGTTCCGCACCCACCCGGAGCGGAGCTTTCGCGTCGGCACGGGAGAGTTGACCGACAGCCTGGCACTGGAGGAAGTCCTGCCTTACGCCGAGGTCCTGGTGCCGTTGTTCAACCGCTACCCCAACGCGGTGCTGGAGTTGAAAACCAAATCCGACATCGTCGCGCCCCTCCTCGCCCTGCCGGATCCCACCAACGTCATCGTCTCCTGGTCGCTCAACCCGCCCGGCGTGGCGGAGCTGGAGGAAAAGGGAACCCCGGGACCGCATGCGCGGCTGGCCGCCGCCCGGAAATGTTTCGAGGCCGGGTACCGCGTCGGGTTCCATTTCGACCCCGTCATCCTGCACCCCGGCTGGGAAAAAACGTATGCGCAACTGGTCGACGACCTGTTCGATTCCGTTCCGCCGGAGGGCATCGAGTGGATCAGCCTGGGCAGCTTCCGTTACCGGCGCGGACTCAAGCCGGTGATTCGCGACCGGCACCCCGAAACCCGCCTGTTCGATTCCGAACACGTCCCGGCGGAGGACGGCAAATTCCGCTACCTGCGACCGCTGCGCGAGAAGGCCTACAACACCCTGCGGCGGATGGTGCAGGACAAATCCGGCGCGGTGCCGGTTTATATGTGCATGGAATCAAAAGAAGTGTGGGAAGGCGTGACCGGGCACACCCCACGGGCGGATGAAAAACTCGACGTCTTTTTCGATCTGTAAGGCGATGGGCCTATCCGCTCAAGTAGCGGTCACAGGCGCATGGGCATGACGATGGAGAGGTAGTCGGCGTCGCTTTCGGCGGTGATGAGGCAGGAGTGGTTTTCGTCTTTCAGGTTCAGGATCACCTGCTCGCTTTCGATGGCGGACAGGACATCCAGAACGTAGCGGGCGTTCAGACCGATGGTGACATCGTCACCGGCATAGTCGACGGCGATCTCTTCCCGCGCCGCGCCCAGTTCGGTGTTGTCCGAGATCAGCGTCAGGTTGCCCTCTCGGATTTCAAAACGCACCATCTTCGACTTCTCGTCGGCCAGAAGCGCGACGCGCTTCAACGCATGCGCCAGTTCCCCCTTGTTCACCTTGACCTGGAGCGAGTTGTCTCCGGGGATGACCTGCCGGTAATTCGGAAACTTGCCGTCGACCTTGCGCGAGATGATGACTTCCTTGTCGCGCAGGAAAGCGAGCTGGTTGTCCTTCACCGAGAACTTGTAGGTGGCGTCCCCTTCGTCCACGGATTTGAGCAACTCCGCCAGAACTTTCTTCGGCAGCAGGTAGCCGTTGGGGTCGGCCTGGGAGCCGTTGGCCTTTTCCGCCGCGCGTTTGATCAGCGCCAGCCGGTGGCCGTCGGTTCCCACCAGGTTCACCTTGTCCTGCTCCATTTCCAGCAGGAGACCGTTCAACGCCTGCCGGGTTTCATCCGGTGAAATGGCGAAAAAGGTCTTGCGGATCATTTCCTTGAGCTGGCTGCCCTTGAATTCGATCAGGCTCGCCTCGCTGTATTCCGGCAGTTTCGGATAATCGCTCGCCGGCAGACCGGGCAGGCGGAAACGCGACTTGCCGCAGGTGAGGGTGACCCAGTCGTTTTCCTCTTTCACCAGGCGGACTTCCTGCATCGGCAGTTCCTTGAGGATGTCGAACAGCTTGCGGGCGTTGAGTGTCACCGCCCCTTCCTTGACCACCTTGGCCGGATAAAAACCGCGCATGCCGATCTCAAGATCGGTCGCCATCAGGGTGATGCCATCGCCGCCGGCGGAAATCAGCAAATGGGACAAAATCGGCATGGCGCCTTTAGCTTCGACGACTCCCTGCACTTTTTGTACGCCTTTCAGAAACGCATCACTGCCGATCTTGATTTCCATGCACTGTCTCTCCGGTAGGATTACTTACGAGGTGCCGCTTTAGGGGCGGGTGGTACAGCCTGTTAATTAGCATATTTGACCCACCCTGTCAAAAGCCAATTCGGGAACGCGAACGCCGTCAAAAACCGTTTTGAAATCAAACGTTTTGGAAAGCATGAGCGGACGCCTGGTTTCTTGACTTGAAACGCCCCTGCGTGATAATTTCATTGGATTACCATTCCCAAACAAAAGGACCGGATTCCATGATCGTTGTATTGAGGCCAGACGCCACCCCGGACGAGGTGAAGTCCGTAGCGGATAAAATCATCAGCATGGGATACAAAACCCATGAAATCGTCGGTGTGGAACGCAGGGTCATCGGCGCGGTGGGCAAGGACGATCAGAACAAGGAACACCTCAAGGAGGTGCTCGAAACCATGCCGGGAGTGGAGAACGTCATCCCCATCCAGAAGCCTTATAAACTGGCCGGACGCGAGATCCAGTCCGCCAACTCCGAGATCAAGGTGGGCGGCAAGGTGATCGGCGGCAAGGAAATCGCCGTGATGGCGGGGCCGTGTTCGGTGGAAAGCCGCGAACAGTTGCAGGTCGCCGCCAATGCCGTCAAGGAAGCGGGGGCCAATTTCCTGCGCGGCGGCGCGTTCAAGCCCCGCACCTCGCCTTACGCGTTCCAGGGCCTGGAGGAAGAAGGACTCAAGCTGCTGAAGGAAGCCCGGGACGCCACCGGCCTGCCCATCGTCACGGAAGTGATGAACCCGCGCGAGGTGGACCTGGTCGCGCGCTATGCCGACATCCTGCAGGTGGGCGCGCGTAACGTGCAGAACTTCTCGCTCCTGAAAGAGCTTGGGTGCGTTCCCAAACCGATTCTTCTGAAACGCGGCATGATGACGACCATCAAGGAATTCCTCATGTCGGCCGAGTACATCCTGTCCGAAGGCAACAAGGATGTGATCCTGTGCGAACGCGGCATCCGCACCTTCGAAACCGCCACGCGCAACACGCTGGACCTGTCCGCCATTCCCGTATTGAAAAAGGAAACCCACCTGCCGATCATCATCGATCCCAGCCACGGCACGGGACACTGGGACCTCGTCGCTTCCATGGCCCGTGCCTCGATCGCCGCCGGCGCCGACGGGCTGATGATCGAGGTGCATCCGGATCCGATCAACGCCTATTCGGACGGACCGCAATCCCTCAAGCCGGTCAAATTCGCCCAGTTGATGGAAGAACTCCGGCCGCTGGTCCAGCTCATGGGCCGAAGCCTCTGACCCCCATTTCGCCAGCCCGCCATAACCACCTGATTTCATTTGACTTTCAAGAGCATCTCGCCTTGAAATCAAAAGCCGTTTAGGCTATTCTTGAATCATCTCTATTGTTTGCAGCGGTCCGCTTGAACCCAAAGGAAACCGCAAAGGTTTCCCAAGACATCCCATGAGCGACCTTTACGTATCCAATCGAAACCAGGCCGATGCCTACCGCAGGGAACTGGACGTCCGTTTGGGCGAAACAACGCAACTGCGGCAACTGCTTCCGGAAGACCCGTCCGACCTCCAGTCTTTTTACCTGAATTTCAAGAAACCGGTGCAGGAACTGGTCGACCGGGAAACCGCCGGGGAACTGGAAGAAGTCGCCAGTTCGGACAACAGCCATTACCTGCTGCTGAAACGCACGGCCCTGGTGGACGCGGTCCTGGAGCGCGCCTTTTCCCTGGCGCTGGAATACCACAACCACACTCACAACACCACGATCCGGTTCAACGACCTGCCGGTGGCCATCATCGCCCGCTCGGGTTACGGACGCGGCGAGTTGGCGTTCGGTTCCGACGCTTCAATTAAAATCGTCTTCCGCGAATCGGGGGACTCCGGGTTTCTTGAAGCCGCGACGGATGTTGTGCGGCAATTCGAATACCTCTTCGTTTATCAGGACATTTTCCGCGTGGTGTCGCGAACGGGCAACTCGGTTCTCGACACCGACGGCCAGCGCCTGGACGACGCGACCCTGTCCTCGCTCTTTTCCCTGCTCGAACACCGGCTGGTGACCGGCAACGAAACAGTCTACCAGGAATTCGCCAGTTCCATTCAAACCGCGGGCCTGCTCCATAAAAACAGGTTGATCGAATACTGCGACCGGTTCAAGGGCCTGTACGAAATGCGCAACACGGTG
>JAGQJZ010000032.1:6271-31536 GCA_020430445.1 Nitrospina sp.
TTCAAGCAGGAGCCGCACCTGCGCGAGGAAATCGACCGGGTGTACTGGGCGCTCGCGCTCACGCGGCTGCGCCATTCGCTTCCGCAAAAAAACCTGTTTGAACTGCTGGAGGAATTGTTCAACCGGAAAATGATCAGCACGCCCGCCTTCAAAAAGTCCCAGGTGGCGCTGAATTTCCTGATGCGGACGCGGCTGGCCCTGCACGCCCACCAGAAAGGGGCGCAGCGCGACCTCCTGAGTTACGAGGTGCGCGAACACGTTGCCGGAGCGCTGGGGTATTCGGTTCCGGAATTCTTCAACGCCTATTTCTACCAGTCCGTGCTGCCGCTGAAGCGGTTTGCGCGCGGGTTGTTCTGGGAAAACCTCACCTCCACCTCCAAAAAAGTGCAGACCCTGTCGACGGATTTCGGGGTCAACGAGGAACAGCAGATCATCTTCGCCTCTCCGCGGGACGACTACTCCTGGGAGACCCCGGTCGAGATGCTTGAACTGTTCACCTGGGCGGCGCGAAAGAACCTGTACTTTTCATATCCCGTCGCCCGCGCCCTCGAACAGAACGTGGACCGCCTGGCGCCCCTGTTCCAGATGCAGACCGAAAACCCGCAGGTGCAATCCTGCTTCCACACCATTGTGCGCGGGAAATATTTTTCGCGCGCCATCCGCTACCTGCATGAATTCGGCCTGCTGGAACAGTTGTTCGTTCCGGAATACAAAAACCTGAGCGGACTGCTGCAGGACATCCTGGTTCACCTGTTCCCCACGGACACGCACCTCATGCACGCCATGGAAGCGTTGAACAGCCTCGATCTGGACCCGGAGGCACAGCCGTTCCTGTCGAACCTGTACCAGTCGCTGCGGGACAAGAGCACCATCCGCCTGGCGGTGATGCTGCACGACATCGGCAAGGGCATCAAACGCCAAGGGGAAAACGAAGAGATCGTCGGCGCGCGGGCCATTCCCGGCATCCTCGACCGGCTCGGTTACGGCAACAACCCGAGGATGGTGCGCGACGTGGCGTTTCTTGTCGAAAAGCACCTGATGATGCGCGACCTCATGATGCTCGACCCCGACGAGGACGACACCTACGAAATGATCTGGGACCTGGTCGACAAGGACGTCGAACGGTTGAAGATGCTCATCCTCCTGACCTTCGCCGACCGCGCCGCCACGAAGATGAACATGTCGCAGACGCAGATCGACCAGTTGAAATATTTTTACCAGAACACCCTGCACCACAAAAAGCGGGAAAGCGTTTCCCTGCCGGTGAAAAACGAATTCATGCGGATGATCCGCCTGCCGCGCGACATGCAATCGCAACTCGAAATCTACAACGAATTCAAAAAAAGCCGCGACGGGTTCGCGGTCGAACTCTTTTTCAAGGCCGACCAGCCCAGCGAACTGGTCGTGTGCACCCAGGACCAGCCGGGCCTGCTGTACAAGGTGGCGACGGTCCTGGCGTTCAACCACCTGAGCATCAACGACGCGCGGATCCACACGCGCGGCGGCAACGTATTCGATGTGTTCCAGATCACGGAGATTGGACAGAAGCCGATCGACTTCTCCAATTTCTTCATGTACCAGAAAAAAATCAAGGAGGAGTTGCGCAAGCTGTTCGTGGGACACCTCAAAATCTCGGAACTCTACCAGGGCCGGTCCCTGGCAACGCACCATGGCGAAGGCCGAACCGGCCCGATGAAGGTCAAGGTCGCCATCATTGGCCGGGCGGTGAAACTGGAATGTCCGGACCTGATCGGCATCACCATGATGCAGACCAAGCTGTTTTCCAGGCTCGACATGCAGATCCAGCGCGCGGTGATCAACAGCAATTACGGAACCGCGTCCAACATTTATTACTTGAGGCCGGAAGACGTTCGGGAGATCATGAGGAATGAAGAAGGCTTCAAAACCAAATTGAACGAGGTGCTCGAACCCCTCACCACCCATCAGCCCATCTTTCCGGATGCGTCCGCGGAAGTCGCCTGAGTCACCTTCGAACGGAAGTCTTTATGCGATACGCCTGTCTGTTTCTCGCTTTGCTGGTAGCGCCGATCCCAGGCGCGCATGCCGGACCGCTTGAAGAAGCGCTGACCCTCGACCGCCAGGGATTCATCGGGGAAACAGTCCCGCACTGGGAAGCTTTTATCGCCAGCGGACCGGAGAAGAATCTCGACATTTATTCCAATATCAAGCTCTGCCTGGCGTTGCATAAAATGGGCCGCCTGATGGACGCGTACAAAACCGCCGGAAAACTCGCCGAACGTTATCCCGAGGATTTCCACGCCCAGTTCAACCTGGCCAACATGGGCGGCGGTATCCGCCGGTTCGCCGAGGCCGCCGAGGCCTATAAGAAAGTGACCGAAATGCACCCGGACGAAGGCCTCGGGAAAGTTGGCCTGGGGCTCTCCCTCTTTGGCGACAGGAAAACCGAACCGGCGCTGGAGATATTGCGCGAAGCGAAGCGTTTGTTCAAAAAACAGAAAATCATTTCCTGGTACCAGAACACCCGCATCATGATCGGGCAAATGAAAAGTTTCGCCCCCTACCCTCCGGACTTCTCCGATCTCTGGCTGAGCAACAACCTGAAAAACATTCGCGACACCTATTACCGCACCCTGTTCCTGGAATATGAAAAAGGGCTGAACCTGTAATCCACCCGCCCCCGTTCACGCCCTCAATAGACCCACGGCCTTCTCAAGCGGCCCGTTTCCCATTAACTTTTTTTAATCGCCGGTTCATGCGGGGTTAATGCCCGTTTCCTATATTGAAACTAGCCTGTTCTCCTCCATCCCAAGGGGCGGAAGGAATTATGGGGATTCTTCCTTCCGCCCCGCCCTCCTCAAAAAAAACACTGGAATTCGCGGCCGTTTTCGTTTCTCCTATCCTTAGGGAGAGTCTAGGAGGAGCCATGCCGTTAAAACTGTTAATGTGCCCTCCCGATTATTTCGGGGTGGAATACATCATCAATCCCTGGATGGAAGGTCAGGTCGGAAAGGTGGACCGCGCTCTGGCCATCAAGCAATGGCGCAGCTTTTACCAGCCGGTGAGCCAGAAAGCCAATGTCGAGCTGATCTACCCCAACCGCCACACCCCCGATATGGTGTTCACGGCCAATTGCGGCCTGGTGTGGAACCAGAGTTTCATCCCCAGCCGTTTTAAAAACCCGGAGAGGCAGTCCGAGGAAGCACTGTTCACGCAATGGTTCCGGGAACGGGGATTTAAAATCGTCAGCCTGCCGGAAGGGATCGCCTTCGAAGGGGCGGGCGACGCCCTGGTTCCGCCGGACAAGGAAACGCTGTGGATGGGCCACGGGTTTCGCACCGACGCCGAGGCTCACCTGTTTCTGTCGGAAATGCTGAAGACACGGATCATTTCACTGAGATTGATCCATCCCCATTTTTACCACCTGGACACCTGCTTCTGTCCCCTTCATAACGGGACCGTGCTCTACTACCCGGACGCCTTCGATGAAATCTCCAACCACATGATCCGGCACAACGCCACCAAGGCGATTCCGGTTTCGAAAGAAGACGCCTTCAAGATGGCCTGCAACACGGTCCTTCTGGAAGACACCCTGTTCATGAATTCCGCATCGCCTATCCTGAAAAAGTCGCTGGAAGCGGAAGGGTATACCGTCTGCATCCAGGAAGTGAGCGAGTTCATCAAGGCGGGAGGCGCTAACCGGTGCCTCACGTTTTCCTGGCACTGAACCATCCCCTGACGGATTCACATTCTCCCCGGATCGTGTACAATACCTGTTTTCAACTTTACAGGTACACCTCATGAAACAGGATTTCATCGCCCTTGCGGATTTTTCCACAGACACCCTGCACGGCATACTCTCCACGGGTCTGGCCATGCGGGAACGCCCTGAAGAGTTCCGTGACTCCCTCAAGGGCAAAACCCTGGGGATGATCTTCCGCAAGCGCTCGACCCGGACACGGATTTCGTTCGAGGTCGGCATACTGCAACTGGGCGGACACGGCCTTGTCCTGAGTCCGAACGAACTCCAGTTGTCGCGCGGGGAAACCATCGAAGACACTGCCCGTGTCCTCTCCCGCTATCTGGACGCGGTCATGATCCGCACCTTCGAGCACGAGGAGATCCTTGAGCTTGCAAAATACGCGACGGTGCCGGTCATCAACGGCCTGACCGACTACAACCACCCCTGCCAGGCCATGGCGGACATGATGACCCTGCGGCGGCACTTCGGCCGCCTGGAAGGGCTCAAACTGGCCTATCTGGGCGACTCCAACAATGTCACGGTTTCCCTGCTGGCGGCCTGTCTGAAATTCGGGATGCACATGTCCATCGTCAGTCCTCCCGGATACACGTTGGCTCCGGAGGTGCTCAATCCATTCCGGAAGGAAGCGGAGAGCCTGGGCCTGCAGGTGGTGTTGACGGAGAATGTCGAGGAGGGAGTCGCCGGTGCCGACGTGGTCTACACCGACACCTGGACCAGCATGGGGCAGGAGGACGAACACGAAAAACGCCTGCGGGACCTGGGGCGGTACCAGGTCGACTCCCGGGTGATGTCGCTCGCCGGGCCGGGGGCGCGCTTCATGCATTGCCTGCCGGCGCACCGGGGGGAGGAAGTCACTCAGGAGGTCCTGGATGGAGAGGCTTCCATGGTCTGGGAACAGGCTGAAAACCGCCTGCACATTCAAAAAGCCATCCTCCATTTTCTAATGAAGTGATTTCCCGAAGGGTCCCCTCAAACGTTGCCTTGGAAACCCCTTCCCGATACGTTACAATCAAACGGTGATCCCGTTAATTTCCGGATATAAGGATCGGATGAAATATTTCATTTCCATTTTCATGATCTCAGGGCTCGTCACCGTGGGCCTGACCGGCACGGACACGGTTTCGCACGCCGATTCCGCCTGGGGGACAACGCCGAATGCCGGGACACAGTCCGCAACTCCCCCGGCCTCCGGCAACAAAAACCCGTCCACGCTGATGCAGCCGGACAGCATGGAAGCGTTGACCCGGCAGTTGATGAGCGATCCGAAGGCCATGGCTTTGATTGAAAATCTCAAAAACGACCCGGCCATGCAGAAAATCCTCAGTGACCCGGAATTGATGAAAGCCGTGCAGGAAAAAGACCTGGGCCGCATCGCCCGGGATCCCAATATCCAGGCGCTGGAAAAAAACCCAAGCCTGCAAAAACTCCTTCAGAAGACCCCATGACCCAGGTACATCCCGAGAATCTGGTGTGGATCGACCTGGAAATGACCGGGCTCGACTACGAAACCGAATCCATTATCGAAATCGCGACGATCATCACGGACAAACACCTCAATGTCCTCGCGGAAGGCCCCAACCTGGTGATCCACCAGCCGGATGAACTGCTCAACCGGATGGACGAGTGGAACACCCAGCATCACACAGCTTCCGGGCTGGTCGATCGCGTGCGCAATTCAAAAATCGGCCTCTCCGAGGCGGAACGGGCCACGCTGGACTTCATCAAGCAGTACGTCCCCTACAAAACGTCTCCCCTGTGCGGCAACTCGATTCATCAGGACCGCAAGTTTCTCGAAAAATACATGAAGGAGTTGTGCGACTTCCTCCACTACCGCACCATCGACGTCACCTCCATCAAGGAAGTCGTCAAGCGGTGGTACCCGAAAGGCCCCAAGGTGCCCAAGAAAAGCGACGCCCACCTCGCCCTCATCGACATCCGGGAGTCCATCGACGAACTGGCGTTCTACCGGGAGCACTATTTCATCGGCAACGGCAATCCGCCCGAAGCGATGGAAGCCCCGGAGGCCCTGGAGGAGGACGCGCTGTGAATAAAGGAACCATCGCCACAATCGTCTTCCTGGTGGCCCTCGGCGGGTTGTCTTTTCAGTTGATTCTGGGGGGCAACAACATGCGTTGCGAGGTCTGCATCGAATACAACGGCATCGAGGTGTGCGAATTCGTGGAAGGAAAGGACAGGCAGGAGATGGTGCAACTGGGCATCAGCACCGCCTGCGCCGGCGCGGCCAACGGACGCACCGAATCCATGGACTGCTCCATGACCCCGCCCATCAAGGTGGAATGCAAGGGACAGGGCGGCTGACCCCAAAGCCGCACCGGGAAAACCCGCCGCCTAGCGGTCGCAGATCAGGTGATACACTTCCTGATACGTCTCCTCCACCTTCCCCAGGTCGAACCGGAAACGGTCCTTGTCCATCTTTTCGTTCGTCTTGATATTCCACAGCCGGCACCCGTCCGGACTGATTTCATCGCCGAGAAGAATCTGCCCGTTGTTCCGGCCAAACTCCAGCTTGTAGTCCACAAGGCGGATGCCGCGTTCCTTGAAATACCCGACCAGCAGATCATTGATCTTGAATCCCCGCTCTTTCAGAACCGCCATCTCGTCGTCGGTCGCCAGACCAAACTCGCGGATGTGGTACTCGTTGATCATGGGATCCCCCAGGTCGTCGTCCTTGTAATAAAACTCCAGGATCGGGCTTTTCAACGCTTCCCCTTCCAGACGGCCCATGCGTTTAGCCAGGCTGCCCGCCACCACGTTCCGCACCACCAGTTCAATAGGGATGATGTCGAGTTTTTTCGTCAACTGCTCGCGTTCGCTCACGCGCTCCACGAAATGCGTGGGGATGCCGTTCTTTTCAAGGAACTGGTAGATCACGGATGAAATGTGGTTGTTCACCACGCCCTTGTCCACAATCGTGCCTTTCTTGACGCCATTGAACGCCGTCGCGTCGTCCTTAAAATATTGAATGATCAGATTGGGGTCTTCGGTGGTGTATAGAATTTTTGCTTTGCCTTCGTATATTTTCTCAAGCCGTTTCATGGGACCACCTGTCAGTTTTTAAATACGCGTTTAAAAATCTTATCCACGTTCCGCAAATGGTGTTTGCAGTCAAACGCGCGGTCGATCTCGGCTGCCTTCAAAACCTTTTTGATGTCCGGGTCCTTCTTGAGGAGCGCCTTGAAATCGCCTCCCTTTTCCCACACCTGCATGGCGTTGCGCTGGACCATGCGGTAGGCGCGGTCCCGCTCCAGCCCCTTGCGGCACAGGGCGAGGAGAATGTGCTCGGAAAAAATCAGGCCGCCGGTCTGGTCCATATTGCGTTTCATGTTCTTCGGGTAGACCAGCAGGTTGTCGACCAGCGCGGTAAAACGCCGCGCCATGTAATGCACCAGGATCGTGCTGTCCGGCGCGATGATCCGCTCGACCGACGAATGGCTGATGTCGCGTTCGTGCCAGAGCGGCATGTTTTCCATCGCCGCCAGCGCGTTGCCGCGCACCACGCGCGCCAGGCCGGACATCTGTTCGGAAACCACCGGGTTGCGCTTGTGCGGCATGGCGGAGGACCCTTTCTGCCCTTTTGAAAAATACTCTTCCGCCTCCAGCACTTCCGTGCGCTGCAGGTGGCGCACCTCCACCGCGAACTTGTCAATCGAGGAGGCGATGAGCGCCAGCGTGGAGAAAAATTCCGCGTGCCGGTCGCGCTGAATGATCTGGCTGGAAACAGGGGCCGGCTTGAGGCCGAGTTTCTTGCAGACCTCCGCTTCGACCTCCGGATCGATACCGGCGAACACTCCCACCGCGCCTGAAACCTGCCCGACCGCGATGCGCGTGCGCGCGCCTTTTAACCGTTCAATGTGACGCCCGATCTCCTCGTACCAGATCGCCAGTTTCAGACCGAACGTTGTCGGTTCCGCGTGGATGCCGTGCGACCGCCCGACCACCGGCGTCAACTTGAATTCCTGCGCCCGCCGTTTCAATACCTTGCGCAGCGCGTTCAGTTCTTTCAGAATCAGATCCGCCGCCCGCTTCAACTGCACGCCCAGCGACGTGTCCAGCACATCGGACGAGGTCATGCCCAGGTGCATGAAGCGCGCGGGCTCGCCGATATGCTCCGCCACCGAAGTCAGGAAAGCGATGACATCGTGCTTGACCTCGCGTTCGATCTCATCGATGCGGGCGACGTCGAACCCGGCTTTCTTTTTCATTTCAGCGACGGCGGATTTCGGTATTTCACCGCGCTTCGCCAGGGCTTCGCAGGCGGCAATTTCAATATCGAGCCAGATCTGGAAGCGGTTTTCCGGTGTCCAGATGGCTGCCATTTCGGGCAATGTATAGCGTTTTATCAAGGTTCTGTCCTGTTATTTGAAATGGGAAAATGCAGGTTGAAGGGCGGGTAAACGGTGTTCTACAATAAAAGGGACCTTTTTCGTGTTCCCCTTTCCTGCAACCGCGCCGGAGCGTGGCCGCAGGAAAGGGGAACGCATGTCAAATCCGAAAAGCTCCGGGTGCGCCGGAACACAATCACTGATCTGGAAAACTTCTCAAATTCTGGTTCCAGCGCATCTTAAAACGAAATAACCTTCAAATCAATCACCCAAATGACGTCTGACACAACGGTCCGCATCTGCTTTGTATGTCTTGGAAATATTTGCCGTTCCCCGCTCGCCGAGGGCGTGTTCACAGACCTTTTGAAACAGGAAGGGCTGGAAGACCGCATCCTCGTCGACTCCGCCGGCACCGGAAACTGGCACGTGGGCGCCCGCGCCGACGCCCGGATGCAGGCCACGGCCCGCAGCCGCGGCATCGAACTGCAATCCATCGCCCAGCAGTTCGAGCCCGGCGATTTCAAACACTACGACCTGGTCCTCGCCATGGATCAATCCAATCACGATTCGCTGGAACACATGGGCTCCGGCAGGCTTGCCGACGGGAAGCTGCGCATGTTCCGCAGCTTTGACCCGCAGCACAACGGCGACCTCAATGTTCCCGACCCTTACTACGGCGGCGACCAGGGGTTCGAGAATGTATTCGAGATCGTCCACCGCACCTGCCCGCAGATTCTCGACCACATCAAACGCGAGTACCTCTAACCGGATGCAAACCCTCCTGCGCGACCGACTGACGGAAGCCCTCGGCCACCCGGTCACGGTCACCTCCACCTGCAATGTGGGTGGCGGGTCCATCAACCAGGCACAACTGCTGATCCTAGACGACGAGTCCCGCGTGTTCGTCAAGTTCAACCGGGACGCGCCCGGCACCATGTTCGAGACCGAAGCACGCGGGCTCAACCTGCTCGCGCAATCGGAAGGCGGCCCCCGGGTACCGCGCGTGATCGCCTGCGAAACCGCCGCTTCGCCCCGGTTTCTCGCTCTGGAGTATCTGGAATCCACCTCGCCCGGCATCGACTACCCCGTCCGCTTCGGCCAGGCCCTGGCCGCCCTGCACCGCACCACCGCGCCCACTTTCGGGCTCGATCACGACAATTTCATCGGCTCCACTCCCCAGATCAACACACCGGCGAAGGACGGACTGGCGTTTTTCCGCGACCAGCGTCTGGGCTATCAACAGGAACTGGCCCGCCGCGCCGGCCTGCTCCCGGCGGCGGTGGACCGGAAACTGGACCAGCTCCGCGCCAATCTCAAGAACCTGCTCGACATCACGGGAGAACAGCCCGCTCTCAGTCACGGAGACCTGTGGTCGGGAAATCACCTCTGCGGCCCGAACGGCGAACCGGTCATCTTCGACCCCGCCGCCCATTACGGCCTGCGCGAGGCGGACCTGGCCATGACCGAACTCTTCGGCAGGCTGCCGCAGGCGTTCTACGAAGCCTACCACCAGGCGTTTCCGCTGAACCCCGGTTATGCGGAGCGCAGGGAAATCTTCAACCTGTACCACCTGCTCAATCACCTGAACCTTTTCGGCGGCTCCTATCTGGGATCGGTCGAAAGCATCGTCCATCGCTTCACCCGTTGACGCCAGGAGGTTCCATGATCCGTCCTCTCCGGTCGTGTCTTTTTTCGATCCTCAGCCTTGTTTGCCTGATTTCCATAACCGTGCCGCCGGCCTTCGCCGACACGTACGACGCGCTGAAAAAACGCGCCGAAAACTATTTCGCGGAAGGTTCCTTCAAACGCGCGCACGACCTCTACAAACAGGCGAATGAGGGTTCCGTTCCGGCGGAAGAAAAGCGGTGGGTGGCATTTCGCCTCGCCGACACCCAATGGCGGCAGGAAGCGGCGACGAACAATCCGGATCCCGGCAACACCGAAGAGGCCCGCACCGCACTGGACCACATGGTCCGCGACATCGCCAAGGATAAGGACAAGGACCGTGTCTGGGCCGAGACGATGGAATCCCTGGGCGATTTCTGGTGGCTGAGGCGCAACAGCAAAAACTGGTCCGCCAGCTGGCGGCATTACCAGCAGGCGCTCGACTGGTGGGCGGGGGCAAAGGACATCGAACTCGCCCGTGAGCGTTACCTGCGCATGGCCTGGAACATGGCGTCACCCCCCTGGCGCGACCGCTGGTATGTCTACGGCAACTACGGCAACCAGTTGCCGATGGACATGATCGAGAACCTGCTGAAAATCGCGGTGAAAGACGAAGACCGGCACCGCACCCACTACCTGTTTGCGCTGGGCACCCGCCACCAGGGGGGATGGGACCACGTGCGCCGCACCACACACGCCTTCGAGGAAGCGCTCAAGGCGGGCAAGGCTTCCGACTGGTACGACGACGCCCTGTTCCAGTACGCCGACTGGCTGGCGAGTTACGGCGATATCGTCATCCGTAAAAAAGGCGGCGCCACCGAAAGAAAGCAGAACTTCAAAAAAGCCCTGGTCTATTACCGCCGCCTGGTCAATGAGTTTGAGAAAGGGGAGACGCGGTATTACGAAGACGCGCGCCGCCGCATCGAACAGATCACCCATCCCTCCCTCAACGTTTCCGTGTCGAATATTTTCCTGCCCACCTCGGAGATCCAGGCCCACATGAACTGGCGCAACGTCGGCGCCATCCAGTTCACTCTACACGCCGTCGACCTGACGCAAGACATGGCGCTGGACGGCAACGCGTCAGAATACCAGGCCTACAACCATATCGAACTCGACGATGCCCGCAAGGTGATGTCCTGGACGGAGGACACCGGCGACGAGGGGGAACACTTTCCCGGCAGCCGGACGGTGCAACTCAAGCAAAAACTGGAAACCGGCGCTTACGTGTTGACCGCCGCCTCGGGGAGCCTGAAGGCGCGGGAACTCATCCTCGTCACCGACGCGGCGCTCTTGATGAAATCCTCGCCGAAACAGACTCTGCTTTATTTCGCCGACTCGGCGGAAGGCGGTCCCCTCGCCGACGCGCAGGTGCGCCTGTACGAAAAATACCGCGACGGGAGGAAATGGAAATGGCGCTCCCACTCCGGGCGGACCAACGGCGAGGGTCTGGCGCTGTTCAAGCTGGACGCCGAAGCCAACGCGGGCATGTTCGCCACGGCTCGGAGCGGCAAGCGGCAGGCGTTCGCCCACTCTCGAAATCACTATTCTTCGCGCCGGGACGGGCAATGGAAACTGTATGTCACCACGGACCGCCCCGCCTACCGGCCCCAAGAAACCGCGCACTGGAAACTGACCGCCCGCCTGTACGACGACGCCACCTACTCCACGCCGTCCGGCGACCAGATCGTTTATGAAATCACCGATCCGCGCGGCACCAAACTCAAATCCGGCGACACCCGCCTCAACGCCTTCGGCAGCGCCTGGGGCGACCTTGAACTGTCGGAGAATATCCCGCTCGGTCCCTACACGATCAACTTCTGGACCCAGGACCGCAAAAAACACATCGGCAGCGCCACCCTGTTCCGGCTGGAAGAGTACAAGCTGCCCGAATTCAAAGTGCACATCAAAACCCCGGAAGAAAACGGGCGGCGGAAGGTGTTTCTTTCCGGCCAGACCGTCGAGGTGGAGATCGGCGCGGAATATTATTTCGGCGGCCCGGTGAACAACGCCGAGGTGGAGGTGCTGGTTTACCAGAAAACCTTTCAACCCTGGTGGCGGCCCGAACCGCGTTACCCCTGGTATTACCAGGACATGTACAGTCCGCCCCGGCACTGGGGCTCCGGCAACCAGATCAAGCGCGAGGTGTTAAAGACCGATGCCAACGGCCGGGCGCATCTCAAATTTGAAACGCCGGCCAACGGACAGAACGCGGAGTATCGCATCGAAGCGCGGGTAACGGACAGCTCCCGGCGCGAGGTTCGCGGCTCGGGAACGGTGCGCGTCTCGCCGCAAAAGTTTTTCGCCTACCTGAATGCCGACCACCAGGTCATCACGCCAAACGAACCGGTGACCCTGCGGATCAAAACCCTCGACGCCAACCAGCAGGGCCTTATCACCACGGGAACGCTGCGTATCACGCGCGACTTCTGGTACGAAATCTGGATCAGCCCGGAGGGGAAAGAAGTCTCCGGTGCGGAACTGAAAAGCCTTAAAGCAGACAGCGCCATTTGGCCGCCCGTGCCGCCGTTTCCGGACCGGCCGGGCTGGCGGTTGAAATTCCGTGGCTACCAGCACGATGAGATCAAAACCCAGACGGTGACGACGGATGAAAAAGGCGCAGCAGAGATCCGTTTCACTCCGCCACAGGAAGGGTATTACCGTTTCGCCTATCAGCATGAAGACGAAGAAACCCCGCCCGTCACCGCCGAAACCACCGTCTGGGCCGCCACCAACCGGACCACCCAACTCGGTTTCCACACCGGCGGCCTGCGGCTGATCGTCGACAAGGACACGTTCGAAGCCGGGCAAAAAGCACCGGTGATGATCGCCACCGAGGCCAGCAACCGCTGGGTGCTGTTCAGCGTCGAAAGCGAACACGTGACCCGCTATCAACTCGTGCACATCCCCGGAACGGTCAAGCTGGTCATGCTCGACATCAACGAGGAACACGTCCCCAACGTTTTTCTACAGGGCACCATGATCCACGACCACCAGGTGTACCGCGACACCCAACAGGTAATCGTGCCCCCGACGCAAAACTTTTTGACCGTTGAGGTCCGGGCGGATAAGGAACAATACGGGCCGCGCGACACGGGCCGCCTGACCGTCACCACAAAAGACCACGCGGGCCGCCCGGTGTCCGCCGAGGTTTCCCTCGGACTGGTCGATGAATCGGTGTACGCGATCCAGAAAGACCTGGCGCTGGACCCGCGTCCGTTTTTCTTCGGAGAAAAGCGTCAGCACCGGGTGCAGACCTCCAGCACCTTCCAGGTCAAGCGTTACATTGCGCTGGTGGAAAACGACGAAGGCGCGCTGGTCGATCGCACTATTCAGGAGCGTCTCGATGCGCGGAACGGTGATGCAGCCGGAACTTTGAACTCATACAAAGCCAGAGCCCTCAAAAAAGAAGGCTTCGCCGCGGGGAAGTCGGTGGCCCGCCAGTCCGCCGCCGCGCCCATGGCGCAGATGGGGGCGCTGTCCATGGCGGACAACGCCATGCCGGCGGAAGAGGCCGAAAGCCTGGAGGCACGGAGCGAGATCGCGGGAGGGGGAGCCGGGGGCGATGCACCGGCGGTGCAGGTGCGCTCGGATTTCCGCACAACCGTGTTCTGGCAACCGGACGTTCAAACCGGACGCGACGGCACGGCACAGGTTGCGGTGACGTTTCCGGACTCGCTCACCGAATGGCGCGCCACCGCGCGGGCCGCGACCACCGCCAACCGGTTCGGCCAGGCAACCTCCACCGTTCACACGCAAAAGCCGCTGATCGTGCGCCTGCAGTCGCCGCGCTTCTTCGTCGTCGGGGACGAGGTCACCCTCTCCGCCAACCTGAACAACAATACCGACCGCGAGTTGCTCCTCAAGCCCACGCTCAGGGCGAACAACCTCGAAATACTCGGCAGTCCGTCCGGTGACCTGCCACCGGTCACGGCCCCGGCCAACGGAGAGACCCGCGTCGACTGGCGGGTCCGCGTGATGGCTCCGGGAGACGTGCGCATCCAGATGTCGGCGGCCGGTGACGTTCACAGCGACGCGATGGAGAAAACCCTCGTCGCTCACGAACACGGTATCGAAAAGTTCCTCGCCCAGTCGGGCAAGATGACAGGCGACACCCTCACCGCAAGCGTCACCCTGCCCCAGGCGCGGCAGGTGGGCAGCACCCGCATGCAGGTTCAGGTCACGCCGAGTCTCGCCGTGACCCTGCTCGATTCCCTGCCCTACCTGATCGATTTCCCCTACGGCTGCACCGAACAGACCCTGAGCCGTTTTTTGCCGACGGTACTGGCGGCCAACACGCTAAAGGGGCTGGGACTGAAACCGGCGGACGTGCTCGGCCGCGTGTTCGGCGGAATCGATTCCGCCAACGCGGAACACACCCACCGGGGCGGGCCGCGCGATCTGGAACAATTGTCCGGCATGGTCGACAAGGGACTCGAACGGCTGGCGGATTTTCAGCACTCCGACGGTGGCTGGGGCTGGTGGAAACAGGGCCCGAGCGATCCGTTCATGACGGCGTACGTGCTGTGGGGCCTGTCGCTTGCCGTGGAAGCGGGCGAGACCGTCAACACCAACCTGCTCGACCGGGCTTACGGGTATCTCACGCGCGTGCTGGTGGAGGCGGAAAACAATTTTGCCCTGCAGGCCTGGGAACTGCACGCCACCACGGCCTACCGCGTGGCGCTGCGGAAACAACAGGCGAGCAAATTCGAGGTCACCGCGTTTGACAACCTGTGGAAGAACCGCTCGCGGTTGAACGCCTACACGCGGGCCCTGCTGGCGCTGGGCGCGCATCATATGGGACGCGCAGACGAAGCCCGGACCCTCGTGCGCAATCTGGAGAACGGCGTGATCGAAGACAACGATCCCGCGTCATCCACCATCCAGCGCGGGGAGAACCCGGTCAGCGGCGAGACGCCCGGCACGGCGCACTGGGGCGAGGACGGCATCTTCTACCGCTGGTCGGACGGGGGCGTGGAGGCAACGGCATTTGTGTTGCGGGCGCTGCTCACCATCGACCCGAAACACCGGCTGGTGGCCCCCACCGTCAACTGGCTGATCAAGAATCGCCGCGGCGCGCACTGGAGCAACACGCGCGACACGGCCATCGTCCTCATGAGCCTCACGCAATACCTGAAAACCAGCGGCGAACTGGAATCCGATGCCGCCTACGAAGTACGCCTGAACGGCGCGACCGTTGCCCAGGAGAAGGTCACCGACGTCCTGCGCGCACCGTCGACGTTTGCGGTGGATGCAAAGCTCATCCGCGACGGTGAAAACAAACTGGAGCTCATCCGCACCTCGGGCAAGGGGCCGCTTTACTACTCACTGCAGGCGGCGTTCTTCAGCCTGGAGGAACCCATCACCGCAGCCGGTAACGAAATTTTTGTACGGCGGCAGTACTACCGGCTGGCCGGACGCCCCACCCTGCTCAAGGGGTATGTGTACGACCGCGTGCCGCTGGGCGACGGCGACCACATCCTAAGCGGCGACCGCGTGCAGGCGGTGCTGACGATCGAGGCGAAGAACCATTACGAGTATCTGGTGTTCGAGGACCTGAAGCCCGGCGGCTTCGAGGCGGTGCAGGTCAAAAGCGGCGCGCCCGTGTATGCGCGGGAACTGAAGCGCCGGGGCGTTGAGGAACATCTTTCCGAAGAACAGGACCGGCGGGTCGAAGGAAACACCTCCGGCCGCATGCAGGCGAGGACCGGGATCGTGCCACCCCATCCGGGCAACGGCGGCGAGGCTTCAATCCATACCGGACGGCAACGGCAGGTGTATCAGGAGTTGCGCGACCGCAAGGTGGCGCTGTTCGTCGACAAACTGCCGCAGGGCGTGTGGGAGATTCAGTACGACTTGAGAGCCGAGGTGCCGGGCGAGTTCCACGCCCTGCCGCTCACGGGGCATGCCATGTACATCCCCGAAATCCGCGCCAACGGCCGGGAAATCCGCGTAACGGTTGAGGACAAGTAGCAAAAGCGGCAGAGTTCAGTAACGGAACTCAACGCCGAGAACGGCCCCGTGCCGGTAGGTCTGGAACTCGTTCAGAACCGACTTCGCTGTCATCCCGTTGGCGGCGAAAATCTTGTCGACTCCATTGTCCACCCGCAGGTCCCAATAGCGGTAACCCGCCTTGATAAACAAGGAGGACCACACATTGTAAACCGCCATGGCCTCGAAGGTGTATCCCAGACCTTGCCCTTCACTAAGGGCTGAGGGCGATTGCGACAGGTCCGTTCTCAGGTGGTGGATGTCCTCACTGCTAAGAAACGCCAGCGGAATGAAGGCGGCGTCCAGATCCAGCTTCAGTTTTCTCCACACATGCAGCGAAGCCCCCAGCCCCATTTTCATGGCGTTCCATTCCGCCGTATTGCTGATGGTGATTCCCGTAGTCGTGGGGGGTGTTCCCGCCGGGGCGCAAAAGAAAATGCTGGTGCATTCGATTTGCGTGTGCCCTCCGGCTTGCAACTTTTCCGTGAGAAACAAATACCCCAGGTATCCTCGCAGTTTCAACCGCCGGTTGTAAAAGAAATAACCGCCGGCGTCGAACGTGCCGTACAGCAAATCATCACCCTCCATCTCCGCACGGGTACTGGAAATGCGCTGTTCCCCAGGCGCCGTGGTCAAGAAGAAATCCGCTCCCAGTGCGCTGACATAGTCGTCATCGGTCAGGGTTCCGGAAGACACCGCGCCGTATCCCACGAGCCCGCGCACAAACCAGCGGCGCAACCGGTACTCCGCCGCAAGCTCCACCGTGTAGCTGTCGATTCCGTCATACACCAGTTCGGAGGTGGGGTCGCCGACTAAAGGGTTGCCGGCGGTATGGGTGAATCCCGTCTGGCCCGTGCTCAGCCAGGTGGAGGCGGAGAAAATCCAGCCGGAGGTTCTCCTGTTCTCCTTCGGTTTGCTGCAGGCAATCCCACCCGTGATCAGGATGAAAGCCATCGGAACCAACAGGAAAATGAAAACCCGCCTCAGGCCCGAACCCGGTTTGTAGATGAAAGCCGTCAAATAAATCAATCCAATATAAAATCGAATTTAACTTCAGGAGATGTTTATCGTATCGGATTTTGCCGCTGAAAATGAAAGCAAAACTTCGCTATTTTGAAATTCCACTGCCACGGAGTTTGCAGAACCAAATAAAGATACCCGGGTTTTCACCGGTATTCGAAAATAAAAAAGGCCTGCGGGATGCCAACCACCCCGCAGGCCACATTTGCTGTTCCCGGATTCCGGGACGGAACTAAAATCCGTTGCCGATCTTGCGCAGGAAAATCGAAATTTCCTTCCGGATCGGACCGTCCAGGTTTTTCTCTTCCTTCGTCAGTGTATTGAGAACCGAGAGTCCGTAGCCCATTTCCAGTCCCATGGCGATGCTCACCAGGATGCGCGAGCCATAGCGCTCGGTGATGCCGTTTTCATCCACCGCCCTGAAAGCCATTTCCGGCCCGGCGAGCATGGCCCACGTCTTGATCACCGCCACCTGCCGCGATTCGCGGAAACGCAGTTCCTCGAGTTTTTCCATGTAGGTGCCGGGATCGATTTGCCCGGACTCATAGAGTTCCACCAACTGATTCAGGTTCAGTTGCTCGGAATCCATCTGGTCGAGAATAAACTCGAACAACCGGCCTTCAAGCGCTTCCTTCATTTTGGGTATGTCCCAGATACACTTGAACTCGTTTCTTTTCCGGGTTTCGGATTGCTCCGATTCCTTGCGGATTTTACGCAGGCAGGATTCGCATCGCTGCCCCGAGTCGTGCGCGAATCGTTGTCCACAAAAACAGTCCGCCAGGTAGGTTTCGATAGCCAGGGCCAGCGCCTCACCTTCCACGCTCAAAACGGTCCGCAGGGCCGCGCGAACCGAATCGGCGGTCGTGATGTGAATCCGCCGGGAACAGCTTGAACATGAAATTCCATATCCGGTGGCATCTTCTTCCGGCTCAAAAACGGGAGTATATGTAGAATCACACAGGGCACACTGAACGCTTCTTGCCAAAGATTCGGTCATGACCAACTCGCGATGCAATGGGTTCGTAAATGGACAGCATTCTCCGGTAAAAGTGAAGAACCGCCAAAAATAAAAAAACCCATGGCCCAACAGGCCATGGGTTCCTAATAGTTTCGTTCAGGTTAACCGGCGTAGGCCTGCCCCATCCCAGCGGCCTGGGTTTCCTTGGCTTCAATCAGGATTTCACCCGTGCTGGAATTGACCGGATGCATGCTGATCGCCTGATGGGTGCTGCAAACGACTTTGCACAGGTCACAGCCTTTGCAACGGGAGGTGACCACCGAAGCTTTCATTTTTTCGGTGTCCAGGAGAATGCAATCCGCTTCCGGACAGTACATGATGCACAGGCGGCATCCCTTTTCGGCAATACATTTATCATCATGGACATACGCTACGTTATACACCCTGAACGCTCCTTAGCTTAAAAATTTAACGTGACCTCAAACTTCCTTTTCTATCGGAGAAAATTCACGCCCGGTAAAAACAGGAAGAAACCTTAATCAGTAGGTTGCCGCTGCATAAGTCGCAGATTCCGCCCATTCACTGGAAATGTCATAGGCCCTCTGCATCGTATCCAGATTTTTCTGCAGCAACTGCTCTTTCTTGGCGTATTTCTTTTTGATCGCTTCGTCAAGGGTTGCCGTACCACCGGAGGCAACGTACTTTTTACCGAAACGCTCCTTCAATGCCTTGTCAAGAGCCTCCATGTCAACCACCTTGGTGATGCCGGCGCAGGCGCCGATCATGGCCATATTGGTCGACAGCTCCGTTCCACCGATTTCCAGCGCGAGAGTGGTCGCGTCAATGTTGTAGACAGAGACTTCGTCCTCTTCCAGGCGCTGATGGTCTTCTTCAGAAAGCAGGTCGACATCGGTATTGATGATGACCAGCCCACCCTTTTTAATTCCGGAGTAGAACGGCGCGGTGTAACTCTTCTGCATGGTGATGACCTGGGGATGGAAAATCAGGATAACCTCAGGGAACACCAGTTCGCCCCGGTCATAGATCTTGTCGGGACCCACCCGGACGTAACTCTCAGCCGGAGCCATCCGTTTTTCCGCTCCAAAAAAAGGATTGGAAATTGAAAATTTGCCCATGGCGTTTGCGGCCATGGCCAGAAGATGAGCCGCGGTAACCGCGCCCTGACCACCGAGGCCAGAGATACGGATGTTCATCCGCTTCATGGTTCCCGAAGGATGTGGTGATGACATGATTCCGTTTCTCCTCAATTACGCGGTTACAGCCTTGGCCTGCTTGCGGCGGGCCTTGTCTTCGGCTTCTTTTTCCTTGATGAATGCCTTCACTTCGTCGGTCATCAGTTCACGCATGACGAACCGGCCGCCGATGGACTCGGAATCCTTCATTTCGTCCAGACCTTCCATGCTCTGCTTTCCGATTTCCAGTATGCAGGGCGTGTAGAGCTGGATGTAGGTCGGACCGAATTCGCGGGCAACGTACGTCGCGCGGCGGATCGCCTGTTCCACCCGGTTCGGCTTTGAAACCGTCAGGATCGCCACATAATGACAACCGGATTCAAAAGCGATCTCAGGCAACTTCACTTTTTCAAACTTCTTGCCGACGGGCGCCATTTTAGCAACGAACCCCTTCTGCATCAGACCGGATTCCTGTCCACCGGTATTCGCATACAGTTCATTGTCAAAACAAATGGTGGTGAATTTTTCCTGACGGAACCAGGACTGCATGGTCATGTCGAGGCCGATATCGACCGTCGCGCCGTCACCGGCCAGAACGTAAACGTCCTTGACGCGATCCGGAAAACGAACCGCCAGAGCCCTTTGCAGCCCCGAAGCAATCGCATTCTGGTTACCAAACAGCGAATGGATATTGTGAATCCCAACCTGCGGGAACACGAGGCTGGTACAACCCGTGGACCCGACGAACACGGAGTCTTCCGGATTGGGGATACTGGACATGATGAAACGGAAAGCGATCGATTCCGGGCAACCGGCACAAAGGGAGTGCTGCTCGATCAGTTCCTTGCTGCTGCCGATGTCCTTCCACCCCCGGTCCTGGTTGCCAAAGGTCGCCGTGGCCACCAGTTCCTGATATTCAGGGGGCATGACGTCCGCCAAGTCTTCGCAGAGTGCAATTTTTTCTTTACTCATAACTTCCTCACTATGGGATCACGCCCAATTGAGTGCGTGGATGTTTAAGTGTGTGGAAACAACTTTTATTTAAAACCGGTTCTCAAGGCCGAGCCGCTCCCCCCAATGGGAAACGGTTGCGCCTGGCCATTAGCCTCTGCCAGACAGGGCTTCGACTTTCATTCCCAGTCCTTTTTTGATTTCCATGACGATGACTTCCGAAGGCATCGTCATGCCGCCCGCGACATGCGGACCGGCAATGACCCGCTGATTGTCCGGGATACACGCCTTGATTTCCCGCGCCAGCCAGCCGGCAACGTTGAACTCCGGAACGAAGATCGTTTTGGCGTTGGCGGTCGCTTCCCTGAGTTCTTCAAACGGGAAGGGACGCAGGGATTTGATCTTGACCAGCCCCACCTTGATGCCCTCTTCCTCAAGCAGCCGGATCGCCTCGCGTCCCTGGGAAACAGCCGTGCCGGAAGACACCAGCAAAATTTCGCGGTCGAGGTTTTCGGTCTCGATCAGGGAGCCGCCCATGATCACCTTGGTGTGCTTGCGGGAACGGTCAATGGCCGCCCGCACTTCCTGCTGCCAGGAAGCATGGGTCATGTAGCTGATGTAGTTGGATTTCATGACGAACGGATCGCGCATCATGCGGATCGGCGGAACCTCCATGTCCATACAAGGAACGGGAGACCGGTAAGGATCGTATTCAGGCAGACAGATTTCATCTTCCTGGATCATGACGTTGTCCTTGGTGTGGGTGACGAAGAAGCCGTCACAGGCCAGCGCCAGCGGAAGATGAACGTCCGGCTGTTCCGCGACCATGAAGCCGCCGAGAATCCAGTCGTAAAGGTCCTGCGCCGTTTCGGCGTGCCAGACCAGGGCGCCGGTTTCCAGCATGTAATACAATTCCAGCGTGTCCGGCTGAATCGAAAGCGGAGAGTTGATTCCCCGGCAGGTCACACAAACCTGGATCGGCAGGCGCGAACCCGCCCACATGGGGAAGTTTTCCATGGCGCGCAGAGTCCCGGGACCCGCCGTGGTGGTGAACACGCGCGCACCGCCAAACGCGGCGCCGGCGCATTGCCCCATAACCGCGAACTCACTTTCACCCCGGAAGTATTCCTTCAGGTAGCCTTCGGAAAACAGCTCGCCGATCAGCGCGGCGGCTTCGGACTGGGGAGTGATCGGATAGGCCACCGACATGTCCAGATTGGCGCGGCGGATCGCTTCCTTGATGACTTCCGAACCGGTGAGAAAAGCCGGCTTCCTTTTGGCCTCAAAAAACATTTCATTAGGATCAGCGACGGTCAAGTTCACTGGCCCCTTGCTGCCAACTTTTACTTTTTCAGACAGAAGGATGCGGCTGTTCTGCCCATCAACTTTTTTATTCATGATCAACTCCCTCTCTTTTACAAGAGCGTCTTCGGAAAGACGTCGGGTTGGATTTAAGAAATTTGCTAACCTGTATCTACAAAATCACGAAGTGTTAAACGTCGCCTTTGACAACGCCCTCGCGACTCATTACAAACTGCTCAAACGGGATGGCCTGGCTTTCCACGCCTTCCTTCTTCAATCTTTCAACCGTGGCGGCCAATTTGTCGATCGTTTCCGGGCTGATATCGCGGAACGACAGACAGGCGTCTTCGTGCCCGGCCTGCGCGCACATGGCGATGGTGTAACAGTCCGTGCCACCGCGGATGATCTTGAGGGCCAGATTGGCCTGATGACAGTGCACGCCGACAAAAATACAAACATCGATCTTGTTGTGCCAGATCGTGAGATTCGGATGATTGGGATTGATCTCTACGGCGGGATCAATCTTCGGGTATTTGGGGCGGTAATCCGCCATTGGAATCAGCCGCGCCGGCAATGCGTTGGCCAGTCTGCGAATCGCAGAGGCTTTCTTGGCCGCCTTCTCATTCCATTTCCAAAGGACCAGGGGGCCGGGAAAAATGGTCGGCACTTTACCACCGAGCAGTTTGCGTGCGGCGTATTCGTATGCTTCTTCTTCATCTACAAGGCGACCTTCAATATGCGCTTGACCGGGGTCCGGCAATACGATTCCCTGGCTGGCCGCCGCCGGGGGTAGAAACGCTTCCGGACCAGGCAATACCTGATACTGCTCTTCCATCCTTTAATCCTTTTTATTTAAAGGGTTAAACCATTCTTTTGAGCGACCGCTTACTATAGCCCAAGCCTCAACGGGTTGTCAAACGAAATCCCCTGCCCTCTCCAGAGAGCGATTGTATACTGTATCTTAAAGGTTTCCATAAAAAAGGGCGGATGAAAACCGGGAATCGGGGGTTCCGGGGCAAATTCTCTGCCTGAACGCTCCCGGCCGGGGCCTTCCATTTGACCACCCCGCGAACCACAAAACCCATAAATAGCTATTTTAAAAGGATTTATAGCAACAAACCGGGCGTCTCCCCTGCTCCGGCTCTTGCTGTGTCTCTTTTTCAAACGGGTTAAAAGACATCATTCCTGCAGACGGGTCCGCATCGGAAAGTAAATCCTGATAGGGGAATATATATAGTGGAAGACAAACTTATCCTTCCAGGTCCGCCTTCAACACTTCCAGGGCGGCCAGATGCTTTTTTTCTTCGGCGATCAGGTGAGAAAAGATCGCCTTCACATCGATCTTCCGTTCGTTATCCTGCAGGTGCTCAAGAATCTCGATCGAACGTTTCTCACAGGCGATGCCAAACTCGATCGCGCACAGATCGGTTTCAAGCTCCGGCAGTTTTTCCAGATAACTCTCAGTGTTTGGGAATACCCGGCCCTTCACTTCATTCTGAATGAAACTGTTGACCTCTTCATTGATAGGCGCCCTTTTATTGACCACCGGCTGCAGGTACTTCCACTTCTCCTGCAGGGTTTTGGAATGCTCCTTTTCCTCCCGGGCGAGCTTTCGAAACACTTCCTGAACCTGCGGGTTCGAAATTTTCTTGGCCGTCTGCTCGTAAAAGGAAATGCCTTCACGTTCGATGGCCATGCAAACCTGCAGGGCATCGCTGCATTGAAAATTGATTCCGGTGATTGGCTTGTCGTTTTGAAATGTGGTCATGGGTTGGTCTCCGCCCGTACGGGTCCGCGCATTGTACCCTTACTGATTGGGACTCGAAAACCCAAAAAAAGATTCAGGGGTTTATTTCCGGGCCCGATATTGTGGTATGATAGGCCAGCTTTGCTTTTTTAAAACAACGCATTAGAACTCACAAGCCGACACCCGTGACTGCTCCGGAAAAATTGGTCGAAATTTTCACAGACGGCGCCTGCAAGGGCAACCCGGGCCCGGGGGGGTATGGGGCCTTGATCCGCAACAACGGTGAAACCCGCGAGATCAAGGGCGGCGAAGCCAATACGACCAACAACATCATGGAACTGACGGCGGCCATCGTCGCGCTCGAACAGTTGAAGAAACCCTGCCGGGTGGAATTGACTTCCGACTCCCAGTATCTGGTCAAGGGCATGACGGAGTGGCTGCCGGGCTGGATCGCCAAAAACTGGAAAACCGCTTCACGCCAGCCGGTGAAAAACCGCGAACTCTGGCAACGGCTCGACCGGCTGAACCGCATGCACCAGATCAAATGGCTGTGGACGCGCGGACATTCGGGCCATCCGGAAAACGAACGCGCCGACCAGCTTGCCAACCAGGCCATCGATGAATTGCGTTGAATCTCACGGACCCAAGGCGACTCACATCCCTTCACCCCATCTCCGAGGAACCGACGTCTCTCATGAACACATCCACCCACGCTGAATCCCGTCCTCCCTGTACCGTTCCACCGCAGATTTTCGCCCTGTCCTTTTTTCTCCTGCTCAGTTCCTGCGCCACGCTGACGACTCCGGATACTGCAGAGGATGTCTTTGAGCCGCTGACCCGGCAGGAGGAATATGCGGACCAGGAACCGCCTGCGGACACGCGCGCCGCGTACCTGATCGAGGATGAGGACAGCGCCGAAAACACTGTGGTTGAAAACGAAGACGTCGAAGAACGGTCGGGGCTCGAGCGCATCCCCGGTACGGACAGACAAACCCCGCGTGAGATGGTCGCGAGCCTTCCTCCGGCTCCGTCCTATGGAAAAATTCCCGCGGAAAAACCAGCGGTGGAGCCGGTGGAAGAAACACCCGGCAGCGTGAGCCGGTTCACCCCGCTGTACCCGCCGTTGGGCCTGGAGGTTGCCGAAGAAAAACTCCCGCAGTCCTTTTTCGACGACCTCGATCCGGGAACGTTGCGGGAGTCGATCCGACGCCAGGTTTACCTGCTGGAGATGAAGGATCCCGACGCCACGGTGCGGCTGGGCAATCTGCGCGTTACCCAGGGACGACTGCTCGACACGCTGATCGAATTTCGCAACCTGCTCGACGCCGGCCTGCCGCAGAATGTATTCGAAGAGGAAATCAAAAAACGTTTTCACGTCATTCCCGTTGGGCTGGGCATGAACCATAAGGTCCTGTTCACGGGATACTACACCCCGGTCATCTCCGCCAGCCGGTCGTGGAAAGAAGACTACCCGTATCCGCTGTACCGCAAACCCAACTCCGGCCAGGCGGTGGAGCCGAGCTTCGAACGCGCCCTGAACAGCCGGCGCGACTACGGCTTCCACCTCATCGCCTCCACCCGGCCCATCGACCTCACACGCGAGGCCATCGACGGACGCGAGGTGCTGGCCGATAAAAACCTCGAAGTCGCCTGGCTCAAAGACGAGATGGAGCGCTACTTCCTGCACATCCAGGGCTCCGGATTTTTACAGTTCGACGACGGGCAACTGGAAGCGGTGCAGTACATGGGCTCCAACGAGCGTCCCTATAGGAGCGTGGGCAAGATGATGATCCGCGACGGAATCATCACCACCGGGCAGGGCTCCATGCAGGGCATCAAACGGTACTTCCGCGAGCATCCGGAAGACATTCCCAAGTACCTGTTCAAGAACGAACGCTACATCTTTTTCGGCATGGGCGGCACCGGGCCGCGCGGCTCGACGGGAGCCGAACTCATCGGCGGGCGGGCCATCGCCACCGACAAGCGCGTCTATCCCGGCGGCGGGCTGGTGTTCGTCTCGGCGGAAAAACCCGTGCTTGATGCGAACAACAACATCGCGCATTGGGAAAAGTTTTCACGCTTCGTCCTCGACCAGGACACCGGCTCCGCCATCAAGGGGGCCGGCCGGGCCGATCTTTATTTTGGCATCGGCGAGAAAGCCGGCGCCCAGGCCGGCCGCTTCATGAAACGCGGCAAGATGTTCTACCTGCTGGTGAAGTAACCGCTCGGCGCGGAGCCAGCGTCTTGTCACCCAAAATTCCTTCCGGTCGTTTTACCGCAGAACCACCTGACGGTGAGTCCAACGGTCCTTGCGAACAGCCAACGGCTTTCCACCGAAAATTTCCGCATTCAG
>JAGQJZ010000033.1:0-22401 GCA_020430445.1 Nitrospina sp.
AAGGGTGGAAGGAGAAAATGATTTCCCCGTGTCATTCATGGTTTGCTCTGCAAAAAGGGGTCACCGCGGATTTTTGCAAACTGAACAGACACATTATCAAGGAAATAACCCTTAAAATCAAATCTGGAATCGGAATTCAGGTGAATGAGGAGGGGGTTTTCATGCGGGAGAATCCAGAAGCTGGGCCTCCTCCGAAAGCCAGATTTTAGCCCCGCAAACATTCACAAATGCGGGAGATTCAGCTTTGAAAAGCTCAAGATGGGCGTTTTTCAGGTTTTCCGGCTGGGTCGGGCTGTCTCCAAACAGTTCTCGTTCTTCAGTGACAATGCCTTGTAAAAACTTCTCCACCCCTTCACTGGTTGTCACCCCTTCAAAGTAGGACTGAA
The DNA here is from genome assembly GCA_020430445.1 of Nitrospina sp. GTDB lineage: Bacteria > Nitrospinota > Nitrospinia > Nitrospinales > Nitrospinaceae > Nitronauta. Next base: position 387 of record JAGQJZ010000033.1, read on the forward strand.
TCAGGGGGTCGGGTAGTGTTTTGGTGTCACGGGCGGTTTTTCTGAGCAGCAGTTTGATCCCCCGGGAGGAAAAGGATTCGAACAGTCCCGCCCGGATACAGGCGCGGCGCGATTTCCCTTTTTCAAGAGTCCACTTTTCGATGGCTTCCTTGGAGTAGCCCATGGCGCCGTAGCTGCCGAGTTGGTGCCGGGTCTTGTAAAACGTGGAGTAGCCGACGATCGTTCCGATATCGAATCGCTTCTCCAGCACCGGCATGGGATCGAACGACAACTGGTTGGACTGTGCGATCTGTTCGGGCGTTGAATCCTGGATCGGAAAACCGACGGCCCCCAGCGCGGTGGCGTAGAACAGGTGGTCGAAGCTCTTTCCCGCGGCTTTTTCAATCTCCTGCATGCAATCTTCCGATGTGATGTCGCCGAAGATGGTGACATCCGCTCCGGCGACCGGTTCGTCCGAAGGCGATTTCGCGTACCAGTTTGCAACGATCCGTGCGTCCGCGGAATAAAATTCACGGTAAGCCTGGATGGCCGCCTGACCCATAACACCACTTCCACCTACGACAACACACGTTGGCATGAAAAGCTCCTCTTTTGAGAACAGTTTTTTATGGGGAGTCAGATCCCTGCGGGATCAGGACCCACCGTGATTTTCGTCAAAATCCCAGTAGGGGACCTGCGCCATTTCGTGCTCCGCCTTGGAAAGGTTCAGGTCCGATTGAATGAAGGATTGAATATCGTCGATTATTTTGTGGGCATCCTGCACCGTTTTGTCTTTTGTACCCTGGCCGATGTCATCTGAAAATTTCACATAGCGGTCGAAAAATCCGCTGGCTTTCTGAATCGTGGACTGGACGGATTGTTCATCCAGCTTGCGGTCCATGTGCGTCCGGGCGAAGTTGTAAAATTCGATCCAGATCTGCACCTCATCTTTGCTTTTTCCCAGAATCGCCAGTTCCTTGCGGAATTGTTGTTCACTCTTGATTCGAAGGTTGCGATCGAGGTACTCGGCCAGATCATTCAGTGGAACCCCGTTCAGTGTTGTGCAGAGGTATTTCAGATCTTCCAGCAACTTGCTGACTTTATGGTCCAGTTGGAGAGCGAGGGTCGAATCGGGGCGGAGTTGCCGCGATTGTTCAAACAGGGACCAGACCCCGCCCAGGTCGCTGACGGAAAATTTTTTCTGTTCCAGGGGGCGGAGGGTCTTGAGACAGGTTTTCTCCTGGGGCGCGCCCAGCGCCTGGCCGGAAGTGCCGGGAATGGGGACAAATAAAATCGACAGGAACAGCAGGAACCGCCATCCTCCGGCTATCGGAATTTGGACGTCAATCTTCAGCGTCTCCTCCAGACAAGGCAATCGTCTTTTTTTACCCTCTTGCCCGGGGGAAGTCAACGCCATTCCCGGTATCAGACGCCTGCAAGGGTTGTGTCGCCCAGCTTGAGGATGATTTTAAACTCGGCTGCGGTCAGGGGCATGACGGACAGGCGGGATTGCTTGATCAGGGCGATGTCCTGCAGTTTTGGATGCTCCTTGACGGCGTCCAGAGTGACGGCGTTTTTAAACGCCTTCACCGGCTTGAGGTCGATCACCACCCAGCGTTCGTCATCGGTGGTCGGGTCGGGATAGTGCTCCCGGGCCACTTTGGCCACGCCCTTGATTTCCTTGCCCACCACGCTGTGGTAGAAGAAAACCAGGTCTCCTTTTTTCATTTCCTTGAGGTTGTTGCGGGCCTGGTAATTGCGGACGCCATCCCAGAAGGTTTCCTTGTCCTTGACGAACTGTTCCCAACTGTATTTGCTGGGTTCCTGTTTGACGAGCCAGAAGTTCATCGTACACCTCTTTTAATTGAAGTTTTAACAAGTTTATATTGATTTAAACACGGCCCGGAGCTCCGGACCGGTCCCTCATCGTGCAAAAAAAATCGATAAAAATATTCTAATTGACTGAATCTGCATGACTTTCTATAATCTGCTGATCCGAAAAGCCCTTTAAACACTGATTCCATCGCCGCGCAAGCAGCGTTAACCGGAGACTTTAAGACATGTATCGCCCTGAAATCAAGGTTTTGGATTGCACCATCCGGGACGGGGGACTGATGAACGACCATCAATTCTCCCCCGAACTCGTTCGCAAGGTCTATAAAGCCGCCAATGAGGCGGGTTGTGATTATGTGGAACTGGGATACAAAGCCGACGAATCCCAGTTTGACCGGTCCAAATTCGGCGCCATGAAATTCTGTACCGAAGGCGACCTGATTCCCATGGTCGAGGGAATTGAAAAGAAGAGCAAGCTTTCCGTCATGGTGGACATCGGCCGTGTGGACCCGGAGGCGATTCCGCCGAAAAGCGAAAGCGTTGTCGACATGATGCGGGTGGCCTCTTACGTCAAGGACATTGACAAGGCCATCAACCTGGTGAACCAGATCCACGCCAAAGGTTATGAAACCACCATCAACATCATGGCCGTGTCGCACGCCCGCGAGCGGGAGCTGGACGAAGCGCTGATGCAGATCGAAAAGGAAAGCGCGGTCGACGTGGTTTATCTGGTCGACAGTTTCGGCGCTCTCTATTCCGAGCAGATCGCGCACCTGTCCAAGAAGTATAAGACCCTGATGCCGACCAAGGAAATCGGCATCCACGCGCACAACAACCAGCAACTGGCTTTTGCCAACACGATAGAGGCCATCATCAACAACGTGAACTATCTGGATGCCACCCTGTTCGGTATTGGCCGGGCGGCGGGCAACTGTCCCATGGAACTGTTGCTGGGTTTCCTCAAAAATCCCAAGTTCGACCTGCGTCCCGTGCTCGAACTTCTGGGCGATGACTTTGTCAAAATCCGCGAGGAAATTGAATGGGGTTACACGATTCCCTACGCCATCACCGGGATCCTGGACCTTCACCCGAGAGCGGGCATGGCCCTTCTCAAGACGGACGACCGGGACAACTACCTGTCCTTTTACGAAAAATTGATCAACGAAGCCAACGTTTAGTTTCCAGATGCCGGGGCAGGGGTTCGATCTTGAACAATTTTTAACCTGCCCCGTTCTGGGAATTCTACGTGGTATTCCCTCCCAAAATCTCGAACCGGTTCTCGAGGCCGCAGTCGCCGCCGGTTTGAAACATCTCGAAATCACCCTCAACACCCAGGACGCTTTTTCCATCATCGAGCGTGCCGCAGCCGGATTTTCCGGCCGGCTTACGATCGGGGCCGGCACGGTACTTTCTCCGGCAGGCGCGGAACGTGCCTGCAATGCCGGGGCGACTTTTCTCGTCAGCCCGACCTTGAACGAGGAGGTGGCCCGGTTTTGCCGGGACGAAAATATTCCCTATTTCCCGGGAGCGTTCACGCCGACGGAGATTGAAAAGGCCTGGCAGGCCGGAGCCGCCATGGTGAAGGTGTTCCCGGCATCCCAACTGGGCCCGGCTTTCTTCAAGGAAATGCGGGGACCGTTTGCCGATATCAAACTGATGGCGGTGGGCGGGGTGCGTGTCGAAAATGTTCCCCGGTATCTGGAGTCAGGAGCGCTGGCGGTTGCGGTGGGCGGCTCGGTTTTTACAAGGGAACGATTGGAAAATGCGCGTGTTGAGGAAATAAAAAATGACCTGTCCCATATTTTGATTGCAGTGAGAAAATTTTTAACTACAATGACTCCATGACCCACCGGGGTTTTCTACTCTGTAAGACCTAGGAGAATCCGCTAAAATGTCTTTCGATTTTATGAAGGATCTGGTTTTTTGGGAAGATGAAGAGCGCTTCCTGAGACTGTGTGAAAATCTGGATGCCCTTATCCGCGAGGCCCAAGCCGAGGCTGGCGAGAAGGAAATGACCGAGTTGGAAATGATGCAGGCACTCGATCAGGTCGGTTTCAATATGTTCCGGGACAACTGGGAAGAATTCAAGAAGATGAGTTTCGACCGGGACCTGGGCACTTATGGAGTGAGTTCTAAAAACCGCTCTTCACACATCCACTGAGCTCCCGCCACCCCCTGTTGGTTCCTGCCTCAACCGGGTGCAGGGGACCCGCGCGTTTTGCACGGCCCCTTTTTTTTCAAATCCCCTTGCTTTTACCCTGTCTTTCTTAGGAAGCCGCCTCGCTTTAGGCTTTGCCCGTTGAAGATTTCCCCAATGTAACGAAGATGGCGACGATGTACGCCAGCAGCAGAACCAACTGACTGACGAAGGTTTCCAGGGTGGGGTACATGCTCATCCAGCTTACATCGGGGGCCCATTGTACCGGTGTGATGGAAAGAGCGCCTCCCATCTGCAATTCATGCAGTCCCCGTCCCAGAAACATGAACGCCATGAAGGCCAGCAGGCCGCTGGTGGCAATGAAGAACCATTTGATGGGAACCCGGATGCCCAGCTTGTAGATGAGCAGATAAACCAGGACCAGGGTAATCAGTCCTACCAGAAATCCGGGAACGATGCCGTTGGCGGATTGCCCGGCCTGAATGTAAAGCGCCTTGTAAAAGAGAATAGTCTCAAACCCTTCCCGGTAGACGGAAATGAAGGCCACCATGCCGAGCGTGTAAGCGCTTCCGGAGCTGATCGCCTCTTTCATTTTTCCGGTGATGTAGGCTTGCCACTTGGAGGCTTCGACTTTTGACACGAGCCAATAACTGACCCAGAAAAGCATGACCACCGCGAGCAGCATGATCCAGCCTTCCATCTGTTCCCGGCTTGAGGAGCCCATCATGAAAACCGCTTCCAGCAGCCAGGCGGTTACAAAACTGGCGAGAACCGCGATCACGACGCCGGACCAGATGTGGCGCACCTTGTCCCGGTTTTGGGATTTGACCAAAAATGTGATCAGGGCGGCGATGATGAGGATGGCCTCAAAACCTTCTCGGACGATGATGGCCAGTGAATTCCAGAACTGGGCCTGGAAGCCCATGTCTTCTTCAAGCAGGGGCAGGGCCTTGTCGAGCCCGGTGTTCAGGGTGGCGATCTGGGCTTCCACCTCGTTTTGAGGCGCGTTACTTTTGATCAGGCCCTGAAGATCCCCGAACTGTTTTTCCAATCCCTTGCCCAGAGCCTGGTCTTTGTTGATCAGGGCCGGTTCGACGCCCTCATAAACCAGGTACGCGTCCATCGAGGCAAGCCGCGCGGACGTGGAATCTTTTTTCGCATAGGCGGTCCGGGCCTGGGTCAGCAGGGCCTTGATATTGTCCATCGTCTCCCGGTGGGAGGTGGCGTTCACCTTTTGTGGTCCACCGGCAACCTGTTCCTGCCCGGGGAGGTCCGGCAGTTTCACCGCTGTGTTGGAAAAAGTGCGGATGAAGTAGGTCACATCCCAGCGTTCTTTTTCGCTTAAAACGTCCGACCAGGCCTGCATGGCGGTGTTGGCGATGCCGACCGAAATGATCTGGAAATTATCGAAGGGATCGGTGGTGCCGTCGCCGGTCAACTCAGGGTCGGCCAGCCGTGCCGGAGGGGGATCCAGGTTGACGCTTTTCGGACCGTCTGCTTCTCCTGTGAGCCCGTGGCACTCGACGCAGTTCTTCATATAAATCGCTTTACCGCGCTCCAGCGATACCGGTTCCAGAGGGGTCTTGATGATGGTCAGACCAAACTGGTCGATGAGGCTGGCGTTGAGCGCATCGACGGCCTTGGAAATTTCTTCAGGGTTCTGTTTGTCTTTTATATTCCGGGTCAGGTCGGCGAATTGCCGGGTGATTCCCGATGAGGCTGTCGCATCCTTTCCCTGCTTTTCGATCATGTGAAAACGGTCTTCCGCCTGGGAGAGGAAGACCTGGCTTTCGCCGTATTCATCCGCATTGATCACGGCGCCGTCCTTGATGCCTTCCTTGTACTCTTTGTTGACAATGTTGAGCATCATCACAATCTTCCCTCCCTGTTCCTGAACAGGGCTGGGAGGGGCGGAGGCGTGGGAGGCATTGTTGGAAAAGGTGCGGATGAAGTAGGTCACATCCCAGCGTTCTTTTTCGCTCAAAACGTCCGACCAGGCTTGCATCGCGGTGTTGGCGATGCCCACCGAAATGATCTGGAAATTATCGAAGGGGTCGGTGATACCGTCGCCGGTCAGCGCAGGGTCAGCCAGTCGAGCAGGGGGAGGATCCAGATTGACGCTTTTAGGGCCGTCACCTTCTCCCTTGACCCCATGGCACTCGACACAGTTTTTCATGTAAATCGCTTTGCCGCGTTCCAGAGAGACCGGCCCATCGGGAGTTTTAACGATGTTCAGGTCAAACTGGGCAATAAGGCTTACATTGAGGCCCTCCACAGCCCGGGAAATATCAGCCGGGTCTTTTTTGTTCTGGATGATTCCGGCGAGGTCGGCGAATTGTTGGGTGATTCCCGATAAAGCTGTTTTGTCCTTCCCCTGGTCTTCAATCATGTGAAAACGGTCTTCCGCCTGGGAGAGGAAGACCTGGCTTTCGCCGTATTCATCCGCGTTGATCACGGCGCCGTCTTTGACGCCCTCTTCATACTCTTTGTTGACAATGTTGAGCATCATGACGATTTTTTCCCCCTGCTCCTGAGCGGTACTGGCCAGGGTGTTTGCAGGAAGGGAAAACAGGACGAGCAGAAGCGCGAATACTGAAAAAGAAGAAATTTTCATGGGGAATTGAAAGGGGAATCCTAGGTTATTAACACGAGGGTCGATTTTTATTGAGAATAGTTATCAATATATGATGAAGCCCTCAGTCCGTCAACAGATAAACTTTCCGCCCACCGGTTTCGCGAGGCCTTCGCTAAAAGCGGAAAGATTGTAATTTTAGACCGATTCGGTACAATTCCGAAATTCATCTTTTCCAAGAGGCCTCTATTTGAAAACCAATGTGCGCAATGACTACGATGCTCTGGCAGACCGGTTGAAAGAGAAAAGCCGTCTGGGGGCCGTTATGGGAATTTTACACTGGGATCAGGAAGTGATCATGCCCAAGGGAGGGGCGGGGTCGCGCGCCCGGCAGTTGGCCGCCATGGCTTCCGTATTGCATGAAAAATCGACCGACCCGGAAATCGGCGATCTGCTCGACCGCCTGCTCGATTGTCCGGAAGCGCAGTTCAATCATTTCGAATGGTGCAACATCCATGAAGCGAAGCGCGATTATGACCTGGACACGAAGGTCCCCAAAGAACTGGTGAGGGAACTGGCGGAATTGAGTTCAAACGGTCATGCCGTCTGGGCGCAGGCACGCGAGAACGATCGTTTTGAAGATTTTGCGCCCACCCTGAAGCGCTTGGTGGAACTCAAAACCCAGTGGGCCCGCTGTGTCGCTCCGGAAAAAGCCGCTTACGACGCCAATATCGACCTGTTCGAACGCGACGCTACGATGGAAAAAATCGAGCCCCTTTTCGCGAGCCTGAAGACGGAACTGATTCCGCTGATCCGCGACATTGTTGAAAACGGCCGGGAAGTTCCGGCTTCTTTCCTTGCGGGAACATTCCCCCTCGACAGGCAGGAACGCCTGGGGCGGAGGATCAGCGAAGCCATGGGATTTGATTTTGAAAAGGGACGCATGGATGTCTCCGTTCATCCTTTTTCGGGCGGCGGTGATTTTACCGATGTCCGCATCACCACACGCTACCGGGAGGACAATTTCGTCGAATCCCTGTTCGCGGTCATTCATGAAACCGGGCATGGCCTGTATGAGCAGGGACGCGCCAGGGAGTGGCAGGACCTGCCGGTGTCGGAATCGCTGACGATGGGGATTCATGAATCGCAGTCCCTGTTCTGGGAAAGAATGATCGCCCAGGGCAAACCTTTTTTGCGGCATTTCCTGCCGCTGCTCCAGCAAACCTTCCCGCAGCAGCTCAATGGCGTGAGCGCGGATGGATTGTATGGCGCGATCAACCGGGTCCAGCCGTCCCTGATCCGCGTGGAAGCAGATGAGGTGACGTATCCACTTCATGTTATTCTGAGGTTCGAGATTGAGCAGGGACTCTTCGACGGTTCTCTCGCGGTCGATGACCTGCCCGGGGTCTGGAATGGTAAGATGGAGGAGTATCTGGGTGTCCGGCCGCCCACCGACCGGGAGGGTGTCCTGCAGGATGTCCACTGGAGCGGCGGCGCGTTCGGCTATTTTCCCAGCTACACCCTGGGCGCGATGTACGCCTGCCAGTTTTACCGGGCGTTGAAAAACAGTGTTCCGGACATCGAGCGCTCGATTGCCGAGGGGAACCTGATTCCAGTCAAGGAGTGGCTCAATCGCAACATTCATTCGCGCGGAAAGCTTTATCCGGCGGAAGAATTGTGCCGGCAGGTGACCGGGGAGACGCTGAACCCGGATCATTTTGTAGGTTATCTTAAAACAAAATATGGGGAGTTATACGGATTGACCGGCCAGACTCCCAGTTGAGGGAACCATGCTTTCCCAAAAACTCAAAACCGGAAGAGATGCCGAAATCTGCCCGGTGTGCAATTCTCTCATCCGGCCACCGGGGCTGTTCTGCGAGCATTGCGGGCCTCCTGTCCCGCCGCCGGAACAAATTCCCGAGTCCCTTAAGTTTTCCCAGGCCCTGTTTCGCATTCTGATTCTGGTCCTGCTGTTTTCCGGAGCGATTTACTACAAGACCGGGGCGGATATCAGCGGAGATGTGAACAAGATCATCACCAAAATCAAAACGCAGATACCCGGAGAAGCGCCGCACGCCACCAAGCCGGTTCAACCCGACTACAAACTGATCCATGCCGTCAATGTGCCCAAGGCCAATATCCGGGAGAAGCCGACCACGAAAAGCGATGTGGTTGGGGTGGCGGCCCGGGGAGAGGTGCTGAAAGTCTTGCAGAAGAACGATGCCTGGTCGCAGGTTCAACTCAAGGACCGGACGGGCTGGATCGCTTCACGCCTGCTCGATTCGCGGGTCGAATAAACCTCACCCGCGAACTTTGGCCCGCACTTCAATAAACGCGTTCTTCAACTCATCGTAGTTGTGCGTCACCGGGAACTGTGGGAATTCCTGGGTGATCGATTCCGGCGGCTTGAAAAAAATACCCCCCTCCGCCTGCACGAGCATGCCGGTGTCGTTATACGAATCGCCCGAGGCGATCACCTGGAAATTCAGGCTCTGCAGGGCCTTCACCGCCTTGGTTTTGCCGTCGGGCTGGCGCAGCGTGTAATCCTCTATCCGCCCATCTTCAGCCACCACGAGGGAATTGCAGAACAGGGTCGGGTAATCGAGCTGGGCCATCAGGGGACCGGCGAACTGGTAGAAGGTGTCGGACAGGATGATCACCTGGAATTCCGATTTCAACCAGTTGAGAAAGTCACGCGCGCCCTGCATGGGTTCCATGGAGCCGATGACTTTCTGGATGTCCGGCAGTTTGAGATTGTTGTCGTCCAGAATTTTTAGCCGCCCCCGCATGAGTTCGTCGTAGTCGGGAATATCGCGTGTGGTCAGCCGCAGTTGTTCGATGCCGGTTTTCTCGGCGAATGCGATCCAGATTTCGGGGATCAGGACCCCTTCAAGGTCAAGACAGGCGAGCATATCGTTTCCTCAGGTTGAAGTTGGGTGGCTATTATAGAGGACGAAAATGGGAGTGCAAGCCTGAATACAGGGGAGGGCGGTCAGCCGCCGGCGTCGGCGGTTTTGGAGCAGATTTTCAGGACCGCCTGCAGTTCTTCCAGTTTCATCAACCGGGCGGCGATGCTGAACACCGCAACCCCAAGGCCGATTGCGCCGAGGACCGAGATGATTTTGAAGAGCGTCGGACCCGCCGGGTCGAAAGCCGCCTGGTTGAAAAAATAAACGGCCAGTCCCATCACCCCCGCCGCCGCGGAAATTTTGACCGTTACCTTGAAAATCTTCCGGCCTCCCAGCCGCCCCAGCCGCTTCTTCAGAATGAAGAGCAGGACGACAGCGTTGAATACCGAGGCCAGCGAAGTCGCCAGGGCCAGGCCCCCGTGCTGCAGCGGTCCCATTAGAATGACGTTCAGGAAAATATTCAGCACCATCGACCAGATGCCGATCTTCATCGGCGTGCGTGTGTCCTGCATGGAATAGAAGGCGGTGATCACCACTTTGGATCCGGCGAACCCGCAAAGCCCCAGGGCGTAAAAGAGCAGGGCGAAGGCGGTGCCTTCGGTTGTGGCGGCGGTGAATTCGCCGCGCTCCCAAAGGGTATTGACGATCGGCACGCGGCACAATATCAGGCCGACGGTCGCGGGAATGGTGATGAATAGGATCAGGCGGATGCCGAAGTTCAGTGTGTCGCGCAGTTCGCCGAACTGTTTACGCGCCGCCTGTGCCGACAGGGTCGGAAGCAGGGCCACGCCCAGGGCCACGGCAAAGACCCCCAGCGGCAATTGCACCAGCCGGTTGGCGTAATAGAGATAAGAGATGGAACCGCCGCTGAGAAGCGACGCCAGCAGGGTGTCCACCAGCAGGTTGATCTCGTACACCGCCAGGCCCAACATCACCGGAACCATCAGTTTGCCGATCCTGGTCACTCCGGGGTGACGCCAGCTTTTGAACGGGGTGAAATGAAAGCCGGCGGCGAATGTGGGCGGCGCCTGGACGATCAATTGCAGAAATCCGCCGATGCAGACCGCGAACGCCAGCGCCATCACCGGTGTGTCCAGCATAGGGGACCAGAACAGGACGGCCAGAATGATGCAGATGTTGGTGATCGCCGGCGCGGCGGCGGGCAAGGCGAATTGCTTGTACGAGTTCAATATCCCGGAGGAAAAGGCGGTGAGGCCGATGAACAATAAAAATGGAGCCATCCATTGGGTCAGGCGCACCGTCAGGTCGAACTTGTCCGGCTTGTCAATAAATCCCGGTGCGAACAGCCCGACGATCCAGGGCGCGAAAACGATCAGGGCCAGGCTGGAGACGAACAGGAGAACGACCAGGATATTGAACAGCGATCCGGCCAGTGCCCACTGCTCGCCTTCCTGACCGGTTTCGCGGTATTCGCTGAACACGGGAATGAAGGCGGAACTGACCGCCCCTTCGGCCAGAACGCGGCGCTGGATGTTGGGGATTCTGAAGGCGACGAAAAACGCGTCGGCGGCGGGAGTGGCGCCGAATTGCATGGCGATCAGCACGTCGCGGACGAAACCGAACGCACGCGAGACCAGGGTCATGGAACCGACAGCGCCGGCGGCGCGGCTGACCTTATGCTGGGTTGTCGACATGCAGGGAGTGTGGCATGAAACGGGCCGGTTGAAGGGCAGGGGATGGTGACCGGTGAGCCTTGGGAAAAGGACGTTTTGCTTCCGGCTCTGAGTATAGCAAAAAGGGCCGTTTCGCCCAATCGCCAAATCTTGTGGAAGTTGCGGGATTCACAGGAGTTTTCCTTGTCCGGCAAAATGTTCCTTTGTTAAGATGCCGCATGGCTTCCACACAAGGGTGCGCGACCAGACATTACCGGGTGGCCCTCACCATTGCCGGCTCGGACTGCAGCGGTGGCGCGGGCGTTCAGGCGGACCTCAAGACGTTCTCGGCGCTGGGCTGCTACGGCATGTCGGTGCTCACCGCGCTCACAGCCCAGAACACGGTCGCGGTGCGGGCGATCCACGAAGTGCCGGTCGATTTTGTCACCGCCCAGCTCGACACGATCCTGGAAGACATCCAGGTGGATGCGGTTAAAACCGGCATGCTGCATTCACCGGAGATCATCGAGGCCGTCGCCGCCACTTTAAAAAAATCCCCGATCCGGAAACTTGTGGTGGACCCGGTCATGTTCGCCAAGAGTGGCGACCGCCTGATCCGGGACGATGCCATAGAGACCCTGGCCGAACGCTTGATTCCCCTGGCCACGGTCCTCACACCCAACCTGCCCGAAGCCGGAGAACTGCTCAAACGGTCGATCAAGACCCGCGACCACATGGAGGAGTCCGCCCACGCGCTGCTGGAAATGGGGCCGCAGGCGGTGGTGGTGAAGGGCGGGCATCTCGACTTCGGCGGCAGCGACGATTACATGGCCGTCCGCACACAAAGCGGTGTGGAAGGAAAGTGGTTCTATGCGCGGCGTGAGATGTCGCCTAACATGCACGGGGCCGGGTGCACCTTCGCTTCCGCCGTCGCCGCGTTTCTGGCACGGGGACTCGCGGTGGGAGAGGCGATTGAATCGGCCAAGGAGTACATCGCCGGCGCGGTGGCCCGGGGCGGGGAATTCCAGTTGGGAAAGGGCAAGGGACCCGTGGCGCATTTTCATGAACTCTGGAAATTTGAGGACGAGGCTTGAATATGAAATTCAGTGAACAGGCGTGGAAGGCCACGGCGGCGATCTACGAACGTATTCTGCAGCATCCCTTTAATCAGGAGCTGACTCAGGGAACGCTGGAACGCGCCCGTTTTCAGTTCTACATGAAGCAGGATTCGCTTTATCTGGTGGAGTTCGCCCGTGCCCTGGCGCTGGCGGCTTCCAAGGCGGCGCATCCGGATGACATCGTCCTGCTTCTGGATTTTTCCAAGGGAGCGATTGTGGCGGAGCGAAGCCTGCACCAGTTTTATTTTGACCTGTTCGACATCACCCTCGACACGGACCGCGCGCCGGGTTGTTTCGCCTACACCAGCTTTTTAATCGATACCTGTTCGCACAAAAGCTATGAAGAAGGCGTCGCGGCCCTGTTGCCCTGTTTCTGGATTTATCGTGAGGTGGGCCTTCACATCCACAAGAACGCCGCACCGGACAATCCGTACCAGAAATGGATCGACACTTATTCCGGCGAGGAGTTTTCGAAAATTGTGGACGACGCCATCGACCTGACGGATCGCGTGGCGGAAACGGCGGACGCGGAGCGGAAAGAGAAGATGCTGCAGGCGTTCGTCCACTCCACCCGCCTGGAATGGATGTTCTGGGACAGCGCTTACCGGATGGAGACCTGGCCGCCGGAAGGAACCTGACGTTACAGCCAGCCGCTGTCGACCAGGGCCATGGCGCCGAAATAGGCCAGAGCCAGCAGGCCGATCTTGATCGCCATCCGAATCGCCAGTCCCTTTCCCATGATCAGAAATCGCTGATGAACTTGCGGGCGAAAGACCGCACTTCTTTCCCGTTCAGCACGTGGAAGCGCCGGACTTTTTCGATGGTCTGGTTGGAGAAGCGCTTGAGTGGGATGTGTACCATGCGGCGGTGGTAGTGCCGCGCCAGCCGTCGCCAGTTCGCCGTGGGCAGGGCGGGAGAGACCACGGTGACGTGGCGTTCCTTGGAGTGGAAAAAGGCGGCTTCGAGAAGTTTTTCTTCCAGTGTCCGCGATTGTTTCAGACGCCGGTCCTCCCAGATATTGGGGATGGGACGCGGCGGGAACATCATCATGCATCCGCCGTAGGTTGCCTGGCCGATGCCGGGTCCGATCATGTTTCCCAGATAATCCGTGGCGAAGAAGCAGAGGGTGGATTCCTCGCTGTGTTCCGCGTACCAGGTCTGCCGCCAGGGATAGCGCTCGGGAGAGGGCTCCATCTCGAACAGGAACACCACGATCTCGACCTTGCCGCGCGAAGGCGGAATTTCCTTCACATAGATATCGCCCGTGTGCCAGTTCCTCAGGGTGTCGCGGATGTCGATGCCGTCTTTGACGGATGAGGTGAATTTTTCACTGCGGGCGAGGTCGTTGGCGAGCAGGAAACGCGTCTGATCGCGCACGTGCGTGTTGAAGCTTTCGATCTTGTCGTCTTCCGGCGGCCACGAGCACTGGCCAAACGGGTCCCAGGTGAATTTCCATTCATTCTGCTTTTTCCATTCCGGTTCCGGCTTGAGGTCGAGGGTGCGCCACACCAGCTCCGTTTCCTGGAGACGGTTTTTCAAAACCATCGGCTTTTCGTCGCCGAACGTTCCCTGATCGATGCCCAGGTGCATGGTGTCGAAATGGAGCGGTTCTTTCTGATAGGGGTATTCACGCGCCGCCTCCACCAGGGAGATGGCGAAGGGATCGCCGCCGATCTGCTTGGCCGCCAGGGCCAGCGTGTACAGGTCCGGGGTCAGCCTGCTTTCGAGAAGCGACAGGTTGCGCACGTACTGCAAAAATATCTGAAAGGCCTGAGAGGTCAGGTTGTGGTACTGGACCTTGTGTTTCTTCAGGAACTTCTCCCGGGCCCGGAGCAGGATTTCCTTCACCCCGTCGATTTCCGCCGTTCTGTCCGAACGCATTTCCTCGCGCCGCTTTTCGTAGAGGGAGGTGATGTACGGGAATTCGCTCAGGGCGAACATCAGGGTGGGCGGTTCAATGCCGTAAATTTCCGGATTGGAGACCGGCTCCGGTCTGGGATACGGGGCGAGTCCGTCGTAGGCTTCCTTGATCCAGGGCCAGTCCTGCACCGAACAAATAAAAAGGACATGGCGGCATTCGACTTCGAGCCGATGGAGTTCCTGTGCCATCCAGCGGATGCGGAGATCGGCCTGACTGTCCGCCGCCGGTTTTTTAAGTGCCGGAAGGAGGGCGCTGGCGAATTGCTCCAGGCTGAGGCCCGACAGGGCCATGGGATCCGGAAACTGGAATTTTCGCGGTTCGAATTGCGCGACCGGAAGGTCGATGAACTCCCGCCTGATGTTTTCCTGCAGCGCGATGCGCAGCCCGGCGATGACCGGCTGCGTGGGATCGATGGGAACGAAGTTCAGCGTGTGGTCGTCTTCGGTTTGAAAACAGCCGGTGATGTAGGGCAGGTGGCGGACGCCGGTTTCAACCGTGGACCGGAACTCGGGCGGAAGGCACACGGCAAGGCAGTCGCAGGACCGGCTTAGAATTCTTTGACGTACCTCGCGCATGAACTGGCCGCTCCCATGAATCACGGGAAGCAGTTCCACGCGATCACTCAGGCGGAAGACGGCGCTCATGAGACAGGCTCCTGTAAAGGACTAGCGGTCCATATCGGGGTGCAGCGGGTCCCCTTCGCCGAAGAAAAAGTCGCCCAGTCCCATGGGCAGGCGCTCGTTGCCAAGCGCGCGGCGTTTCCTCTCGGCCAGCCCCTGCAGGTCCAGCGCTTCCTCTCCCAGCACGCATTCGATGGCTTCGCGCCAGGCATCGTCCTTCGACAGCGGATGGGCCGGGTCCTGCCCGAGCCGCTTGATGGCGTATTGCAGAATGTGGATGCCGTCGCGTGGCGAGTAATCGAGGTCCAGCTTGTGCGCGGTCTGCAGGAACTGCACGGTCATTTCGATCAGGTCCTGGCTGGCGAAGGGCAGGTGGTATTGCAGAATCGCCAGTTCGTCCCGTTCCGCCGGCATGCCGAGCGACAGCGTCGGTTGCAGCCGCGAGAGGATGTAGTCCGGTATTTCAAAAGTGGACTCGTCCTGATTCATCGTCACGCAACAGCGGAATTCCGCGTGCGCCGGAATCTGGATTCCGGCGATGATCGATTCCACGTAACGCCGGTGGTCGAGCAGCGGGGCGAGCGACGCCCAGCTCTTTTCGTTCATCCGGTTGCCTTCGTCGAGTATGCAGATGCCGCCGGTGATCATGGCCGTGACCAGCGGCGAGGCATGATAGGAAATCTTGCCCTGCTCGGAAAGCACCGGGGTGATGAGCAAATCCTCGGGCCGGGTATCGCTGGTGCATTGGAAAATATACAGCGGCTGCTTGCGTGAACGGGCGGCCACCATGCCCAGTGTTGTTTTGCCGATGCCCGGCATGCCGACTATCCGGGGCGCCAGCGGCAGGTCTTTTTCTCCCACCACAAGCCAGCACGCCAGTATCTGCTTGAGAATCTCTTCCTGCCCGATCCACTCGGGTTCGCTTTTATCGGGAGGGCTCAGGGTGAGGTTGACCCCGCCCAGAGTGACGGTATTGAGGCTTTGTGCGTTGCTGTACACGGTAATCTCCTGAAAATTCAAACCCCAGCATACGTTTCACCCAAATTTCTGTCAAGAAAGGGGGAAAAAGCGGAAAATTGGATTAAATGGCGTATTTCTGGCATATTAGAGGAAAAATTCCTATGATGGGTGAACTCTGTATCCATGAAATTCAAAATGTTCAACAGGGAGTGGGTGAACCGGTTGTTCCTGATCGGACTGGGAATCTGTCTCCTTGTTGGCCTCGAATTCGGTCTTCGGCTCCTGGACTTTGGAAAGGAGTACGATTTTGTCCTGGAGGATGAAACGGCTCACCGGGGCCGGGCCTGCCTGAACACCCAGTACATCGCCCTGCATTATTTCCAGCACCTGCCCGTCAACTTGGACGGGTTGATGAAAGAACATCCCTGGTTTTCCGACACCGAGTTTCCCATCGAAAAACAACCCGGGGCTTTTCGCGTGTTCCTGGTGGGGGCCTCCACCACGCGCGGTTTTCCGTTTGAAGGGCGGTCGATCAATTATTCCCGCTTTCTTGAAATGGTGCTCAAGGACGTCCTGCCTTCCCGCAAGATCGAAGTGCTCAATGCCGGATACGATGCGCTGAGCAGTTTTGGCGTACTCGACCTGACGCAAAAAATACTCGAGTTCTCGCCGGACCTCGTCGTTGTTTACACCGGGCACAATGAGTTCATCGGGCATTTTGGAGTGAACTCCAACGTCAATTTCGGCAATCAACGCTGGGTGGCGGATATGGTCACCGGCCTTCACAACTCCCGTCTTTTTCTGACAGGGGAACTGGTGGCGTTGAAACTGCGTTCCCGGTGGAAGGAGGAGGCTTCGCATGAGGGGCGTGTCAATTTATTCCGCGCGATGCTGTCGGAAGATCACCTTTCATGGGGCGAGGATTCCCATCGCATCGCCCTGGCCCACTACCGGCAAAACCTGTTGCAGCTTGTGTCGGATGCCAAGGAGAGGGGAGCGCGTGTTCTGATCGTCAATCCTGCGTCCAACCTGCGGGATTTCTCACCTGTGCTGTCCCTGCCCGATCCCAGGCTGACCGCATCCCAGGTCAGCAATATCGAAGCCTGGATGGCCGAGGGGCGCGTGTTTCTGGAGCAAAACAGAAACGATGAAGCGCGGAAACTGTTTCTCAAGGTTTTGCAGGCCGACTCGACCCATGCGCACGCTCATTTCTATCTGGCGCGTACTTATGAAGCCCTGCGGGACGTTCACCGGGCGAGGCAGGAATACCGGCTGGCCCGAGAATTCGACAAAGTGCATTTGCGGACCTGCTCTGCCATGCAGGAGGTGGTCCGGAAAGTGGGGCAACAGACCGGCGCGGCGGTCCTGGAGCTTGAGCAGGTGATGGAAAAGGTGTCCCCGAACGGGCTTGTGGGGAGCAATTTCTTTCTCGAGCATGTGCACCCCAACGTGAACGGCCATTTCGTCATTGCCAGTTCTCTCGCCCGGAAGATCGCAGAGGCGGGGCTCCCCGGGGATTCGGCATCCTGGGACTGGTCGCGTCTGAAGATGCCGCGGCATTACATCGCCAATGCGGGTTACGACGCGCGCCAGTTCCTCAACGCCCGTTACACCATCGGCCGGCTGCTTCTGGACTTCCCCTTTTTCCAATGCGAGGAAGGGGAAAAAGTGCTCGCCGGGATCGATCATCAGGAGCGGGAGCAGGAGCTGATTCGGTCGTGCAGAAAAAACCGCAAAGAGAGCCAGCTTGCCGCCACGCGCTCCTGAGCGCTACAGCCCCCCGGCTGTTGGTTCCCCCACCGAGGAGTGTTAAAATAAAGACAAGGTAAGGTTTTTTAGCATGCCAGACTTGGACGGTCTTTATGATGAATGAACTGGACGCATTGCTGGACGATTACATCTCCCGTTTCCTTGAAGAAAACCGGGCGGCCAACGACCTGGGTTCGCTTCTTGCCGCAGCGGGTGTGGGACTGCGTCCCTTGATCGACCATTGCACGGTACGGACACTGGACGTGGACCGGCGCGCCCGGCAGTTCACGGCCCTGGGCTACCTGTACGATTCGAATATCGGGGTCCTGGAGTTCGATAGCTGGTGGGCCAAGGTGTACCGCAAGCCGGGGTATCCCGCCCTGTTCATCGACCAAGCCTATACCGGCGAGCGCGGCCAGAGCAGTCTGATTCCCGATTGGGTGTCCGCGCATGGTGATGAATGTTTTCACCACATCGCCGTCCAAGTCGAAAACATCGAGCACGCCATCGAATCGCTTGAGGGCAGGGGGCATGCTTTTGCCGGGGCCATCGTGGGCGACCCGGGAACCGATCTCCGGCAGATATTCACGCAGCCTGAAATGAAAAATAACGCCGTGTTCACCGTCCTCGAACTGATCGAACGCCACAACGGGTACTCCGGTTTTCTCCCTCCCCAGGCCGATGGATTGATGGAGTCGACCCGCCGGAATTGATTTTGTAATGATCATTAAAAACGAACATTCCGCTGTTTCTCCCTATTTAAAGGACGCGTCCAACTTTCCCGGGAGCAGCGCCGATGCCGTTGTCATTCCGGAAACCACCGAAGAACTGGTGGCTTTTCTGAAAGACAACGATCAGCCGGTCACCCTGTCGGGAGCGCGCACCGGTTTGACGGCCTCCGGTATCCCGCTGTCGGGCCTGGTGGTGTCGCTTGAAAAGTTCCGGCAACTCGAAGGGCCGGACGCGCAAGGAAAGCTGCGCTGCGGACCGGCAGTGCGCTTGCGCGAAATCCAGGAGCATCTCAAGGGCAGCGGCTGGTTTTATCCGCCGAACCCGACGGAGGCCCTGGCCAGTGTCGGCGGCACCGTGGCTACGAATGCCTCCGGTTCGCGCAGCTACAAATGGGGTGCCACGCGCAATTATATTGAGGAACTTGAAATCGTGCTGGTGGACGGGCGGCGTGCCACGGTGCGCCGTGGTCAATCGACCCGGGACCCTCTGGTTTTTGATGACGGTTCGCGGATCGTTTTTCCCGAAATCGGCTATACCAGCCCCGATTGCAAAAACGCCGCGGGATTTTTTGTCCGTCCGGGCATGGACTGGCTCGACCTGTTCGTGGGGTCGGATGGAACCCTGTGCCTGTTCACCCGCATTCAACTGAAACTGTTGCCCGATCCGGCGGACTTTTTGAGCGGAATTCTGTTTTTTAAAACGGAAGAGGCGTGCTGGGACCTTGTCGAGGCCTTGCGAAGCTCGGATGAGGAACACATCCGCCCCTGCGCCCTGGAGTATTTCGACCGGTATTCTCTGTCGCGTTTGAAAACGGAATTTCCGACCCTTCCCTCCTTTGCCCAGGCGGCGCTTTTTTTTGAGCAGGATGTGCCGGATGAGGATGCGTTCGACGCCTTCCTGGAAAGCTGGTACGAATTTCTTGAGTCGCGTGAAGTCGACCTGGACGCCTCCTGGTTTTCGCAGTCGCCGGCCGATCTGGAAAAGTTTCACGAATTCCGCCACCGGGTTCCCCTGATCATCAATGAAGAAAACAGCCGCAACAACCGCATGAAAATGGGGACGGACATGGCGGTGCCGGACAGCCGGTTTCAGGACATGATGCGGTATTATCGCGCAACTCTGGAAGAGGCGGGGATGCCGTATGTGGTGTTCGGGCATATCGGGGACAACCATCTTCACATCAACCTCATGCCGCCGGCCAATCAGAGGGAGCGGGCCCTGGCGGTATACGACCGGCTCGTGACGTGGATTCTGCAGAACGGGGGCACCGTTTCCGCCGAGCACGGGATAGGAAAGATCAAAAAGGATTATTACCGCAGGATGGTCGGCGCGGAAACGCTGGATCAGCTCATTCAAATCAAACGGTGTTTCGATCCCCGAGGACTTCTGGGACAGGGGAACCTGTTTTAAAATGGAAGGGAGGGGGAATCGCTGGCCTGTTCAGGGGAAACGGGTTGACGGGTTTTCGCCGTAAGGGTAGAATTTTTCAATTGGTTTTATCTAGTTTTCTCTTCTAAATCAAAAGGAAGCAGGATGCTGGACAATCAAAAGGTTCTCATACTCAACTATTCCTATGAACCCCTTCAGTTTTGTACCGCAAAAAGGGGTATTATCATGGTGTTGTCTGGAAGAGCCGAGAAAATTGAAACCAATGGTTATGTGGTCCGGTCGCCCAATTTCAGCTTTCCTCTTCCTACAGTGATCCGGGTTTTGAAAATGGTGCGGCGCAACCGGCGCAACCGGGGCAAAGGGGTGGCCTTCAGCAAGAAAAATATCATGCGGCGCGACAATTACACGTGTCAGTATTGCGGGGTACGCGAGAAGCTTTTGACCGTCGATCACATCATCCCGAAATCCAGAGGAGGCGAAACCAATTGGATGAATGTTGTGGTGGCGTGCAAACCCTGTAATCTGAAAAAGGGAAACCGCACCGCTGTGGAGGCGGGAATGGCTCTGAACAAAAAACCGTTTCGCCCGAGCTTCCATTACCACTCTTTTGTGATTCCGTCCGCATCACCTGAACACCTGGAAAGCTGGTACAAGTACCTGCCTCCCTCTTTGAGAGCACGCAACGTTTTCAACTAAGGCATTCCTGAAAATGCATTTGGACGCGATCCGCTCCTGTATGGGGACCTGCGGGTCGCGGCAACAGAAAGTTTTGACGAATAGAGATTGCCTCAGGGGCGTCTTCGAACATTGGCATTGACGGCGGACGGGGTTGGAGTTTTCAGAGCCTGCGAGTTGCCACAATAAAATACCGGGTCGATAGAAGCCCTCTTAAACCTTTCACACAGCCCACCGGGCCCCATTTTGGAACCTAAATCTCTTATACAGATCATTTCGGAAGAAGAGTTTTTGATTCTTCTGCAGGGCCGGTGCGGGAGTTTTTTCCGCACCTTCAATGCGCTGGGAGAAATTTCAGAATCCAGCACCGGGGTCACGCGTAAGTTCTATTCCAGCTTGAATCAGGAAGCCGAGTGGCTGGAAAGTTTTCTTGATGAGCACGGCGCGCGCGAGAACAAGACCTGGGCCCGGTTCACCGAATATGTGGCCAGTATCCGGAACCTGGTGAAAGCGGCTTTTTTCTGCCGGCACATCACCGACCGCTACCCGTATTACAAGTTGCGCGATAACGAAGAATCGGAGCAGGGGTTTTTCCGCGACGCGGCGCAGGTGCAGCAGTTTCTCAACCAGGCCATTTTTAACCTGTACGAGGAATGCGTTCGGGAGGGCAGGAAAAACAACCTTTCGGTTCCGGAAAATTCGGTCGACCCGGAGGGGTTCGGCGAGGTGGAGGCCAACAAGCGGCTGCCTAAAAATACCGAAGGGGATGAAGTCGTCGAGCAGGAAGACCGGATCATCGACCTGCTTGAGAAACTCAACAGCGCGGAATCGGTCATGCAGTCGATGAACGTGGAACCCACCCAGGACCCGAAGACCCTGCGGGAACTGGTTCCGGGGCGGCTGGATGAAAAGAAGGCCCGCATGCTGATGAACCTCATCCACAGCACCCAGTCCGAATTCGATACCTATATTAAAAGCACTCCGCTGGAACAGACGCATGAGGAGTTCAAGACGATTCGTGGCTATATTTCCATGCCGCTTCACCTGCTGGAAATGATGATCTGGATGATCCACTTCTACGAGCGGCATGAGGACGATATCCGGAAAGGCGAGGCGAGAACGATCATCAGCGGCCTGGTCATCAAGACCGACCTGCTGGCGCATGTGGTGAACTTCTGCTTTTTCTATACCCTGTATTACGTCCGGGAGGGCGGCAAGCTCAGTCGCAAGGTGCTGAAGTACTTTGTGAAGTCCGTGCGCTATGAACTCCCCGTCCCCGAACCGCTCGGCTTCCACGCGCGTCCTTCCACCTATGTTTCAAAAATTGTGAGACGATACGATGCCGAGGCGTGGTTGATCATCGACGGTGAAAAGTTCGACGCCCGGTCGGTGATGAGTCTCCTGCAGGCGGGAGGCGTGCTAGCGGACAAGGGATACAAGACCGCAGTTTTCGAGGGAGACCGCAGGGTGCTGGACGATCTGAAAATTCTCGCGTCGCACAATTACTGCGAGGAGAAGGAAGTGCCGGAGCAACTGGAATACCTGAGAGGGTCCATTGGGTGAACGCAGGGTGAATGCCGATGTCTGATCAAATGGAAATGTACGATGTGGTCGATTCCCTGGACCGGGTGATCGGCACCGCCACCCGGCGGGAGATCCACCAGAAGGGATTGCTCCACCGGTCGGTTCACATCCTGGTGTTCAATTCGAAAGGGGAACTCTACCTGCAAAAACGTTCCCTGAACAAGGACGAGAATCCCGGGTACTGGGACACGTCCGCTGCGGGC
>JAGQJZ010000033.1:22497-30857 GCA_020430445.1 Nitrospina sp.
ATTGGCCGCTTCACCGCCTGTCCGGAAACGTTCGGAGAACATGTCCGGATTTACACCTGTGTTTCAGACGCGACCATTGTGATCAATCCCCGGGAAATTATCGAAGGGCGCTTCTGGACCTTTGATGAAATTGACCGCGCCCTGGTGGATCCGGATATTCCATTCACGTCCACTTTCGGCCTGATCCTCGATACCTTTCATGAAATTATCCGGTGAGGACGGAAGCCTTTGCCGGTCGATTGATTTTAGCCTGCCAGCCTGACGGAACGCACTCTTATGACCACTTTTGACACGCTTGTTATTCTGACTCTTGGAATCAGCTTTGTTTATTCCATTTTTCGCGGGATGATCAAGGAGATTTTCTCCATCCTTTCCCTCGTGGTGGGTTATGTCGCGGCGGTGAAATACAATGGAGAAGCGGCGTTGCACCTCCAGCCGTACATTGACAACGAATCCATCGCCCGGGTCGTGGCGTTCATTGGTATCTACCTGATCGCGTCTCTTGTCGTTTCCATCGTGGGGTTTCTGGTCAGGAAACTGTTGCACAAGTCAGACGCCCTGTCCCTGCTGGATCGCCTGATCGGTGGTTTCATTGGTGTCTTGAAGGGAGGCGTGCTGGTGGCGCTGGTTCTGGTACCTTTGCAGTGGTTTCCTGACTTCTATCGGGATGTGACCCGTGGTTCCACAACCGTCCCGTACCTGGAGCAGGCCACGGTGGAGATCAAAAGCGTTCTGAACGTCGATCAGGATTTTTTCCAGAAGAGCTTGAACTCGATCAAGGATTTGAAAGAAAAAATGCCGGAACTTGAAGAAATGAAAAAACTGTCCGGCAAGATCGGCGACCTGAAAGAAAAAGCGGGCGAACTGCTTCCGGAAAAATCGTCTCCGCAGGACGCGCATTCCGAGAAGGAACAGGAAAAACTCGAGGAACTGGTCCGTTCCGTCACCAAGGAATAACCCGATCATGCCGATTCGAATCAATCTGAATGGAGACGTCACGCAGGAGGCGTCCATTTCCGTGCTGGATCACGGGTTCCTGTTTGGCGACAGCGTGTACGAGGTTGTGGTGACCCACAAGGGCGTGCCCTGCTTTATGGAGGCGCATCTGAAACGCCTGCGCAATTCAGCCGCCGGGCTCTGCCTCGGGATTCCCTGGACGGATGAGTTTCTGATCCGGGAAATAAACAGGACCATCAAGGAAGCCGGGAACGAGGAGTCTTATGTCCGGATCATGGTGACCCGGGGGGAGGGCGATATCGATATCGACCCGACCACCTGTTCCAGACCCAGTTTCATCATTCTGGTGAACGAGGTCCACCTCTACCCGCCGGTTCAGTACGAAAAAGGAATCAACATCGCCCTGGTGTCGGTCATCCGCAACGCCAAGGACGCCGTGAATCCGGGAATCAAGACCGGGAATTACCTGAACAATGTCCTGGCCAAACTTGAGGCCAACCGCAAGGGGGCTCAGGATGCGCTGATGCTGAACAATCAGGGGCACCTGACCGAATGCACCACGAGCAATTTCTTCTTCGTGTCGGAGGGCAGGGTGCTGACGCCCTCGCTCGATTGCGGCATTCTGGCGGGGATCACCCGCGTCCGGGTGCTTGAGCTGGCGGAGGAAAACGGCATCCTGGTTGAGGAAGGGGAATGGCCGCCGGAGATTCTGGAAAAAGCCGAGGAAGCCTTTATCACAGGCACGGTGAAAAAGGTGATGCCGGTGTCCCACCTCGACGGGCACCCGGTAGGCGATGGAATGCCGGGGCCGGTGACCCGCCGTTTGATGCGGCTTTATGAAACCATGCTGGACCAGGCAATAAAGAAGACTGAGCAGCCATCGGGAAAGTGAGGCAACATGGCCCTGCTGGTGGGACTGACAGGCGGTATGGGGGCTGGAAAGTCGACGGTGTCGGACCTGCTGAGCCACCTGGGGGCTCATATCATCGACGCCGACCAGATCTGCCGCGAACTGGTGGAGCCTGAAAAGCCCGCCTGGCGTGAAATCGTCGAGACCTTTGGAAAGGTTGTCCTGACTGACGATAAAACCCTCAACAGGAAAAAGCTCGCCGGCCTGATTTTTGACGACCCGGAAAAGAAATCCCGCCTGGAATCCATCCTCCACCCCCGGGTTTTTGAGGAAGAGCAGCGGGTTTTCACGCAGATTGCCGCTGAAGCGCCCCGCACGGTGGTGATTTTGGACGCGGCCCTGTTAATCGAATCTGGAAATTACCGTAAAGTAGATAAGGTCATCCTCGTGACCTGCGATCCGGAAGAACGGGTCCGGAGGGTGGTGGCGCAGGGCCGTGTGTCCCGGGAAGAGGCGCTCAGGCGTCTGTCCAATCAAATGCCCGAGCGGGATAAAGTCCCGCTGGCGGATTACGTTCTGGCCAACGATTCGTCTATCGAAAACCTGGAGCAAAAAGTCAGGCCCTTGTACGATGAGTTGAAGCGTCTGGCCTGACCCTGGAAATCCACAATGGCCGAAGCCGACGAGAAAGCAACGGAGAACGAAGCGGAGGCGCTTGAACGGCTTTTGGGCGAAGAGGCCCAAAAGGAAGAGGAGACCGTTCAGGACGAAGAAGTCTCCAAGGGCAAAAACAGGAAACTCCTGCTGATCGTGGGGGGGAGCGTTCTCCTGATTTTGGCCGGAGTCGCGGCGTTTGTCCTTCTCGGGGGCGAAGAGGAGGAAATCCCCAATCTGGAGGAAATCGCCAAACCGGTAGAGAAACCAAAGGTAGAGAAAAAAGCGGAACAACCTTTGGCCGATGTGCCCAATTTCTACGCCCTGGAGCCTTTCTTCCTCCCCATTACGGAAAAAGATGAGGAAACCGGACAATTCGTTCACATCCGCATCAATTTGCAGATGAGTAATAAAAAGCTCAGCGAGGAGATCGAAAGCGTGTTGCCCCTGGTGCGGCAGAATATTTATGAGATTCTGGCCCGGAAGCGGCCCCGGGACTTTAAAAACCCCAAGAAACCGATCAAGGAACGCCTGAAAAGTGAAATCGTGGCTTCGACCAACACCCTGCTGGTGACCGGAAGCGGCAAGATTGAGGATGTGTTCTTCGCCGAGTTTGTCATTCGGTGAACGCGCCTTGACAAGGGTTGCGCCGGAGTATAGCTTTTAAAAGAGGGCCTTTGATCACTCGACACGTTCGTTCCGCAACCTGCCAAGGCTGAAAAACCGGAACCCGCTTGCGCCAGTGGCGATTTTTAGAGGTCGCCTGAAAGAAACGAAACCCCTTCGGGGAATTTGCCATGCCGATCATCGATCCTGCAAGTGTCCAGCATGTCCTGCAGATGAGCACCGCCGTGGAGCGGATTGTGGTGGAAACCCAGGCTCACCACGCCGTGGACCAGGCGCGTAAGGAAGAGCGGCTGCAGTTGGACGCGCTGGAGCAGAACGAGGTGCAGGACCCCAGGGATACCGAAGAAACGAGTTCTTCCGACCCGGACGGGAAATCGCCCGGCGGCCAGGTTCGCATCAAGAAAAAGAAAGTTTCCGCCGAAACGGAGGAAGAGGCCCGCGAAGACCGGCTTCCCGTTGTGGAGGAAAATCCGGGTTCCCACCTGGATATCCGGATCTGAATCTTTCGTCCCCCTGCAAGCCCGGAGAGTCATGTGATCCAGGAGTCTATTTTTCCCGAATCCTTGCGGTTGCTCCTGCCCAGTGATCCATCTCTCACCGCCCAATCGTTGAAACTCACTTCCCTCGACCAGTTTTTAAACGGCCTCACGCCGGGGCAGGTCATCACCGGTCATGTTGTTGAGCGGTTGCCTTTGGGCAAGGCCGTGGTCCAGTTCAATGAACACCGGGTGGCGGTCGACATCGGGCGCGGCAGCCTGAACGGGACCCGGCTCCAGGCCCGGGTCGAGCAAATCACGCCATCGCCTCTTTTGAAACTGCTTTCCCCGAATGCGCTGCCTGGAGGGGAAGGGGAAACTGCCGGTTCTCCAGTGTCCCGGAATTTTCAGGGCAGGGGGGATGTGGTCCGGTTCTCGAACCAGCCTCAACTTCACAATCAGCTTGCCGGAACCGTGTCGCGGGGGGAATTGGCTCAACTGGGATTGAAACCGGGAGCACGCGTTACCGCCGAGGTGATCGCGTCCCAACCGGATGGCATCACAACGGTGCGGGTCAACGGCCGGGAAGCCACTCTGGCGTCGGAGGCCGGGCGGCAACTCACCCCGGGGTCCCGTGTGGCCCTGGAGGTCAAGCCGCAGGGGGACCGCTTCGTTCTGGTGACGCCGAAGGGGACGGGGACCCAGTCTCCTCTGGATTTACTAAGGAATCTGCTTCCCGGTCGGCAACCTTTGCCGGGAGTGATCCTGAACCTGGAACAGCAGGTTCAGGAATTCGTCAAACAGGGGGGCGCGATTCCCGACTCTCTTAAAAACCGGCTTGATGAGAGTTTCCGGCTGTTTCGGGGGACCGGCGCGGAAAGCAGGTCTTCACAGGAAATAAAAAATACGGTGGAGCGGTCGGGCCTGGGTTACGAAGCCAAAGTCAAATCCCTGTTTGAGCAGACGGGCAATACGGAAATCAAAAAAGAAGTGCTGCGCGATTTCAAGGGGCAGCTCCACGAATTGTCCCGAGTTCTGGACGCTTCCGCAAAGGTGGGGGGCAAGGTGTCGGCGGAAGCCGGACAGACCCTGGGAAAACACGTTCACACCGCGCTGCAGAATATAGAGATTCTCCAGATCAACCACTTCATTGCCCGGCAGGAAAACCTTCCCCTGGCGCTGCTCATTCCCAATATGCAGGAGGACAACAACGGCCAGTTTAAAATTTTCTACCGGGAAGATTCCGATGGAGGGGCGAAGAAGGACGGAGAGGGCAAAAGGGGCTATAACCTCGTCTTTCTTCTGGATATGTCCCGTTTGGGGAAGCTTCGGGTGGATGCGAGTGTCCGGGATTCCCAGATCGACCTCAACATTTTTGCTGAAAACGAGGCGGTGCTGGACCACATCCGGCAGGGGTTTGACCTGTTTCAGGAGCAGTTGCAGGCATTGGGATTCGACGGCACGATCAGGGGGCAGGTCGATCCGGAAAAGGCTTTAGAGCCAGATCAGGAAATCACTCATAACTATTTAGAAAATATGAATAGTTTAGTGGATATTCGAACATGACCCGGCGGCGGAACAGGAAGTCGGCCATTTCCCTGAAATTCGACCAGTCGCGGGATCAGGCCCCGCGGGTCACAGCCAAGGGGGAGGGGCTGGTGGCCGAGCGCATCATTCAATTGGCCAGGGAAAACAATATCCCCATCCGAGAGGACGCGGACCTCGTGGAGGTGTTGTCCCAGGTCAATATCGAGCAGGAAATCCCCCCCTCGGTATACCGGGTGGTGGCCGAACTGCTCGCCTGGGTTTACAGGATGAACCAGGATTATAAGCTGCCTCCAAAAACTTCCTGAACCGTTGCGGGAATTGATCTTGACTCATTGGTCAGCCTTTGTTATCTTTTTAAAATTAAAGGGTTTATTTGTTTTTTGAATGTGCACAAATAAATTCACCCCAGGGGGCCCCTGTCCTAGGGTCAGGAATCCCGAGTTGTCAGTCTGAGGAGGCGGATTCTTGCTGATTCGTTTTAAAACACCCTGCCTGCAATTTCTGTTTGTTTTCGCGTTTGTCCTTCTGTTAGGGACCGGCATGGGCAATGCCCATGGTCTGGTCAATCCCAGCGGAGCCAAAGGGTTCACCGTCCCGAAGGGACTGGAAAGCGCGGTCAACTTCTGGACCAAGGTCTATACCGAATACACCACCCAGCATGCCATCCTTCATGATGCGTATGACTTGAACGTGATTTATGAAGTGGTCTACCTGGGAGAGCGCAAACTTTCGCACCGTTCCCGCCGCGCCAAGGTCAACCCGGTTCGCAAAAAGTACCAGAACATTTTAAGCAAGCTGGCCAAGCGCAAAGGCACGCTCGGGCTGACCGGTGAAGAGAAACGAGTGGCCGACCTGGTGAAGGGCAGTTATTCCCGGGCCGCGCGCAACATCCGGGTGCAGATCGGTCAGAAAGACCGCTTTCGTGAAGGCATTGCGCGCTCCGGAAAATACATCGACGCCATCCGCCGTGAATTCCGTTTGCAAAGGATGCCGGAGGAATTGACCGTTCTCCCGCATGTGGAATCCTCGTTCCAGGTCAACGCCTATTCATCCGCCGGCGCGGCGGGCGTGTGGCAGTTCACCCGGCGCACCGGACGGTTGTTCATGAAAGTCGGTTATGCCATTGATGAGCGCCGCGACCCGATCCTGTCCGCCAACGCGGCCGCCCGGTTGTTGAAAAGCAATTACGATGAACTGGGCTCCTGGCCTCTGGCCATCACGGCGTACAACCATGGCGTCAATGGAATGAAGCGCGCCAAGCGGCGTCACGGCGACGATATTGTGAAAATAGTCCACCGTTATAAGAGCCGCACGTTCGGTTTCGCCTCGCGCAATTTTTACGCTGAATTCCTTGCCGCCCTGAATATTGTCAAAGACCACAAGAAATATTTCCCGAAGGTTCAACTGCACGATCCCCTGAAAACGGTTTCCACCCGGTTGAAGTACTATGTCCACATCGACGACCTGGTGAAAAACCTGGGACTGAGTAAGGACGAAATAGCGGAATTCAACCCCGCCCTCAGGGAACCGGTCATCTCGGGGAAAAAACGCATTCCCAAATTTTTCAGGTTGCAGGCTCCGGCGTCCAAAGTGGCGAACCTGGAGCAGAAGATCGCCAGTCTTCCCAGTTCATTCAAATACAGTGATCAGGTGCGTTCCCGCTGGTACACGGTACAGCGCGGCGATACCCTATCCAGTATCGCACGGCGGATGAGGACCTCCGTCCGGGCCCTCAAGGTTGCCAACAATATCGACAACCAGCACCGGATTTACCGAGGACAGGTTCTTGAGATGCCCTGGGTCAACGCCAAAAAGAAAGAGGCCGAAGTTCGCGTGGCCTCGTTTGAGCCCGAAAAACCCAAGCTGTATTTGAAGAACGACCTGACCGATTACAAGGTGCGCCGGCACGACAATCTCTCGAAGATCGCCCGCAGTTTCGATATGTCCGTCAAAGACCTGATCCGGGTTAACAGCCTGCGCAATCCCGACCGTTTAAAACCGGGCCAAACCATCAAAGTGGCGCTTCTCAATTCTTCGCCGGCCAGTCCTGAAAAACTGGCGATCACCTCGCCGAATACCCCTCCGGCTCCGAAGAAAGAACTGGTGGCGAGTGTGGGCCCGGTGGACGATTCCAACGGCAGTGGAAAGATAAAAATCGAATTTGCGGATTCGATCAGCACCTCAAAACATTTCAATAAAAACCGCCCCGCGTTCATGCCGGTGCAGTTGGTGAAAGGCTCCCATAAAAACGGAAAAATCGGGCACATCGCCGTCGATTTCGAGGAGACCCTCAGCCATTACGCGGACTGGGCCAGCATTTCCGTCCGGGAACTCAAGAAGTTGAATAAGATCGGCCGACGTTCCCACCTCAAGATCAACCAGAACCTGAAAATCCCGTTTTACAAGATTTCACCGGACGGCTTCGAAGCCCGGCGGCAGGAGTACCACAAGGCGATTCAGGAAGATTTTTTCAATAACTTCAGGGTGGAAAAAGTGGTGATCCGGAAATTGAAGCGGGGTGAAACCCTCTGGGAAATCTGCAACGACATCTACGTCATCCCCATGTGGCTCTTGAGCAATTATAATCAGGACAAGGATCTGAACACGCTCGCGGAAGGGGCCCCCATCGTCATTCCCGTTATCACCGCCATCAAGGCCTGAGGCTTTTTACAGCCGATCGAAAGCCACTTCAATCGCCTTGAGGTGCGCCCGGGTGCGCGTTTCCATCGGAAAATCCGTTCCCGTTTCCAGCGTGTACACCTTCGGACAGCCCTGGCTCACGGCGTACAGGGCCATGGGCCACCATTCCATTTCATCCGGATCGGACAGGCGCGAGAGAACGCCGTTTTCCGCCGGCATCTCTTCAATCTCCGAGGCCCGGTTGATGGGCATGATGCCTGAGACGGCTCCGGTGATCTGACGCCCGAGGTCGATCAGGGGCGGCGCTTCCTTTTGGTACAGGTAATAGCCTGGAGAATCGATGTCCTCGTGAAGTTCGAGGTCGAGGTCGTAAGGGAGTTCAAAGAGGGATTGCATCCATTCGACCTCCGTGGGTGGAGCCGCTGTCTTGAATTTGCGGTTTAGGTCCACCCCGGCCGCGTTTTCCCGGGTGTTGCGAACCCAGCCGGAAGGGTTGATACAGGGGACCACGGTCAATTCCCATCGATCCGTATAGCGTTCATACTGCCGCGTTTCCAGAAACTGCAGGAGGGTTTCCACGCCGGCGGGTTCGTCCCCGTGAATTCCGG
>JAGQJZ010000034.1 GCA_020430445.1 Nitrospina sp.
AAAACCTGCCGAATTTTAACCATCTTTTTTATTTCTGGACCATCGCCCGGGAAGGTTCGATCAAAAAGGCGAGCCAGAAACTCAACCTCACCCAGCCGGGCCTGAGCGGGCAACTCAAGAACCTTGAGGAGTATTACGGCAAAAAATTCTTTGACCGGAAGGTGAGAAAACTCCAGTTGAACGAGGTGGGAGCGTTGGCCCTGGACTACTGCAATCATATTTTCGGCCTGGCGGAAGAGATGGAAAACGCCGTCCGTCAGATTGAGCCCAGAAAACAGACGCTCGTGCGCGTGGGTGTGCTGCCTTCATTGTCTTCCACCCACATTCATGAATTCATTGTCCCGTTGTGGAAGGACAAGTCGGTTCACGTGAGCGTGTTCGAAAGCCACCTGGATGAACTCCTCTACCGGCTGAGCAACAAGACCCTGGAAGTCGTCCTGAGTGACCGCGAGGTCAAGCGCAAGAAAAAGTTCACCAGTTACCGCCTCCGTCCACGCAAGATCATCGCCGTCGGCAACGAGAAGTTCCTCCATGCACGGAAGAAGTTTCCCCGGTCGCTGGACCACCTGCCAGTGATCCAGTTGACAGAGCACAGCCAGATCCGTGCTGAAATCGACCGGTACCTGGAGGACCATGGCGTCCGCCCGCAACTGGTGGGGGAGGCGGACGACGTGACGCTGCTGCGTCTTGGCGCGATACAGGGCAACGGCGTGGCGATCCTGCCGGAGAATACGGTGAACAATGCCATCCGGGAGGGCCTGTTGCACAAGTTGGGGGAACTGCGGGGCGTGCGGTCGGATATGTGGGCCCTGGCCCGGGGCGATTCCCGCAACATCAAAATCGTTGAAAGAACCATCAGCCGATTCGTCTCCAAGGCAGAGACCGATTGATTGGCGGAAGGGATTTATTCCAGAGCCATCCGGATCAGCGCGTGTAAAACGCCGGCCAGGCTTTCCCCGGCGACCAGCCCCGCCGCCAGCACCATGAGGAACCGGCGGTGCCAGTCCGGCACCCGGCGTTCCAGCGCCCACGCCATTGCCCCGCCCAAAAACAGGGTGATGGAAATCCAGGCCGGGATGATAAAGGCCAGCCCGAAGCTGGCGGGACTCGGAAACACCACCCGGCCGCGTTCGGCGCACTTTTTCTCCACCCATCCCAGAGCTATTCCCAGCACGGCCGCGACTCCCATGGCGGGCGCGCTGCCTTCGGGCAGGGCTGCCAGTCCGTCCTGGAACACCTCCGCCACCGCCTTCCAGGTGACGACGGCGGGGGCGGGCCATTCCCGTGTCAGCAGCATCGACTGGGGATCGGGGATCAAAACCAGGTAGGCGGCGGTTCCGGCAAGGGACCCGGCGAGAATGCCGAATACCTGCGCCAGGCTTTGCAGCCGGGGCGAGGCCCCGAGCACCCATCCCGTTTTCAGATCGTGTAACAGGTCGGAGCATTGCCCGGCGGCGCCGCCGGTGACGTTGGCCGCCATGAGGTTGGCCGTGGCATTGCCCGGAGACAACAGTCCGAAAGTGAGCTGGGTCACCTTGCCCAGCGCGCCGATCGGCGGAATCCCCGTTTCACCGGACACCCGTCCCGCCACCACCGCCAGCAGGTAACTGAACAGGACCGCCAGAACGGCGATCCAGAACGCTATATCAAAGATGACAACCTGCGCTATCACCCCCAGGGCCAGGGTTGCGATGAATCCGAGCACGAAGCCTTTCGCGGGAATCTCATCGGCGGCGCTTTCCCGAGGTTTGAATTGGAACAGGCGGCGGGACTTCAATTTTAACTTTTTCCCGTACAACAGCCAGAAGGAGGTGAGCGAGGCGGTGACCATCAGCGTCACCCCTGGCCACAACAGCCATTTCACCAGTGAACCAAACCAGAACGGGCCCGCCTCATCAGAAGGCGTTTCCGCCCATCCCTGAGTCAGCGCCCAGGGGCCGAGCAGGCCCCACGCCAACAGGGCGCCCAGGAGCAGCGAGGCTCCGACCCGGATGCCGACGATGGAGCCGAAGCCGATCATCAGCAGGGAAGGGTCGATGACGAATCCAAGCTGCTTGAACGTCACTTTGGAAACACCCGTCGTTTTCAACGCGCCCGCCGCGCTCCATCCCCACCCTTGCGGAAACCCGGGTTTGGGAATTTTCATGACAAATCCGTCCACCAGCTTTGCTCCGCCGGAGACAAGCGAGGCCAACAGGAGAATCCTGAGCCGCGCCAGGGCTTCCTGTCCGTGGTCGTGAATATCCCGCATCACTTCCGCCGTGGCCATCCCGGCGGGAAACGGCAATTGCTCTTCGATCAGCATCTGCCGGCGCAGCCCGAGCGCGACCATCACGCCGATCAGGCTCACGCAAAAAGTCCAGAAGGCGAGCACCGCCCAGGTCAACTGTTCGCCGGTCAGCAGGGTGAGGGCGGGGATCGGGGCCACGAGTCCGGCGGAAACGATGGAAGCGGCCGAGGAGGCGGAGGTCTGGTTGATGTTGTTTTCCAGCATCCCCCAGTCGTCCGTTCCAAAGGCTCGCCGCATCATCCGCCAGAACCCAAGGCTGAGCAGCGCGGCGGCGATGGACATATTGAACGACCAGCCGATTTTCAAACCGCTGTAGACATTGCATGGAACCAGCAGAGCGCCCAGTGTCATGCCGGTGAGGACGGCGCGCCGGGTGAACTGGGCGGGAGAGACGCCGGAAACGGGATCGCTCTGGATCGGGTCGGCCATGCACCGAGGATAGAAGATTTACCGTGGAGGGTCAAACCCGGCGGGGTGCCGCGCAATGGGAGCGGCTTGCTCCGCGGCGTTGTATTGGGCGGAAGCGGCAGGAGGCAGCGTGCCGCTTTGGGTTATGGATCAAATTATATTTATCCAAGTATTAAATAATATAAATTTTACAATAGGCAGTGAATTTAATACCGTGAATTCAGAAAGATCAAACCTGCGAAAGTCAGGAGCGGTTCCATTCATGATCATCAGCGAATTGAGGGATATAGAATCCGGGGAAAAAACGCTCCCCAGCGAAGACGTGGAGCAACGCCTGCGGCAGCGCCTGGATCCGGAAAAGTTTGACGACAAGCTGGATGCGCTCGCCGCGGAGCCGGTGCGGCTGTTGTGCCGGCAGATCGCCCAGTGCAACGATCTGGGCACCCGGCAGATCGAATTGACCATCACCGGTCCCTATTCCCTGGGGTACCTGTCCGGGTTCTCCATGGGATATCTGGAAGCGACTGGCTTTGGAGACGAGCGGATCAAGATCATCGTTCTGCAAATCGTCATCGACATGGTCCTGGGCGAGGGGGGAAAGGAAGCGTTCGAACGGGTTCGCGAATACCTCGCCACAGGCGAAGATAGCTATAAAGAAGGGCTGCGCAACGGTTTCAGGGAAGTGGTGCACTGTGTGGAGCTGGACAAGGAACCGACAAGATTGACGGCTCATTTGAGAAACAACTGAAGGGGACCTCTGAAATTTGATATTTCAGTCCCGCAACCGGCGGGTCCTGGAAAGCCGGGGCCGGCTTGCGGCCTGGGATCCTATTTAGAGGCACCCTGAATTTATTCAAAGCAATCGAGGGGGTTAAATGAGACTTGACCTGAAAAAATACAGCGCCTTGTTCGCCCTGTTCATCCTGGGGTGCCTGACTTTTGCTCAGGACGCAGAGGCCCGGAAGAAAAAACCCGACAACTACAAGACGAAGTATGTGGGATCGGTCAAGTGCAATGGCAGTTGCCATGATGCGTATTACCAGGCCTGGAAGAAAACAGGACACGGAAAGGCGTTCCAGTTGCTGGGCCCCGGTGAACGGGCCGAAGCGAAGAAGAAAGCGGGGCTGGATCCCGAGAAGGATTACTCGGCGGACCCCGATTGTCTGCGCTGTCACACCACGGGATACCGGCAGAAGGGCGGTTTTCGCGACGCCAACATGAAAAAGCCCTCTTTCATCGACCCGGAAGAGCCGAACAAGGAAGAGGTCGGGTGTGAAATGTGCCACACGGTGGCCGGCGGCTCTGAAATCCGCAAGGTGATGAAAAACACCAAGGGCAAGTTCACCAAGGAAGACACGGAGAAATACGGCCAGCGCTGGGACTACGCCAATGTCTGCGCCCGGTGCCATCTGCATCCGAAGTCGCCCCACACCCCGGAAGTGGACAAGAAGTATGAGTTCAACTTCGAGGCAGGCGTCAAAAAAGTCCACAAGGTAGATGATTTTTGGACCGAAGACAACATGGACCAGAAATTGAAGAAAGCGGACGAGCGCAAGAAGCAGACCGCCAAGTCCGAAACCACGCCGCTGGTGATCGAGGACTGGAAGGTCAAGCAGAAGAAAAAAGGGCCGAAGCTCTACCTGGAGAAATCATCGCAGCCTTACAACAAGATCTCGGGCAAGGACCGGAAACCCTTCAAAAAGGAACACGGCAAGAAGTACAAAAAATCCAAGGAATGGAAAAAATTCCTGGAAGACCGTGAATGGTTCAAATACCAGGGAGGGGAAGACAAGGAAGGCTGAACTGAGTCTTTGAAACAGAACGGGTGGCCTTTGGGCCGCCCGTTTTTTTTTTTTTTTTGGATGATTTTGTGGAGCCTAGAATTCGTCGTCGAGGATTTCGCAGAGGATGTGGCCGATGGTGATGTGCGCTTCCTGGATGCGCGCGGTTTCGGAAGAAGGCACCACGATGGCGCAATCGACCAAATCTTTCAATTGGCCGCCGGCCTTGCCGAGCAGGCCGATGGTGACGACGCCCATGCTTTTGGCCTGCTCCACGCCGCGGATGACGTTTTTCGAGTTGCCGCTGGTGCTGATCGCCAGAATGGCATCGCCTTCTCTGGCAAGCCCTTCGATCTGGCGTGAAAACACTTCATCGAATCCGTAATCGTTGCCGATTGCCGTCAGGGCGGAGGTGTCGACCGTGAGGGCGATGGCGGGCACGGATTTGCGTTCCCGCTTGTAGCGGCCGACGAGTTCCGCTGCAATGTGCTGGGCGTCTCCGGCGCTGCCGCCGTTTCCCATCAGCAGGAGCTTGCCGCCATTCTGGTAGCTGGCGCGGACCATGCCGATGGCGTGGTCGATGTCATCGGTGAGGGTGTCGGCGATGGCGCGCTTGAGGTCGGCGCTGGCGTTCAGGAAGGTGCGGATGCGGTCCCGGCTCATTACAGTATGTGGAGCTCCCCGCTGGCGAGTTTCAACAGGTAGCGCCCGTACTCGTTTTTGGCGAGGGGTTCGGCCAGTTTGGCAAGCTGGTCCGCGTTGATGCGTTTCATGTGGAACGCGATTTCCTCGGGGCAGCAGACCTTGAGGCCCTGCCGTTTCTCGATGGTCTCGATGAAGTTGGACGCCGCCAGCAGGGCGTCGTGCGAACCCGTGTCGAGCCAGGCGTATCCGCGCTGCATGATCTCGACCTCGAGTTGCCCCTGTTCCAGGTAGACCCGGTTGACGTCCGTGATCTCCAGTTCCCCGCGCGCCGAGGGTTTGAGGTTGGCGGCGATGTCCACCACCTGATTGTCGTAGAAGTACAGCCCCGTCACCGCGTAGTTCGATTTGGGTTGGGGCGGTTTTTCCTCCAGGCTGATGGCGCGGCCCGAGGCGTCGAACTCGACGACGCCGTAGATTTCCGGATTGTTCACCCAGTAACCGAACACCGTCGCCCCCTCGGTCCGGGAGGCGGCGTTTTTCAACAGGTCGGTCAGGCCGTGCCCGTAGAACACGTTGTCGCCGAGTATGAGGCAGCAGGGATCGGAGCCGACAAAGTCCCGCCCGATGATGAACGCCTGCGCCAGGCCCTCGGGTTTCGGCTGCGCGGCGTACTGGATGCGGATGCCCCACTGCGTTCCGTCCTTGAGCAGCTCCTGGTAGAGGGGCTGGTCCTGCGGCGTGGTGATGACCAGGATCTCCTCGATTCCCGCCAGCATCAACACGCTGAGGGGATAATAGATCATGGGCTTGTCGTACAGCGGCATGAGCTGTTTGCTCACCACCTGGGTCAGCGGGTACAGGCGCGTTCCCGATCCGCCGGCAAGGATGATTCCCTTTTTCACCATAATATCGTTCCCTTTAATCCGTGAGTCCCAGTCGCTCGCCGCGGTAGGCCCCCGAAGTCACCCGGTCGATCCAGCCGGTGTTGTCGAGGTACCATTGCAGGGTTTTGCGCAGGCCCGATTCAAAATCGTTTTCCGGTTTCCAGCCCAGGTTGTTTTTGATCTTTGACGCGTCGATGGCGTAGCGGCGGTCGTGTTCCCGGCCGGTCCTTGACGAACGTGATGAGTTGCTCGTGCGGCACCGGTCCCTTGTCCGGCGCCATTTCGTCCAGCAGTCTGCAGATGGTCTGCACGACTTCGAGGTTCGGTTTTTCGCTGTCGCCGCCGACGTTGTAGACCTCGCCCGGCGTGCCCCCTTCCAGGACCGCGAGGATCGCCCGGCAGTGGTCTTCGACATAGAGCCAGTCGCGGACCTGCTGTCCGTCGCCGTACACCGGCAGAGGTTCCCCCGCCAGCGCCTTGCGCGTGACCAGGGGGATGAGTTTTTCCGGAAACTGGAAGGGGCCGTAATTGTTGGAGCAGTTGGTGGTCAGCACCGGCATGCCGTAGGTGCGGTTGTAGGCGCGCGCCAGGTGGTCGGCCCCGGCCTTGGAGGCGGAATAGGGCGAGTTCGGCGCGTAGGGCGTGGTTTCGGTGAATTTCCCGGTTTCGCCGAGGGAGCCGTACACTTCATCCGTCGACACATGCAGGAAGCGGAACGCGTCTTTGGCCTCGCCCTGCAGTTCCATCCAGTAGGCCCGCGCCGCTTCCAGCATCTCAAACGTGCCCACCACGTTGGTCAGGATGAATTCTCCCGGAGAATCGATGCTCCGGTCGACGTGCGACTCGGCGGCGAAGTTGACCACGCAGTCGGGCCGGTGCTCGGCAAAGAGACGGCGCAGCAGATCGCGGTCGCGGATGTCCCCTTCAACGAACACATGCCGCGGATTGTCCTTGACCGGCTCCAGCGTGTCGAGGTTCCCCGCATAGGTCAAAGCGTCGAGATTGACCACACGGACGTCTTCCCGCTGCAGCAGGAGCAGAACGAAGTTACCGCCGATGAACCCGGCGCCGCCTGTCACCAGAAACGTTTTCATATCTTTACCAGCACCCTTTATTGGCAAAGGCCCGGGTGATGCATGCCCGGCCGGTTGCCACGCAAAACGTTTTCATGTTTCCACCAATATTCTTTGCCGCAGTTGCCCAAACGGCAGCTGCAGGGCCATTGCGGGGAAAACGCCTTTGGACTATTGATAACGTAGTTTAGCTACCGGAATGCCCGGGAACAAACCGGTATTCCCGGTTGCAGGAGGTGTTTTATGGCCGAATCATCGCATTTTTGCTTCAGGAATAAAAGTCCTGAATGGCCTCTATAACATAATCCTGTTGTTCCGCCGTGATTTCAAAGGAATTCGGTAGCGCCAGGGTTTCCCCGGCGGCGCGTTCCGATTCGGGAAAGTCTCCCGTTTTGTAACCCAGGGCGCGGAAACATTCCTGTTCGTGCAGGGAAAGAGGGTAGTACACTTCGCAGCCGATTTTTTTCTGCTTGAAATGCTCGCGCAGGGCGTCGCGTTGTCCGTCGGCGATGCGCACCACAAACTGGTTGTAGATGTGGCGGGATTCCACCTCCACCGGAGGCCGTACCCGGTCGCCCAGGCCCGCGTCCGCGATGCCCTTGCGGTAACGGCCGGCGTTTTCCTGGCGCTGGGCCGTCCATTGATCCAGGTAAGGCAGTTTGGCCGCCACCACGCCCGCCTGCAGGGTGTCGAGACGGAAATTGCCGCCGATAAATTTGTGGTAGTACTTTGGATGTGACCCGTGCACCCGGAGAATCTGCAACCGTTCGTGCAGGGCGTCCGAGTTGGTGGTCACAATGCCGCCGTCGCCGAACCCTCCCAGGTTTTTCGTCGGAAAAAACGAGAAGCAGCCCATGTCGCCGAGCGACCCGGCCCGCCGGTCCTTGTACTCCGCGCCGATGGCCTGTGCCGCGTCTTCGATCACCACCAGGTTGCGTTCCGCCGCCAGGGTGTTCAGGGGC
This sequence comes from Nitrospina sp., assembly GCA_020430445.1. GTDB lineage: Bacteria > Nitrospinota > Nitrospinia > Nitrospinales > Nitrospinaceae > Nitronauta. The sequence goes on from JAGQJZ010000034.1 coordinate 8,044, forward strand.
GCCATGTCCGCGCACTGGCCATAAAGATGTACCGGAATGACGGCTTTGGTTTTTTCCGTGATGGCGTCTTCCACGCGGCTCATGTCGAGGTTGAAGGTGACCGGATCGATGTCGACAAAAACCGGAGTGGCGCCGACCCGGACGATGGAACCGACGGTGGCGAAAAACGTGAACGGTGTTGTGATCACCTCGTCGCCCGGTCCGATCTCCGCCGCCATCAGGGCGATCACCAGGGCATCGGTTCCGGACGACACGCCGACGGCGTGTTTGCACTGGCAGTATTGCGCGATGCTCTCTTCCAGCCTCCGCACCTGGGGGCCGAGGATGAACTTGCCCGACCGGATGACATCGTACAGTTCGTTCTCCGCGCTGTTGAGCCATTCGTGGTAGGACCCGGGGATGTCCAGCAGGGGCACCTGTGATACCGGTTCGGCCGGTTGGGCGAGGCGCTCGGTCAAGTCGTCCAGCGTGAACGCGTCAACGTTCAGGGCGGAAAACCGATCCGGCTGCGTGGTCAGGATTCCGTCGAGACCGTTGTCGCGCGAGCCGCGCGACGACAGGGTCTCGGAAAATTCCGTGTGGGAGTTTTGCAGCGTGTCCTTGACCTCGGGGCCGGCCATGGGCAGAACCGACAGGGAATCCAGCATTTCGTTCAAGCGTTCACGCGCCGTGGGCTCGTCCACGGTTTCGCGTATCCGGCTGTAGGCCTCGGGCAGGCTGGCGGCCAGCACCCAGGCGGAGATCCGCTTGCGGGACAGCATTTCGGAAAAGGAGTCGTTGGGGTTTAGAACAAGGTCCACCAGTGAGTCGGTGTGCAGTAGAAGTTTCATGTTAGGAATGGGTAATGGAAAATTCAGGCTTTGGTTATTTTGTCTGATTGGATGTCGCCGCAGGCGTTCCGGGTGTCGAGAACGAGCCGCGCCGATTCCACAATTGTGTTGTAATCGAAAACCGAATGATTGGTGAGGATGAGCACCGCGTCGTAATCCGGGATCGTGGCGATGTCGACCGACTCCATGCCGGCGAACTGGGGGTACTCCCTCGAAGGTCCCATGCGCGGAACGTAAGGGTCGTGAAAATCGACCTCGGCTCCGGATTCCTTCAGGATTTCCATGATGCGCAGGCTGGGGGATTCGCGGTAGTCGTCGACGTCTTTCTTGTACGCCATGCCGAGGATCAACAGCCTGCTTTTGGCCAGGGCGATGCCGTGTTTGTTCAACATCCACATGAGGCGCTGCACCACGTATTCCGGCATCTGCCAGTTCACCTCTCCCGCCAGTTCGATGAAGCGGGTGGTGACGCCGAATTCGCGCGCCTTCCATGTCAGGTAGAACGGGTCGATGGGGATGCAGTGCCCGCCCAGGCCGGGGCCGGGGTAAAACGGCATGTAGCCGAACGGTTTGGTGCTCGCCGCGCGGATCACCTCCCACACGTCGATTCCCATGCGGTCGAAGATGACTTTCAGTTCGTTGACCAGGGCGATGTTCACCGCGCGGAAAATATTTTCCATCAGCTTGGTGGCCTCCGCCGTCGGCGTGTCCGACACCGGCACCGTCTGCTCGACCACCTGGTCGTACAGGGCCAGCGCGGCCTCGCGGCCTTCCGGAGAATCGGCGCCGACCACTTTGGGAATGGTGCGGGTGTTGAAATCGGGGTTGTTCGGGTCCTCCCGCTCGGGAGAATAGGCGACGAAAAAATCCGCGTCCGCCTTCAGTCCGGAACCTTTTTCCAGCAGGGGGATGAGCACCTCGCGGGTGGTTCCGGGATACGTCGTGGACTCGAGCGAAATCAACTGGCCTTTTTTCAGGTGCGGGGCCATGGCCCGGGCGGTGTCGGCCACGTACTTCATGTCCGGTTCCCGGTTCTTCGTCAGAGGCGTCGGCACGCAGATGAGCAGGCAGTCCGTGTCCCGGATCCCTGAAAAATCGGTGGTGGCGGTGAAACGCCCGCCCTCGACGAGTTGGCGGATGGCGTCTTCGGGAATATGGCGGATGTAACTTTTCCCCTGCGTGAGCTGGGTGACTTTGCTCTGGTCGATATCAAAACCGGTTACCGAAAATCCGGCCCGGCCGAATTCGATCACCAGGGGCAGGCCGACGTATCCGAGTCCTATAACACCGACCCGGGCTTTTTTTTCATTGATCAGATTGGTCAACATGGATGTGTGATGGTGATTCCGCAAGAAGGGTTTAAACTGCTGGTGGGATAGCGATTGTGCACGCAGGAGTTTAGCAAAAAAAGGGGGGCAACTCAATCAACCAAATTGCCGGAAATACGGGGATTCAAACCGCCACTTCCGGATGAATTGTCCGCCGGCGCAACATTTGCTAGAGTTGGTCCGCCGAACAGCGGTTCGGGCGTTATTATCGGGAGGGGTATGTCAGGGAAGCAAAAGATTCTGGTGGTCCGGCAGGGCCGCGCGGGGGACATGGTCATGATCACCCCGGCCTTGAAGCAGATATTCGACGGGTACCCGCAGGCGGAGGTGCATCTGGTCACCAGCGGCGAAGGGCGGCGCGTGATGAACGGCTACCACCCCCGCCTGTCCCGCATTTTCCTCTACACCCGCAAATTCCCCAAAACCCTCATTGCCGGACGGCAACTGGTCCGCCAGCTCAAAAACGAACATTACGAACGCGTGTTCCTGTTCGAAACCAACCCACATTATATGAAACTGACGCAGGGCGTCGCCCCGCGCATCCACCGCATCACCAACCTCGAGCCGGACATCCATTACTGTGTGCGCTGCCTGGAGGTGGTGGAAGAGGCGCTTTCGCAAGCGCCTCCACGCGGCTGGGTCAATCTGCCGGTGACGGACGCCGGTCGTGAGAAGGCGCGGGACCTTCTGGCGCGCAACGGGATCGGCGAGTCCACTTTTCTCGTCGGACTGCACCCCACCCACAGCGGCATGGACCGGCCCTGGGGCGGACGGAAGAAACACCGCAGCTGGCCGCAGGCGAATTTCGCCCGCCTGGCGATTCTGCTGAATGAACACGCCCGGGCGCGTGATCTCGATCTGAAAGTCATTGCCGACATCCTGCCCGAGGAGAAACGCCTGCTGGGCGAACTGGTCAAACACAGCGGGGGGGCGTTGACGCTGCTGTCCGAGCCGCCGGATTTTGACCGTTATAAAGGATTGCTCGCCCGCATGAACCTGCTGGTCTCTCCGGACACCGGCCCCATGCACCTGGCCGCCGCGCTGGGCACGCCGCTGGTCGCCCTGTTTTCCGGAAAATCCCCGCTCGACTGCGGCCCCTACGCGCCGCCGGAGCAGTACCGCATCGTGCAGGCGAAGGACATGCCGGAACCGGACCGGGGTCTGGCGGCCATTCCGCCGGAGAAGGCGTTCGAGGCCTGCCTGCACTTTCTCCCCGGCTCCGGGGAATGACTCCGGCCGCATCCACTGAAATTGTCACCCCGATGAACTTTTGCTACATTGCCCCGAGCAGGAATCAACGGAAAGGGCCGGCATGAACCCGGGCACCGTCGCCGTCATCATCGTCAATTACAACGCGGGAAAACACCTTGGCCAATGCCTGGCGGCGCTGGCCGGACAGACGCGCATGCCCAACCGGGTGCTGTTGATCGACAACGCCAGCACGGACGGTTCCCTGGACGGCATCGAAACGCGGCTGCCGCAGTTCGAAATCATCCGGCTGGAAAAAAATACGGGGTTCGCCGCGGCCAACAATCTCGGTATTGAAAAAGTACCCGACTGCGAATGGGTGGCCCTGCTCAACCCCGATGCCTTCGCCGACCCGGGCTGGCTGGAACAGCTCCTCCAGGCGGCCCAGGCCTATCCGGAATTTTCTGTTTTCGGGAGTAAACTGTTGTGCGCGGGAAATCGCGAACGGCTCGACGGCGCGGGCGATGTGTATCATGTGAGCGGCCTGGTCTGGCGGCGCTTTCATGGCCAGCCTGTGACGCGTGGAGAAAAGGCGGAAGAGATTTTTTCCCCCTGCGCGGCGGCGGCCCTGTACAAACGCCGGGCGGTTGTGGAGGCGGGCGGATTCGACACCGATTATTTCTGCTACGTGGAGGATGTGGACCTGGGCTTCCGCCTGCAATTGCTCGGCCACCGCGCCCGTTACGTGCCCGATTCCATCGTGGAGCACGTCGGCTGGGGAACGACGGAGCAGCGCGGAGACTTTTCGCTCTACCACGGGCACCGCAACCTGGTGTGGACCTGGGTCAAGAACATGCCGCGTCCGCTCTGTTGCCGGTACCTGCTGCAATTTCTGGTTTGGAACGTTTTGACCGTCTTTGTGTTTGCCTGCCGGGGCAAGGGCGCGGTGCTTCTCAGGGCCAAGTGGGACGCGCTGATGCGGTTGCCCGGCATGCTCAAAAAACGGCGGCGGATGCAACAGACCATTGAAATCGATCCGGAGCGTCTGGCGGGTCTCATGAACCGGGAGTGGTCGGCTCCTTACACCAATTTCAAAAACCGGGCGAACAACAGGAGCGGCAATTGAAAGTTTTAATGGCGCAGATCAATCTGACCATCGGCGATCTGGAAGGCAACCTGGGGCGGATCCGCAACGCCATTGAGGAGGGCGGCGCATTGGGAGCGGACCTCGTGGTGTTCTCCGAGATGGCGCTTTCGGGTTATCCCTGCCGCGACCTGCTGGACAAACCGGAGTTCATAAGCGCCAACGCGCAGGCGCTGGAACGCCTGATACAGCAGGCGCGGGGACCGGCCGTCCTCATCGGTCATTTCGCCGAACGGCAGGCGGACACGGGCAAGCGGCTGGCCAATTGCGCCACCCTGTTCGAAAATGGCGCGGTTCTCGCCCGCCACGAAAAAATCCTGCTGCCGGCCTACGACGTGTTCGACGAGTTGCGTTACTTCCAGCCTGGAGACAAGGCAACGGTGATTCTGTTTAAGGGGCAGCGTCTGGGCATCACCATCTGTGAAGATATCTGGAACATTCCCGGCTTTTACGACCGGGACGGCTATCCGCGCAACCCGGTGACGGAACTGGCGCGTGAGGGTGTTGACTGTTTGATCAACCTGTCGGCCTCACCCTACCGGATCGGGCGCGGCGTCCGGCGGTTGGAGCTGGCCCGTGAAATCATAAAGGAAACCGGAGCGCCATTGCTTTTGGTCAACCAAGTGGGCGGAAACGACGACCTGTTGTTCGACGGCCACAGCTTTGCCCTCAACAGCGCCGGCGAAACCCTGGCGCAGGCGCGGGGTTTCGAAGAAGATTCCGTGCTGGTGGATCTGCAATCTCCGGCAAACGAGGCGACTGCCTGGGAGCGTTGCGAGGAGGAGGAGATATTCAAAGCCCTGGTGCTGGGCGTGCGCGACTACCTCAATAAATGCGGCTACAAAAAAGCCGTGCTCGGATTGTCCGGAGGCATCGACTCTTCGGTTGTCGCGGTGATCGCCAAAGAGGCGCTGGGCGCGGACCATGTGACGGGCATCAGCATGCCTTCGGTCTACACGGCGGACGCCAGCCAGGAAGACGCGCAAGCGCTGGCGCGTTGCCTCGGCATCCGTTTCGAAACGATCCCGATCGGCTCTGTGTTTGGAGCGTACAAGGATTCCCTGCGCGGGTTGTTTGGCGACACGCCGGAAGATGTCACCGAGGAAAACATTCAGGCGCGCATCCGCGGCAACCTGCTGATGGCGGTGTCGAACAAGTGGGGCAGCATGGTGCTTTCGACCGGCAACAAGAGCGAGATGTCGGTGGGGTATTGCACCCTTTACGGCGACATGGCCGGAGGACTTTCGGTTATCTCCGATGTGCTCAAAACGCGGGTTTACAGGCTGGCGCGGTGGATCAATCGCGGCAGCGAGGTGATCCCGGACCGCGTGCTCACCCGCCCGCCGACGGCGGAGTTGCGTCCCAATCAAACCGATCAGGACAGCCTGCCGCCTTACGATGTGCTCGATGCGATTTTGGAAGCGTATGTCGAGCGGCATGAAAGCGTGGAGGAGATCGCCCGTCTGGGATACGACCCCGCGCTGGTGCGCGAGGTGACGGGCAAGGTCGACAACAACGAATACAAACGCAACCAGTCGGCGCCGGGACTCAAGATCACCGGCAAGGCGTTCGGCAGCGGACGCCGTCTGCCGATCGCGCAACGGTTCCGCAAGCAATAGGACGAAATCCCTTTGGCGAATCTTCCAATCCAGGATCCGGCTTCGGCCACACCATGACCCCACCTGTAGCATTACAAAAAATAATCGACCGTGTCGATGCCGTGCTGGGCGAGACCAGCCGCCTGCTGGAACCGCGCCACGTGCAGTTGTTCTTTCTTGTGTTCTGCGGCGTCCTGTTGTTTCTCGGACGCATCAACGAAATCGGCCTGGCCAACGACGCCGACGCCTGGTACGCGCAGAAAGCCTGGGAGATGCTCCGCACCGGCTCGTACATGATCGTGTATTACCTGGGCGCTCCGAGTTTTATCAACCCGCCGTTTCCGATCTGGCTGCAGGCGCTCAGTCTCAAACTGTTCGGTGAAACCTCCGCCTTCGCCGCTGTCCTGCCTTCGGCGCTGATGGCGCTGGCGACGGTGGTTCTGACCTACCGGATCGTCGAGAAACTGTTCGGCAACCGCTGGGTGGCGTTCCTTTCCGGCATGATCCTGATCTTCCCCGGCTTTTACCTGGACAACGCCCGCCGCGCACAGGTCGATGTTCCGCTGACCTTTCTCATTCTTGCGGTTTTGTATTGCGGGTTGAAGGCGGAGAAAAATCCGAAATGGTACCTGGTAGGCGGTCTCTTGACGGGGTTCGGCATCCTCACCAAAAGCGTCATGGGCCTGTTTCCGCTCATCATTTTATTTGTGTACCTGCTGATGACCGGGCAGGGGAGGCGCATGCTGGGCGGTTACGCGTTTCTCGGCGTGGTGCTGGCGCTGGGTGTCGGCGGAAGCTGGTTCGTGATCGGTTATCTGGAATTCCCGGAGCAGTTTGTGAACGAGCAGTTCAAGCAAAACCTGATGAGCCGGTCGCAGGCGGCCAACACGGGCTGGTACTTTTTGGGATACGTACACCAGTTGTTCAAAAACTACTGGCCGTGGTTTCCTTTTGCCGTGGGTGGCGCGGTGCTGTTTGCCCGGCGGTACTGGAAGGAGCGCGACCGCGCCTGTCTGTTGGTGCTGTTGTGGGCGGGCGTCATTATCGGAATCATGAGCCTGAGCCGTGGGCAGACCTTTCACTACATCCTCGGCGCATTCCCGCCGTTGGCGATCCTGAGCGCCAGCGCCATCGATCACTGGACCTCTTCTCTGTGGAAGCACCGGGTGGGCGCGGCCTGTGCCGGGGTGATTGTGCTGACGGTGGTGATGGTGGCGGCCACGCCGGTGGAGATCCGCAGCGCGGTCAGCCTGTCGAAAAACCATCCCGAACTGCGCGCGCTGGCTCCGGTGATCGCCGCCAATGTAGCGCCGGGCGAGCGCATCAGGAACTACAACGTGCTCGACGCCAGCATCGGCCGCGTGCACACGCTTTATTTTTATTCCAAGCGGATTCTCAACTACACAGGCCCGGTGAAGCCGCAGGCCCTGCTCAACAGCCTTCAAAAGGAACCACAACATTTCTGGATGACGCCGACGCCGGTGTTCCGTGATTTCGCCAGGGCGCATCCGAATACCGCCTACCTGGTGCAGGGCAACGAGACGATGTCGTTTTTCACCTCGTGGAAAAACCGCGACCGGGTGGTCTATGTGACCGCTCTGAACTAGTTTTTCAAAATTCCGCTGACAGTTCGAAACTGAGTGGGGCGGCAACGCGCGGACTTTGGAAGTTCGGGGCTGTGCGGCCCGACACAATTTTCAGTCTTTTTCCTGATCTCCCGCCGATTCGATTTCAGTCAGCAGCGTTTCCGCTTCCAACGTGCTGGCCGGGTCCAGTTGCAGGGCGATGGCCTGTTTGAGATGCCGCGCTGCCGCGGGGTTTTTCTGCTGCCGCCACATCAACCGGCCCAGGGCAAACTGCCGCGGGGCGTTCGACGGGTCGGTCTGTACCGAACGCTTGAGCCATCCGATGGCGCGGTTCCAGTCCTGCTGCTCGATGTGCAGGTGCGCCAGCGACGCCTGAACGGTCGCCAGGAATTGCGGGCTCCCACCTTGAACCGATTGCAGCAACGCGATCGCTTCACCGGCTTTCCCATTGGCATCGAGTATCTGGCCGAGCAACAGGATACCGTTTTCGTTGCCCGGTTTTTCGCTGAGGTAAAGCCGCGCTTCCCGCTCCGCTTCCGCGTACCGTTTCAGGTTGAACAGGACGCGGGCCTTGTACAGCGCCACCTTGACCGGCAACAGGTTTTTATCCGGATGGAATTTACGCGTCTCGCGCGCGCGGTCGAAAGCGGCGTTGGCTTCGCGGTCCATCCCCTTGGTGGCGAACAGCACGCCGAGGTTGAAATGCCCCGAGGGCAGGTTCGGATAAATGTCGACCGCCTGGATGAATTCGCGCTCGGCGTTCTGCATGTCTCCCCACAACGCGTAAATATTGCCCAGGTTGGTGTGGGCGTAGGAGCGGTAGTAGGGCGTCGCGTTCGACGCGGCGAGTTTCTTCAACATGATGAAGGCGTTTTCGAAGTCCTTGGCTTCGGTATAAAAATGGCTGAGGTTGTGGTAGATGCGTGGCTTGCCGGGATTTTTCTTCAGCGCGTCTTCCCACAGGGTGATGTTCGATTCGTACACCGCGTTGCGATGGACCAGCAGTACGGCGAAGCAGGCGATCGTGACGGCCATGCAGGCGGCGGCGATTTTGCGGAAGAGGGGACTGCGCCCGGGGTTGAATCCCACCCAGTCGGCGAATCCGGCGCCCCAAAGGAGGAGCCCGAAAGACGGCAGGTACAGGTTGCGTTCGCTCAGCAGGTCCATGCGCGGCAGGAAGCTGTTGGTGGGTGACAGCACGATGAGAAACCAGCCGAGGCCGAACGCCGCCAGTGGCCAGGCGCGGTACAGCCGGTACCAGATGAAGCCCAGGAGCGCCAGCGCCCCCAGTGACGAGACGATGCGCAGGGTGTCGGTCGAAAGCGTGGCGTAGGGCCAGTCGTAGTCGAACACCTGGTTGATCGGGAACAGCACCATCTTCGCGCCGAAGGGAATCACCGTCAGTTGCTGCAGGGCGTAGCCGGGGTTGGTCCGCCCGAGCCAGGTGACGATCCGTTCCTGCAGGTTGGCGGACTTGAACACCACGCCGCCGAGCGCGAGGAGGATGGGCGCGTAAATCCACAGCAGGCGCGGCTTGAAGGGGCGGAAATGTGCGTTGCGCATGAAGCACAGGTCGTACAGAAAAATCGAGGCCGGGAGCGTGACGGCGGTTTCTTTCGAAAGCAGGGCCATGCCGCCGCACACCACACACAGCACGTAGCCGCCGATCCTCCCCGCAAGCCGGGTGCTCTTCAGTTCGGCCAGGATGAATCCGCTGAGCGAAAACAGATAGAGCATCGCCATCATCGAACTGGTGCGGCCGGAGATGTAGGAGACCGCTTCGGTCTGGATCGGATTGAGGGCGAAGGCCAGGGTGGTGACGCAGGCGACGCGCAGGGCGGACGCCGCATCGCGTCCCATGCCCTTCTCGACGGTGACCCGCGCGATGAGGAAAACCGGCAGGCAGGCCAGCAGGTGCACGCCGATGTTGAACAGGTGATAGCCGAACGGGTCTTCCTGCCCCAGGTGGTAGTTCCAGGCGAAGGTCAGGTAGAACAGGTGGCGGTAGTGCAGGGTGTGGGTCTGAAAAAAGTGATCCAGCGTGCGGATGGTTTCGTTGTTGAGCACCACCAGCCCGTCGTCGAAATTGAACGGGGAATGCAGGACCTGGTAATAACCCGCTCCCACGCCGGCGAACAGGGGCAGGGTCAGAAACAGCAGGATCCGGAAACGGCTCCGGGCGTCAGCCGATTTCATGGGCCGGGGGAATGTGCGCGGGGAAAGTTGCGGTCATGGTCGGTTTTTGCATCGGGATGTCATCGTGTTGGCCGGTACGGTCAGGTTTTGATTTCCTTTTCCTTCTTACGCAGCCAGCTCACCAGGAAGGCCAGATGGATCAGGATGAAAACGAAAAAAACCGGCGTGAATTTCGGAATCAGATTGATGTTGAACACCGGCACCAGCGACCAGACATCAAAATAGAGCGCGATACCGAGCAGGACAAAGATCGTGCGTGTCGGTGAAAGGCCCAGCCGCTCCAGCCGGTGGTGAAAATGTTCCGCGTCGCGGCTGAACGGGCTCACTCCTTTGCGCACTCTCCTGAAAAAGGCCCACAGCGTGTCCGTGATCGGCACCAGCAGGGTGACCAGTGGAAGCAGGTAATAGATTTCGTCGGTGAACCCTTCGGCCAGGGGAAGCAGGGTGACGAGCGAGATGAGCAGTCCGAGTGGAAGGCTTCCCGTATCGCCGAGGATGATTTTGGCCGGCGGGTAATTGAATAAAAGAAAGCCGAACACGCTCCCCGCGAGGATCACCGAAAGGAACGGCGCTTCGAAAATATCGCGCTCGAGGTAAACCAGCGTCAGCGTCAGGCAGGACAGGAAGATGAGCCCTCCGGCCAGTCCGTCCTTGCCGTCGATCAGGTTCAGCGAATTGGAAATGCCGACAAACCACAGTATGGTGACCACCGGGGACAGCGCCCCCAGTTCCCCCCAGTCGCCGATGCGGTCGATATGAAAACCGAACTGGTACAGGCCGATGGCGATGATGAGTTGCCCCGTGAGCTTGGTCCACGGACGCGCCACCACGAGGTCGTCGTAGATGCCGAGCAGGAACATCAACACCGTGCCCAGGGTGATGGCGCCGAACAGGGAACGGTGGTCCGGGTGCATTCCAAAAAACAGGGGAACGAGCCAGAGCGTGAGAGTGAACGAGACGATCACCGCCACCCCGCCGAACGAGACCACCTCCCGCCTGCCGGTGTGCACCCGGCCCCTCACAAAACGGGCCAGGCCGCTTTCGCCTTTCAACAGGCGAATGGTTGCAAAGCAGATGACAACGGAGAGGAACAACGACAACGCGTAAGCGGCCAGGTAGGTGATGCCGGAAATGGGATGCGTTGAAAACATGGGCAAGGGGGTTTCCATGAACGCGGCGTCAGCGGAAAACGTTGAGGGCAAGTTGCAGGCCGCAACGGACGGCGATCAGGCCGTCGAGAATGGTTCTGGACAGGAGGTTGCCTTCCATATATTTGCGGTGGTAATAGCTCATGCCCTGATGCTGTTTGACGACGCATTTGAACGGAATTCGCTGATTGCTGGACGAAATGCGGTGCAGGATGGTGGTCTCCGGATTGTAGACCACGTCATGACCCCGGCCGGACAGGGTGCGGCACAGGTCGACATCTTCTATAAATAAAAAGTATTGTTCGTCGAACATGCCGGATTCGATGAAGGCGTCGCGCGGTGTCATGAAACAGCAGCCCGAGATCCAGTCCACTGTTCGAACCGAGCTGTGGTCCCAGTCCGTCATCAGGTATTCCCGGGTGAAGCGGTTGTCCGGGAACAGGCGGGTCAGGAACGAGTAGCGGTTGAACAGTCCCGACCAGAGAGTGGGGAAACGCCTGCAGGAGTATTGCAGGGTTCCGTCCGGGTCGAGCACTTTGGGACCCACCGCTCCTGTTCCGGGATGTGCGTCTAGGTATTCGGAAAGCAGGCGCGTTGTGTCCGGACTCAATTCAACGTCCGGATTGATGAAAAACAGATGCCGTCCCTGCGCCTGCCGCGCCGCCTGGTTGTTCGCTCCGGCGAATCCCGCGTTGACCGGATTGATGGTCAACTGAATCTGCGGAAACATTTTTTCCACGATGGCGATTCCTGAGTCGCCTTCGCTGTTGTCCACCACCAGAATTTCGAAGGAGCCTTTGAAGTCCGAGGCCAGGATGGAATGGAGGCAGGCGACCAGGTCGCGGCTGCTCCGGTAGTTGACGATGATATAGGAAAGGTCCACAGCGAATCGGGGTTGGCCGGTTTTCGGCGGTTTGAGGCGGGTTCACCTGCAGCCATTATCAGGGAAACTACCTTTATTTTCAAGCGTGTCTGGAATGCCCTTCCTCTCCATAACGGCTGATTTCACAACGGAATGAAGACGCCGGCCGTCTTTTCTTTGGTTTCAATTCCAGTGGTGAAAAAAAATTTTGAAATACCGTTCCGGATAGTCCATTCTGAACAGTAAAGGGGAAATGAAAGACGATGATTGACGAGATTGATTTTTTTGACCGGCGTTCCGGTTCGGGAAAGAAAACCAAACCGGGTGACGACTGGAATGAATTGAAGAAACTGCGTCAAACGCAGAAAAAACCGGGGACCCAGCCGGAAAAAAAGGATCCCCGTCCTCCGTCTGCCGAAAACCCCGAGAAATAGCGAAAAGATCCGCCAGGTCCGGACGCCCCGGGATTGCGTTTGTGGCTTTTGGGCTCTGTGTTATATTGCGGCAACTCACCACAAAAACCTTCATGTTCCGGGGGACCTGATGCACTGGATGAAAAATAATACCCTTCTCTTTATCGGCACGGCATGGTTGTGCGCCCTGGCGGTCATGCCCGTTTCCGGATTCGCCGCCGATGCGGCCACGCTGGATGAATTGATCCGCGCCGGTGACAATGCGGCGGAAAAAAAGGAACTCGACAAAGCGCAAAAACTGTACGCGCAGGTCCTGGAAAAGGATCCCAAAAACTGGAGGGTGATGTTCGCCTTGGCCCGGATCAAGTTCGACACCAAAAAACTCGCGGAAGCGCAAACACTGGTACAGGAAATTTTGGCGATGCCCGAGGCGAACGGGCGCGATGTCCTGGTGTTCTATCCCGATTCCGACACCGGCGAAGCGGCGGAACTGGTCGATGAAATCGTGCTGCCCCCCCAGCGCACCAAGAACAACATGCGTAATTATCTCGACATCAAGGGCAACGCTCCCATCCCCCACTACCGCCTTTATTTCAAGGATAAGGGAAAAATGGAACTGGTGCCGCAGAGCCTGGTGCGGATCGAATACCAGGGAGTGTTGCGCCGGGTGTATGAAGAGGTGAAGGAGTTTTCCCTCGAAGTCGACCGCGCGGTCATCGCCGCCGGCGGTTCCCGTGGCCAGGGAGAAGTGGTGAAGGTGAAGGGCGGCTGTTTCAAAATGGGCAACAAGGACGGGACCCCGCTGGAGAGGCCCGTCCACGAGGTGTGCCTCAAGGATTTCGACATGGACAAGTACGAGGTCACCCAGGCGCAGTATCAGGCGTTGATGGAGGACAACCCGTCACAGCAAATCGGGCCCAACCGGCCTGTTGAATACGTGACCTGGTACGAAGCCGACACATACTGCAAGAAGGCGGGACGCCGCCTGCCGACGGAAGCGGAATGGGAATACGCCGCCCGCGGCAACACCGACACCCATTTTTACTGGGGCAACTCCGTCAAAGGTAAGGAAGCCAATTTCTGCGACGCCAACTGTACGCTCAACATCCGCGTCGCCAGCGTCGACGATGGATACGCCACCACAGCCCCGGTCGGGAAATTCCCTCCGAATCCCCTGGGGTTGTATGACATGGCGGGCAACGTCGCCGAGTGGACGCATGACTGGTGGGACCCCAACTATTACCGCCACAGTCCGAAGGACAATCCGCAGGGGCCGCGCCCGCTGGACCACAAGGTGATTCGTGGTGGCGGCTGGAACAACACTGCCGGGTTTATCCGCACCTCGCACCGCACCGGTTTCTGGCCGCAATTCCGCAGCGAAGGCCTGGGGTTCCGTTGCGTGTCAAAATAAGACGTTAGCCAGCGGTAACGCGTTCGATAAAAAAAACCTCCCGGCCATTAGGCCGGGAGGTTTTGATCGTTTCGCTATTGGTTGCCCAGGTTGGCCTGGGCGTCGAGGTCGCGGCGCATGCGTTCGGGCGAGACCATCACCGCGCCACCCGAGGGGACGGGAAACACCGAGATGAATTTCTGGGCGTCGTGGATGCCCGGTATCCAGCGTTCCTTCCAGGCGGCCAGGTCTATGGCGCGGGGTTCGTAGTCCTGCCAGTTTTTCTGCCGGCAGCGGTCGGCCAGACCCGGGTGAGGCCAGATGGGGATGAACTGCCGCCCCGCCGGGTCTTCCCCCATGGCCCACAGTTGTTCCTGGTTCAGGCTCCAGAGTTCGCCGGTTTCGAGCATCTTTTGGATGCAGAACCGGTAGCGCTGGTCCGGGGTCAGGTGGATCAGGGTTTTGAACTGGTTTTCGTCCATGGGCCAGGTCATCGTCTCTCCCTCTTATTCGCTTTTTTGTGCGGCTTCTTCACGCAACTGGGTTTTGAGGACCTTGCCCGTCGGGGTTTTGGGCAGGGCCTCGTAAAATTCGAAACTGTCCGGGATCATGAACGCGGGCAGTTTTTCCCGGCAGAAATCCCGCAGGTTTGAAGCCGTCACCTCCGCCCCCTCCCGCTTGACGACGCAGACTTTCACCTGTTCGCCGACGCGCTCGTGTGGCACTCCGATAGCCGCCGCCTCGGCGATCGCCGGGTGGTTCATCAGCACGTTTTCGATGGCCAGGGGCGAGATGTTTTCGCCGGCGCGGATGATCAAATCCTTTTTGCGGCCGGCGGAAATGTAGAGCCTGCCGTTTTCGTCGAGATGCCCCAGGTCGCCCGTTTTCAGCCAGCCGTCGGCGGACAGCACCTCCGCCGTTTCCTCCGGCTTGTTCCAGTAGCCGCGCATGACGGTGTCCGCCCGGACGAGGATCTCTCCCACCTCGCCCTGCGCCACCTCCGTTCCGTTGTCGTTGACGATCTTCACCGTCACGTTCGGCAAGATGGGGCCGACGGAGCCGACCACGCTGCCGTGTTCCATTGTGTTGACTGCGATCACAGGGGAGGTCTCGGTCAGGCCGTAACCTTCCAGAACCGTGCAGCCGAGGATCTTTTCGACCTGGTGCAGCAGGGCGTGGGGCAGGGCCGCGCCGCCGGAAATACAATAGCGGAGCGAGGTCACATCGTGCCCCCCGCGTTCGTACAACTGCACGAGGAAGGAATAGATCGTCGGGACCAGCGGCAGGACCGTGGCCTTGTGGTCGGTGATGCCCTGCAGAATTGATTTGGGCTGGAACTGTGGGATCAGGATCAATGTGCCCCCCGCCCGCAGGAACACCAGCGCGATGATGTTGCCGAACGAATGGAACAGTGGCAGCGCCATGATGGCCCGGTCCTCCGGTACAAACGGCAGGTGTTCCACGACACCGGCGGTGTTGTGGTGGAACTGGGATTCGTCGAGCATCACCCCCTTGGGCCGGGCGGTTGTACCGGAGGTGTACAGGATCATGTCCGGAATGCCTGCGGTGCGCTCGTGCCGCTGCGTGGCTTTGCTGCGGTCGCCCGCCGCCGTGAATTCATCGAAAAACCGGGTGCCCTCCGCCGGCAGGCCGTGTTCGTGGGCCGGGCCGGTCAGGATTCTGTGGCGGAACTGGGAGAAAAACGGCCGCGTCTCGTCTTTCAAAAACGCGGGGTTCAGCACAATCAGGTCCACGCCCGCGTCGCCGGTGATATAGACGAGGTCGCCCGGTGTGAGCAGGTAGTTGTACGGCACCACGGGAATTCCCTTTAAAAAACCCGCCAGCGTGGCCACCAGGGTTTCACGCTGGTTCAACCCCATGACGCCGAGCTTGCTGTCCGGGGTCAGTCCCAGCGCATCGAGGCCCCCGGCGAAGCCTTCCACCTGTTCCAGCAATTGCCGGTAAGTGACGGTTCCCTGAGCTTCGATGACGGCCGGGTGGTCCGGCTGGTGTTCCGCGTGCTGTTTGATGATTTCATAAAATTCCAGGGCCATGGCACCTCCGGTGACGTTTTGACAGGACTTGACGTGGGGCGGCCGGGCCGCGTGCGGGATTCCGCTTCGTAAGGCCCGTTCCCGGGTTGTTCCGGGTTCCCGGGGAATTATACCCGGAACGCAGGCGGGGAAAAACGGCTGCCTGCTATTTTAACCGTTTTCAAAAAAGCGCCTACAGCGATGGAAAATAATGGAATCCGCCTGCGAACTGTCGTTGTAATTTTAATTAAATTATAAGATAATTTATTCAAACACTTAAACGAGACAGGCGCATGATTTTGATTTCGAAGTCTGAAGGGGCTCGGCTTTTTTTTGTTCGGTTAGGGCTGATTTTATTAATAATTTTGCAGCTATATGCCTGCGCGGATTCCCCCACACAGGGCGAGGGGGGTGGCAAGCGTGAAATGGTCTTGCCGGTTGAAATCGGCAAGGTCGAATTCCGCGATATCGTGGACGAGGTCCGCGCGGTGGGCAATATCATTGCCGACCAGCGGGTGACCCTCACCGCCGAGGTGCGCGGCAAGCTGGTCGAGTTTCCGGTCAAGGAGGGGCAGCGCCTGCACGCCGGCGATCTGATCGCGCAGGTCGATCCGCGCGAATACCGTTTGCAGGTCGACCGCCTGCGGGCGGAGTTGATCAGCTCCCGCAACGAATACGATAAAACGAAGGAAGGCGCGCGGCCGGAAGACCGCGCCCGTTTGAAGGCCCAGTTGCAGGCCACCCAGAGCACGCTCAACCTTGCGAAAAAGGAGGAGCAGCGGTTCCGGCAGCTCAAGGAAGAGGGCGTCGTCTCGCAGTCGCAATACGACGAAAAGGTCGATCGTCTGAAACAGGCGGAGGAGAACCACCGCGCCAGCGAAGCCGAACTGGAAGCGGGGGAAAAGGGACGCGAGGAGGACGTCCTGAAAGCGGCGGCGCAACTCGAGTCCGTCACCAAGCAACTGGAACTGATGGAGCTGAACCTCGAAAAAACCGCGATCATAGCCCCTTTTGATGGAACCCTTCTCAGGAGGACGGTGGAGGTCGGCGCTTATGTGAGCGACGGCGACGCGGTGGGCGAGATGATCGGAGCCTCGGCGTTGAAGGCGGTCATCGAACTGCCGCAGGGCTACCGTTCGCGCCTTAATGAATTGACCGGGATCGAGTTTGAAGTGCCGGAGCTGGGGCTGAAGTTCAAGGAAAATTCGAGGCTGAAGTCGCGTGTCCGCATCATCCCCGACGCGAATATTTTTTCCGGCAACATCCAGGCGCAGGTGGAGTTGAGCCGTCCGGACCGGGCGCTGTTCCCCGGCGTCACGCTGGAGGCCCGACTCAAATTCAATGTGCGCAGACAGGTCAAGCACGTGCCTTCGATTTCGCTGGTGATCGGAGAGCAGGGGACGGTGGTGTATGCGGTGAAGGAAGGCAAGGCGCATCTCATTCCTGTTAAGTCCGGGCTGGAACGCGACGGCTGGGTCGAGGTGACGGATTTCACCCGCCAGTTGAATAAAACCACGCAGTTGATCATTCGCGGCTCCGGGGCGGTCTTCCCCGGCGCGAAGGTGATGCCGACTATCGGCGGAGGCCCTCCCGGGGGCGGACCTCCAGGGGGAGGCCCGCCACAGAAAGGCACGTCGCCGGGAAACAAGCCGGCGGAACCGGGCAAGGAAGCAGGTTCTCCAAAACCGCCGTCCACTGAAGCCAAAGGACAGCCTCCCGAAAAAACGGGCGGGGAAAAACCCGCGCCGGCGAAGAAAGCCTCATGAAGCTGGTCGACTATTCCATCCGCAACTACCACACCGTGACGGTGGCGATCGTCATGGCGGCGGTCGTCGGCGTGTTGTGCTACAACACCCTGCCGCGTCAGCTCACCCCGACGGTGGACAAACCGCTCATTGAAGTGACGACCGCCTACCGGGGGTTGTCGCCCAATGAAGTGGAACGCAATATCACCCGCCGTCTCGAAGACCAGCTCGAAAACGTCGAAAGCCTGAAAAAGATGACCTCGAGTTCCCAGCACGGGCAAAGCTCCATCACGCTGGAGTTCGACTGGGGGGTGGACAAGAAGACGACGATGATCGACGTCAACAACAAGCTCCAGCAGGTGAAGGACCTGCCGGTGCTGGCGGACAAGCCGACGATGAAATCGGTGTCCTCGGACAATTCGCAGCCGATCATGTGGATCATCGTGCAGAAACCCAATGAAAAAATGCAGGACCTCGACAAGAACTATATGTTCAAAGTCGGCGAGGACCTGATCAAGCCGGTGTTGAACCGGGTCGAGGGCGTGGGCGATGTCTGGCATTTCGGCGGCGAGGAACGGGAAATGCGGGTGGAGTTCGACGCGTACGCCATGGCGCGCCTGCATGTCACTTACGGCGAAGTGATCGCGCGCCTGTCCGGCGAAAACCAGAACACGCGCGCCGGATTCCACGATGAAAGCCACCGGGAATACACGGTGCGGACCCTGGGCGAGTTCAAGGACCCGCAGGACATCATGCAGGCGGTCATCAAGCGGGACGGGGAAAAAACAATCCGCGTGAGCGATGTCGCCACCGTGATCGACGGGTACAAGCGCACCACCTCAATCGTCCGGATCAACGGGCAGATGTCGAACGCGTTCGGCATCATCCGCGAAGCGGGCGCCAACGTGGTGCAGACCTGCAATCTGGCGCGGGAGACGGTCGAGGAGTTGAACCAGGAACTGATCAACCGCGGTATCCCGATGCGCCTCAAGATCGTCTACCAGGACGTGGACTACATCAATGAGGCGATGGAGCTGGTGAAGGACAACCTCGGCCTGGGGGCCCTGCTCGCGGTGATGGTGCTGCTGTTGTTCCTCGGCTCTTTCCGCTCGGTACTGATCATCAGCATCAGCATTCCCGTCAGCCTGGTGAGCGTGTTCATCGTCCTGAAGCTGCTCGACCGGTCGATCAATATTATTTCGCTTGCGGGCATGGCGTTCGCCGTGGGCATGGTGGTCGACAACTCGATCGTGGTGCTGGAAAACATTTACCGACATCTGACCATGCGCAAGGGGGTGGTGCGCGCGGCGTACGACGGCACGGTGGAGGTGTGGGGCGCGGTGCTTTCCTCCACGCTGACGACGCTGGCGGTGTTCCTTCCCATCGTTTTCGTACAGGAGGAGGCGGGGCAGTTGTTTCGCGATATCGCGATCACCATCAGCTCCAGCATCGCGCTTTCGCTGATCGTGTCCATCACCGTGATCCCGACTTTGGCCTGCCTGTTGATCCGCCTGAAACCCGGCGAGGAATACGATGCCGGGCTGCTGGGATCGCGCTGGTTCCGTCCCCTCGTCTGGATCGGTGTGTCCGTTCGAAAAGGGTACGACCGCATCATGCGTTTCCTGTTGGGCGAAGGAAAGACGCGGACCCTGCTCAAGGGGGCGATCATTGCCGGGATCGGATCCTTGCTCTATCTGAGCGCACTCATTTTGCCGGACCGCGATTACCTGCCGTTCGGCAACAGCAACATGGTGTTCATGTTCATCGAGCCGGTGGCGGGCATGCCGGTCAAACAGAACATGAAATTCATGGCGGGCTATGAAAAAGAGATCACCCGGATGGACGATGTGGAGCACAACTTTCTCGTTTTCTCGAGCCGCTTCAACGGTGGTGGCGCCATCATCCATCCGGAACTGGCGCGGGGGCAGAAGGGCGAGGTGAAGATGGCGGTGAAGTCGCAGGAAATGGGAATGCGCATTTTCACGATTCCGGGTTACCGGTTCGCCTTCGCCTCGCAGCGGCCCATCTTCCAGTCGGCTTCCAAGACCTTTGATGTCGAGATCGTGGGACCGGACATGTTTCTGCTGCGCGACACGGCGCTTTCGCTCATCGGGCAGATATCGCAGACCAAGGGCGTCCACTCCGTCCGGCCGGAATTCAAGTTTGGCAACCCCGAATTGCGCTTCCTGCCGAAGCGCGAACTCGACGCCCGGCTCGACCTGGGCGTGCCGGAGGTGGGCAGCGTGATCGAGGCGCTGAACGCGGGAACCTATCTCGGCGAATTCAACGACCGGGGCGAACCGATCGATTTCGTGCTCGTACAGAAAAAAGACGCGCAGAAGATGGAACTGCAGGATTACCGCGACCTGCCGGTCTGGACGCCGCAGGGGAAGATGACGCATCTCGGTCACCTGATGAATATCGAGACCGCCGCCGGACCGGCGCGGATCGATCACATCGAGAAAGAACGGTCGATCAAACTCCTGGTGCAGGTGAAAAAAGAATTCCCGATGCAGAACGTGATCGACCATGTGGAAAATAAGATCCTCGCGCCGCAGCGGTTGTCGCTGGGGCAGGAGTACGGCCTGCGCGTTGGCGGCTCGGCGGACGACCTGACTTCCACCACGCAGTCGCTGCTCGACAGTTTCTGGTACGCGGTGGGTTTTATTTACCTCCTGTTGGTGGCGCTGTTCAAATCGTTCCTCAGGCCCTTTATCGTCATGCTCACCGTGGCGTTGGCGGTCAGCGGCTCCTTTTTCGGTATTGCGGGGAACAACCTTTTTCAGAAAGGGAGCATTGGACGTTACCTGAAGGAATTCGGCATCGAGGACCCCGGCCCGATGCTCGACGGCTGGAACTGGGTGACCTTCGACATTCTGACCCAGCTCGGTATCATCATCCTCGCCGGGATCGTGGTGAACAATGCGATCCTCATCGTGCACCAGATGCTCAACAACGTCCGCGAAGGCATGGACGAGCGCAAGGCCCTGCTGGAATCGTGCGAAACGCGGCTCCGGCCGATCATGATGACCGTCATCTCCAGTATTTCCGGGATGATCCCGCTGGCGTTCGGCGAAGGTTCGGGAACGGAGCTGTACCGGGGCATGGGCACGGCGCTGATCGGCGGGCTGGCCTTTTCTTCCCTGTTTACTTTATTCCTGATTCCCGTTCTCATATCTTTTATGGCCGACCTCGGGTTCCACACCCGGCGGGAGGACCTGGTGAAAGAATCGCTGATACCGGGGGAGGCGGAACCGGTTGCGGAAAACAATGTTTAAAGGATTCTGATCCGTCGATTTCCTTGTTCCGGCAACCCGTGGATCGTGCAAAGCCGGGGGGTGGTCCGGTGGATCACTGTTGTCAGAAATGCCTTTAAGAAGTCCTGAGAGTTTCTGCTAATATGTTCATCATGCGGTAATTCAGGGTTGTGTGGTTTCTTATCCAATGCGCAAAGGTGTTGGAACCGGGATTCCCTGATTCAGGAGTCCGTTTCCCGGGAGGGAATGCATGCCGGTTTATCTTCAGTTCAAGGGGTGGTCCGGAAAGGACCCCACCGTGCCCCGCCAGCAGTTGGCGAAGGTGTTCAAACTACCGGAGAAAAAATCCGCAACGGTTCATGAATGGATCGCGCAGGGGCGTCCCTGGAAATATTCGGCCCCGGTCGCCGATGCCAAGGGCGAGCAGGCGCAGGCGTTTTTTCACAAGCTGGGGTTTGAGGTCGAATTGATTCCCGCCGGCGCTCCGGTTGAGCCGGCAGTGGCGGCCCCTTCCCGCGTTGCCGCCGTTTCCTCCCAGGCCACTGTTCCCACCACAGAGGCTGGCTTGCCCACGGACCGGATCACTCCCGAACATTTCGAAATTCCCGGCCTGGTGTGGGTGCTCGACACCTCGCCCGAACAGATTCGGCAGAAAAACGACCGGCGGATTTTGCTGATCCCCAAAACCCCGGTCCTGATGATGATCCTGTTGTCGGTCCTCACGCTGGGGTTTTACGGTGTCTACTGGTTCGCCAGCCGGATGGAGCCTTTGAACAATCTCGATTCCCGCAACCAGTTGTCGGGCGGACCGATCAAGGTGATGTTCACGGGATTTGGCGTTTACCTGGCGCTCAATATCCTGACGATCCTGGGCGTGGTGTCCGGTTTCGAATGGATCGGACTTTTGCTGTCGCTTATAACGTCCGTTGTCTACATCGTGCAGACGTTCAAGGTGAGGCGGATTCTTCTCGATCATCTGGACGCCAACTTCATCGGTCTCAAAACCATTTCCGGATTTTTAACGCTGACCCTTTCGATCCTGTTTCTCCAGTACAAGATCAACGGCATCCACGACTGGTACGCGCGGGAGCATGGAGAGGATGAGGAACTGGTGTTGCGCGGGGATGCGCCGGCGTGGGTTTTGAGTCTCCTGTTCCTGGTGGGGTTGCCAACGGCCGTGGGGGTGTTCACCGCCATGACGATGTATGACGCGCTGAACGAGAAAGGCTTCGGAGATATTCTGACCCCCGGGATGGAACTGAGCGGTTATTACGCCGCGTGCGATGCCTACTGGCAGGATGCGGGGGACGATCAGGACTGCACATTGGGGGTCGTGGCCGACATGCGGTTTCCTTACACGCCGGGCGACGGGGTTCAGGTGACCGGTTCGGGTACGCGCGAGACGTTTTATGCGGAAGCCCGTATGGAGGGCAGCGACCAGGTGTTTTCGATCAACGGCCGTGGCGAACTGGCGATGGGCGATAAAAACGAATCGTATACGATCCAGTTTGGAAAATCGGAGGGTGAGTGATTGTGAGTGCCGGGATGTTTCCCAGTCAACACGGTTCCCATTCGGGGGAAG
The DNA here is from genome assembly GCA_020430445.1 of Nitrospina sp. GTDB lineage: Bacteria > Nitrospinota > Nitrospinia > Nitrospinales > Nitrospinaceae > Nitronauta. Next base: position 30,344 of record JAGQJZ010000034.1, read on the forward strand.
GGGATTCGAGGAGGATTTCTTCTCCGCTGTGCGGATGGCGCAGCACCACCTTCTGCGCGTAGAGAGCGATCTTGTAATCGCCCAGGCGCGTGGTGGCGCGGTATTTGAGATCGCCGACGATGGGATGGCCGATGAACGACAACTGCGCGCGGATCTGATGAAAGCGTCCTGTCTCCAACTCCACTTCCAGGAGCGCGTTTTTCCTGTGCGTGGTCAGCAGGCGGTAAGTCAGCACGGCGCGTTTGGCGTCCGGTGACTTGCGCGGAAACACGGTGGCCTTGAGCGACTTTCCTTTGCGAATGAAATGTTCCAGCCGCGCTTCTCTGGGGTTCGGAACGCCTTCGACCAGGCATCGGTAGATTTTTCTCACCTGTTTGCGCCGGATCTGATCGGAGAGATCCGCCGCCGCGC
>JAGQJZ010000035.1 GCA_020430445.1 Nitrospina sp.
TGCCCATCACCGGACTGGCTGATGTTGGAAGTATTTCCCGTGCCGGTCGTGGTGGATGTCGCATTATTGGCGGCAAAAGCGTTGCCGTTCAAAAATGCCAGAAGGGCCAGAACCGCTATTGCCTTCAAGGTCTTCTTGGTCATTTAAATCCTCTTTTTAAAAAAAATTTGAATCCCGCTCCCGGGGCCCAACGGCCCCGGGAAACAGGAAAACTACCCGATCAAACCACAATCGTCAGGCCTGAGTCACGGGCTCTGGATGATGGTGGTGCTGTTGAAAGAACCGCTCTGAATCGCAGTCGCGCTGTTGAAAACACCGCCGCCGGTGCAGCAGGCTTCCTGCTCGATGAGGATGTTGTTGCCTTCGCCGCCATTCTGCTCGGCATAGGCTTCATCGCTATCGTTCCACTGCGTGATGTTGACCACGTTCGGATCAGCCGAGGTACCGATACCGGTCTGAAGAACTTCGGCCGTGTTGAAGTCGTCCTGCGATACCGTCGCTTCGTTCCAGTCGCCGGACTGGTCGACGATTGCAACGTTGTCGTTCGAAATGCCGTTAGGCGTAACGCCGCCGTCCTGGTTGACCGTCGAGGTGTTGTTCGCACCGCTCTGGCTCACCGTCGCGCTGTTACCGAAGGAACCTGCAGGACCGGTCTGGTTAACCGTGGAGACGTTGTCCGTGCCGCTCTGGTCAACCGATGCCGTGTTGTCGGTGTCCTGGGAAACGGTGGACAGGTTGCCGGTGCCGCTCTGGTCAACCGTGGCACTGTTGCCGTTACCGAACTGGGCAACGTCAGAGGTATTGCCGGTGCCGCTCTGGGTCACGTCCGCGGAGTTGAGATCGCCCAACTGGCCAACCGTGGAGAAGTTGTCGTTGCCGGACTGCTTGACGTTCGCGATGTTGTCGTTACCCGACTGAACAACATCCGAATCGTTGTTGTCGGAACCGAAGAACGGAGTCTGGTCGACCGTGGCGCTGTTACCGTCACCGGACTGAAGGATGGTCGACATGTTGTCGTCATCCTGGATAACCGTAGCGCTGTTGAGGTTACCGGACTGGATAATGTCAGAGGTGTTGCCGGCCGGTGCGCCCGAGAGCACGCCTTCCTGGTCAACCGAAGCGGTGTTATCGTCACCGGACTGATCGATCGTCGAAACGTTCTCAGCACCCTGGTTGACCGTTGCGCCGTTACCGTTGCCGCTCTGCAGAACGGTCGAGCTGTTGTCGTTTTCAACACCACCGATAACAAACGTTCCCTGGTTCACGGTGGCGCTGTTGCCGTCACCGGTCTGGAAAACATCGGAATCGTTGCGGTCGTTCTGCTGGTCGACCGTCGCAGTGTTGTTCAGGGAGCTCTGCTCAACATTGGAATCGTTGTCATCGCCGTCCTGATTCACATCAGCGGTCTGGCCGTCGCCGGACTGCGTGACGGCGGAGACGTTGCCCGTGCCGTTCGTGGTCGAAGTCGCCGTATTAGCGGCAAACGCATTCCCATTGAGGAATGCGAGAAACGCCAGAATCGCAATCGCTTTCAAGGTTTTTTTAGACATTGTGCTTTTCCTTTTTTTTCTTCATTTCATAAATTCCCCGGATCTAGCAGCAAACCGGGAAGGTTAAAATCCCCAAATAAAACCATTCAAACCATTCCGTCCCGCCCGGGGCGGCTGCCCCGGGCGTTCCGGCATAATATTCAAGGCAATTGAACAATGGTCGTCGTGTTGAACGAACCGGTCTGAATCGCCGTGGCGCTGTTGAAAGTGCCACCACCGGAAGAACAACACGCTTCCTGATCGATATTGATCAGGTTGCCCTCGCCACCGTGTTGCTCCGCATTGGCGAGGTCGGAATCGTTCCACTGATTGATGTTCACAACGTTCGGATTGGCCGAGGTGCCAAGACCCGTCTGCAAAACGTTGGCTTCGTTGAAATCGTCTTGCGTGACGTTCGCGACGTTCCAGTCACCGGACTGCTCAACCGACGCCACGTTGTCCAGGGAAAGGCCATTCGGAATGCTGCCATCCTGATTGATGTTCGAAACGTTGTCGTTACCCGTCTGCAAAACATACGCTTCGTTCGAATCGGATTCGAACGTCGCGTGATGCTGATTGACGTTCGACAGGTTACGGTCTCCGGACTGCTCAACATCGGCGGAGTTGCTGTCGCCCTGATCAACGTTCGATTCGTTGTCCGTGCCGGACTGGCGAACGAAGGCGTCGTTGCCAAAGCGCTGCGTGATGTTGGACAGGTTCAGATTGCCATTCTGGGTCACGTCGGCGATGTTGCCGTCGCCCAACTGCAAAACGTTGGACTCGTTGGCATCGGTTCCGGAAAAACCGGTCTGGTCAACCGTCGCCAGGTTGAGGTCGCCCTGCTGATCGACCGTGGACACATTGTCGTCGTCCTGGTTGACCGTGGCGGTATTCAGGTCGCCGGATTGCAGGATGGTGGACTCGTTGCCCACGTTGGTGCCAACCACGTTGCCGATCTGGTTCACGTCGGCGGTGTTGCCGTTACCGGACTGATCGACCGTGGACTGGTTCCCCCGGTCCTGGTCGACCGTGGCCAGATTGTCGTCACCGGACTGATCCACCTGGGAGTGGTTCAGGTCGTTGACCTGGGTGACATAGGCTTCGTTTTCGTTGCCGCTCTGGTCCACATCGGAGTCGTTGTTGGTCGCGGTCTGGGCAACATCGGCGAGGTTGTCGTTGCCGGACTGATCGACGTTAGACTCATTGTCAGCGTCCGCCTGGTTGACATAGGCATTGTTGCCATTACCAGACTGATCAACGCTCGAAGCCTGGTTGTCACCGGTCTGGGCAACATCGGCGTAGTTTTCATTACCCGATTGATCAACGTTCGAGTTGTTGTTGGTGCCGTTCTGGGCAACATACGCGTCATTATCATTCCCGGACTGATCCACCGTGGAGTCATTGTTGTCGCCAGACTGATCCACCTGAGTGTAGTTGCCGTCACCGGACTGATCCACGGAAGAAGCCTGATTGGTGTCGTCCTGAATCACCTCAGCCTCGTTGTTCTCGCCGGATTGATTCACGGTGGACACATGATTATCGCCGTCCTGGCTGACATCCGCGGTGTTTCCCAGGTTGGACTGGTCAACATTCGAATCGTTGTCGTTTCCATTCTGATCCACGGTAGCGTTCTGCCCATCACCGGACTGGCTGATGTTGGAAGTGTTTCCCGTGCCGGTCGTGGTGGATGTCGCATTATTGGCGGCAAAGGCGTTGCCGTTCAAAAATGCCAGCAAAGCCAGAACCGCCATTGCCCGCAAGGTTTTCTTTGCCATTTTAAAATCTCCTTACCTTTTTAAAGCCAGCAAAAAATATTATTATTCATCCGCTCAATCCGTCCTCCCGGAGCCCGGAGGCTCCGGGAGAACAAGGAAGAGTTACGGCGTTTGAATGATCGTCGTGGTGTTGAACGTACCCGTCTGAATCGCCGTCGCGGAGTTGACCGCAGAGGCGCCACTGCAGCACGCGCCCTGTTCGATCAGGATGCTGTTGCCTTCGCCGCCATTCTGCTCAGCGTACGCAACGTCGTTGTCATCAAACTGGGTGATGGTAACAACGTTGGGATCCAGCGCGGTACCAATACCGGTCTGAAGCACGGTCGCATCGTTGAAGTCGTCCTGCGATACGGTCGCTTCGTTCCAGTCACCGGACTGATCAACAGAGGCGGTGTTGGAGAAAGAGAAACCGTTCGGGGTCACGCCGCCATCCTGATTGATCGTCGAGACGTTGTTCTCGCCGCTCTGATCAACGGTTGCGCTGTTGCCTTCCGCGCCAAACGGACCGGTCTGATTGACAGCCGAGTTGTTCAGGTTGCCGCTCTGATTAACGGAAGCGGTGTTGCTGAGATCCTGACCCACGGTGGACACGTTGTCGTTGCCGCTCTGGTCAACCGTGGCGCTGTTGCTGTCGCCGAACTGGGTCACCGTGGAATCATTGGCGGTGCCGCTCTGGCCGACGGTAGCGTCGTTCAGGCTGCCGAGCTGGGCGATCGAGGAAATGTTCAGGTTGCCGTTCTGGGTCACGCTGGCGGTGTTGTCGTCCCCGCTCTGGTCAACAGTCGAAGTGTTGTCGTCGAAACCGCCGCCAAAACCGGTCTGGTCGACATCGGCCAGGTTGCCGCTGCCGGACTGGTTGATGGTGGAGAGGTTGCGGTCATCCTGCCAAACGTTGGCGGTGTTGTCGTCCCCGCTCTGGAAAATATTGGAGATGTTTTCGATGTTCGGCGGAACCGAGTTGTTGCCGTCCTGATCGACGTTGGCGGTGTTGCCGCTGCCGGACTGGTCAACCAGAGAGGTGTTGTCCTCATCCTGGGCCACCGTGGCGCTGTTGAAATCGCCGGACTGGAGCACGTCGGACTGGTTGTTGTCGCGGATCTGCGTGACATCCGCGGTGTTGCCGCCGGACTGAATTCCGCTCTGAAGCACCAGGGAGTTGTTGTTGTTGCCGTCCTGGTCGACCGTCGCGGTGTTGTCCAGAAGGCTCTGATCAACATCGGAGTTATTGTCGTCACCGTCCTGAGTTACCGTGGCGGTCTGGCCGTCACCGGACTGGGTGATGTTCGAGGTGTTGCCCGTACCGTTCGTGGTCGACGATGCGGTGTTGTCGGCAAGCGCATTGCCATTGAGGAATGCGAGGAACGCCAGAACCGCAATCGCTTTCAAGGTTTTCTTGGACATGCTTGAATTCTCCTGAAAAAAGTTGATTAAACAGATGAATGAAAGATAAAAAGATGAAACTGTTCCCGGACCGTCAGTCCTGCTCGCCGGTCTGGGTGATCACTCTGTTCTTTCCGCGACCCGACTGGGTCACGGTTTTACTATGGCCATCTCCGATCTGAGTGTGCGCAATCGTGTTGCTCTCCCCGTCCTGGAGCGACATGGCCAGATTTTCCTTTCCCTCTTGAATTTGCCTGACTGAATTACGGACTCCGGACTGATCCACGAGCGCGACGTTGTCCTCGCCCTCCTGATGCTGTTCGACGCTGTTGCGGTCGCCCTCCTGCCGGATGATGGCGAGGTGCCCGCCACCGGATTTATGTTCATCAGCCTTTTGGGCCTTGCTGTTTTGCTGGTGGATATTGACGGAATTGTTTTTTCCGCTCTGCGTGACTTCCGCCACCCCGCCGCCGCTCTGCCGGACCACCACGCGGTTGCCGGCTTCAGCCGATGTCTGCGCCAGGGTCACCGCAGCCGCGGCCGCCAGGGTGTATTTCAGAAAGTTTTTCATTATTCGCTCCCCCACCCGCTACTGCTGGTGGATGTAGAAGGTCTGGTTGCCGCTCTGCGTCACCGCGATGGATTGCGGGGTGGGACCTTCCTGAATGATTTCTGCAATATTGTTGTTGCCGGTCTGGGTGATCGAGGCGTTGTGCCCGTTGCCGATCTGCAGGATCGACGCGAGGTTGTCGATGCCGTTCTGGATGATTTCCGCGATACTGCCGACACCCAACTGCTCGATGACCCCCTCGTTCATGTAACCGTCCTGGGCAATGCTCGCCTGGTTGCCGGACCCGTTCTGGGTGATCGAGGCGATATTGAAGGTGCCCGACTGGGTGATGTCCGCCGAGTTTCCAGACCCGTTCTGAATGATGTCCGCGGTGTTGTTGACGCCGAACTGATCGATCAACGCAAAGTTTCCATCGCCACCTTCCTGCAACAGGGTGGCTGTGTTCACCGAACCGTCCTGATTGATCGTGCCTTCGTTGTCGTCCGAGTCCTGGGTCACGAAAACATTGTTGTTGAAACCCACCTGCTCAATGGTGGCCACGCTGCTGTTCCCCGTCTGGGCGATGGTGATCTCGTTGCTCATCCCGTCCTGAGAGGAAACCGCCCGGTTGCCGTCGCCGTTTTGCGTCACCTCGACCACCAGATTGTCCCCCACCTGGTCAATAAACGCTTCATTGGAGATGCCCGTCTGAGCCACACTGGCGGAATTGAGGACGCCGTCCTGATTCACCTGCGCAAAGTTGCCTTCACCGTCCTGGGTCACGTTCGCGGAATTGGCCGCCAGGGTTTCCAGAAAACCCGGCTCCACAACAGCATTGGGATCCAGCGGGTTGTAGTAATTGCCCAGTTCACCCACTTCGCCGACCAGGTCGTTGTACTGATTGACAAAGGCCTGATTGCCCGAACCCGCCTGATTGATGGTGGCCTCGTTACGGCTGCCGCTGGAAAAGATTTCCGCCGTATTGTCCGTTCCACCTTGCTGCAGAATGCCAGCAGAGTTCATCGCGCCGTCCTGATTCACCAGAGCCTGGTTGCCGTTCACCTCTTCCTGCTGCGCAAAAACAACAATAGGGATGGCGACGAGCGGAATCGCCAGATAAAAAACCTGGGAAGCCACCACGTTCACCGACAGCAACAAAGCCCCCAGCCGCCGAAGCGCTCCGGCAGGCCGATGGGTCTGGGATATGTCCTTTTGGATTTTCATGGGTTGCATTCGATTTAACCGGAATCCGTGAATAAAAAAAGCCGGGACCACGCACGAACTTCAAGTTCGATGCGGTCCCGGCCTTGTCGCTCTTATTCGACCTCTTGCCCTCTTGGACCCTACATTTATATTCTGGTGCCGCTGATCTTTTAGCTGGCTAAAAAGCGCCCTGTCCCTCCAAAACTTCCACCAGCATCCTCAAATTAGGCAACTCCACCCGGGTCTTGCAGGTCTTGCAAATCGCCCCGGTGATTCCCGTTCTGGGATCCGTTTCCAGGACACTGCAATTTTTGGTGACGTACATCCCCTCTTCATTGAGATGTTGGATCTTCTTTTTGCAGGTCGGGCACTTAACGGTTTCGTTTACCATTTATCGTTTTCCTCTTTACTCACGCAAGTGGGAGCGCAAACCAAAAATCGTTGAAACTTCCCTGAATTTTCATTTGCGACTGTGGCATTATATTTACATTCCCGACTTGCAAACAATACCCCAAATGGGGTATTTTTAGAAAGATTTCGAGAAAAAAACGAACCAAACAGCAATCAAATAAATATTTGATTTTATTACCAATAAATTATCCAACGATTTCAAGGCGTGCGCACAAACCGCAGAGTTCACCGGCCATTATTTTCGCAATACCGAATCTACTTGTTTTTCGCCAAAATAGAGAGGAAAAGAGTTATCATTGTGCCGGGCTTTTCGGGACCGTATCCTAGGGATGCTGGGAAACGGCGGTTTTACCCTCTATGCCGGGTCGTAATAAGGCAAAAACAACAGACCGAATACATTAACCTTGTTGAGGAACCTGTAATTCTCACCTGGAACGATGAACTTTTCCACGTTAAACAATTTTTTAAACGCTGTGGCCCAGTGCGATACCTGGGAAAAGTTTCAGCTGGCCCTCACCGAGAACTGCCTCCTACTGGATCAATTGTGCTCTTCTGACACCACAACCGAAATCCAGGGCCTTCGAGGCAAAACCGGTTCCAGGAAAAAACTGCCCGACAGAAGAATCCACGAATACCTGAAGGCCCTGGAGGGACAGATCACCGACCCCCTCCCCGCATCGCCGGAAAGCACCGCTGAACCCGCCTCCGAAAACTGGTCCGCAAAATATGTCGTCATGTTCCTCAACAGGGAATACCAGCGGATCAAGCTCCTTGAAGAAACGCGGAAATACCAGGTGTCCCTGGAAATACTTCTGGAACCTGGAGTCGGCTTTGCGCTGGTCGATATGGACCTGCAGGTCAATTTTTGCAACTCGGTGATGGAAAACGATTTTGGACTACGGCAGGGCGGACCTTTGCCCGAGGCCCTGGGCCGGCTGGCGAAGAAGAAGGCCGGTGTCGGCGTCCCCCATTTTGCGAGCGACGGTAAATCAAAAATCACCACCGACTACAACTTTTTCAACTGGAACAACAAGAACTTTCGCGTCACGGTGCGACTGCTCGACAGCCAGGGCTCTGCCGGCGGCCAGTCATTCTGGGCCATCACCATCCAGCCGTCCGTCGACGCGTTCAGCCGGACCAACCGCCTGGCGCAGCGGGTCGGGCTTTCCTGGCGCGAGGTGGAGATCTGCAGCCTTCTCCATGACGGGCTCGACCCCAACGAGGTGTCGAACCGCCTGTTCATCAGCAAACACACGGTCAAAACTTATTTGAAGCGGATTTACCGGAAATGCGGGGTGCATTCCCGGGCGCAACTCATCGCGCTTCTCAACCAGTATTCAGGAAGCAAGTATGCCGTTTGAACCGAATCTGGTAAAGTTAAGGGACCATGAAATTCAATCTTGAAACCATTCCCAATGGCCTTCTGGGTTCCCCCCTCCATATCTACTGCGAACTGCAGAAGGTCATGCACCACCCCGACACCAGTTTCCAGGAACTGGAGTCCATCATCCGTATCGATTCCTCGCTGACGGCCCGGCTCCTGCGCGTGGTCAACAGCGCCTACTATGGTTTCAAGAACAAGGTGGAAACCATCACCCATGCCCTGTCGATCGTCGGCACCGACCAATTGATGGAACTGGTGGTGGCGACCAGCATTCTCGGCAAGTTCCGCGGCATTCCCAACGAACTGTTCAACATGAACCTGTTCTGGCGGCACAGTGTCGCCGTCGGCCTGGCGGCGCGGACCATCGCCGAAATCAAAAACGAGGAGAAACCGGAACGCTATTACGTGGCCGGCCTCCTGCACGACCTGGGCCGCCTGGTGATCTGCCTGTCCGTTCCGGACCAGGGCCTCAGAATTTTTGAAGAACATTCACAGGGCAGCCGGCCGATGACCTTCTACGAAGAGAGTCATCTGGATTGCAATCACGCCCAGATCGGGGCCGCCCTGTTTGAACGGTGGAATCTGCCAGATTTCCTGCAGGCGGTCGTGATTGGGCATCACGATCCTTTCCGCGACAAAAACTGGGAAATGCAGACCTCTATTGTTCATTTTGCCGATTACCTGGCCTATGAGATGGGCCTCGGCGGCAGCGGGGAAATGCACCCTCCGGAGTTGAACCCCAAAACCAAAAAACTGTTGAAGCTCGACGAAAAATCGCTGAAAAAGGTGTGGGAAGAAATGAACCACAAACTTGAAGACACTTTGGCCGCGTTCATCTGACACGGTCGTGCGCGCGCACGCGCAAAGGCACGCGCACTAAAAGCGCCTCCGTAAGGCGCTTGCACCTCCGGCATGCACGAATCGCTCAAAACCAAATTGCACGTGTTGTGGATCGTGCTGGGAACGGCCCTGATCTGGTGGGTGATGGCGAACCGCCCTTCCGGTCCGGAAAGAAGTCCCCACCCTGAAAACAGTGTCGCCTGCGCCAACATGGGCATCAACGGCATCAAGGACGGCCTGATTGAAGAAACGGAAGACGGCTGGGCCGTGGTCTACGTCACCGAGCGCTGGGACCAGATCCCCTCCTACGAACAGGAGCAACTCGGTTATTACATCGCGCTGTGTAAATCGGCCAGCGAGAAGACCGAGGTGCGCCGGGCCTCCGGCGGCGAAACCCTGCGCACGTTTGTGATCGACCTCAACTACCGCATGGCCCACGGCCTGCCCACAGGCCACATCCTCCCGGGAAGCTGACCCGCTCATTCACGTCGAAGACAGGCCTTCAAAAGCCCGTCTGGAACGCTTCGGGAAACGCAGCCGGGTCAAGCCTCGCGGGCGTGGGGACCGGGGAAGCGGTCGGGCTGGTATTTTTTCAGAACATTCAGGAACTGGTGAATCCCGACCGGCTTGGTGAGGTAATCCCGAAACCCCGCCTGGAGCGCGCGTTCAATATCCTGCTGCTCCGCAAAAGCGCTGAGCGCAATCACCGGGATATCGCGTGTGCGTTCGTCGGACCGCAATACCTGAACCGCCTCCAGGCCACTCATTCCCGGCAGTTGGATATCCAGTATGATGAGGTCCGGCCCGTTGGCCCGCGCCTTTTCAATACCCTCTTCCGCCGTTTCAGCGCATATCAGTTCGTACCCGCCCACCGATTCAATAATATCCTTCACCAACTCGCGGTTGTCGGGGTTGTCTTCAACATATAAGAGCGAAAAGCGGGAAGCGTTTCCAGCCGCGTCTTGACCGGAGAAAGAAGTGTCGACAGTCCCGTCGAAAACCGATTGCCGGTAGAGGGGCAGAGTGAAATAAAAAACGCTCCCTTTTCCCTGTGTGCTTTGCAGTCCGATTTCACCGCCCATCGCCTCGACCAGTTTTTTGGATATGGACAGCCCGATGCCGATCCCTTCCACCATGCAGAGCTCCCAGTCGAGCCGTTCGAACGGCTCAAACACGAGCTCCGCTTTGTCCGCGGGAATCCCCGGGCCGGTATCACGAACCTTCAACATGACCCGGCCGGCATCCTTTTTTTCGGCCCAGACATCCACTTCTCCGCCGGGGTGGTTGTATTTGATCGCATTGCTCACCAGATTGAAGAGAACCTGTTTCACCCGCCTCGGATCGGCGTACACCGGCATGTCCCTCGCGGAAGCGAGGTCGCAATTGATCTGGGTCTTGTGACTCTGGGCGATGGGCAACAGCACGCTCTTGATGTCTCCCAGAATTCCAGCCAGTTCCACCTTCTCCTGCTGAATGGAAAACCGTCCCGACTCCACCTGTGACAGGTCGAGTATTTCATCGATCAGAACCTTGAGGTGATTGCTTGCGTTGAGGATGTGGTCGACGAATTTTTCATTCTTCTCCCGGTGCTCGCGCGAGACTTCCCAGCCCTTGATCTTCAAAAGTTGACCAAAACCCAGAATCGCGTTCAGGGGGGTCCTGATTTCATGACTCATGCGGGAAAGGAAATCGTTCTTGGCCCGGTTGCCGCTTTCCGCCTCTTCCTTGGCCGCCTCCAGATCCCGCGTGCGTTCCTGCACCCGGAGCTCCAGGCTCTCGTTCAGGCGGCGCATGTCGTCATCCTGTTTCTGGATACGGGCCAGCATTTCGTTGTACTGGTCGATCAACAGTCCCAACTCCCCCCCGGTTTTTTTCTCCGCGCGCAGGCGGTAGTCTCCGGTGTGAGCCACCTGGCTGGACACCCGGGCGAGCTGGGCCACGGGACTGGAAATCTGCCGCGCCAGGAGAAAGGAGATGATGATCCCGGCCACCAGAACGCTGCAGGCAATCATCACAAACTGGATCTGCTGATGGAGGATTTTATCGTTCACCGAGTCCAGGGAAAATTCGACGACGACGGTTCCCAGGACCTGCTCCCGGAGTGTGGCCGGATCGTATCCCTTGATCAGGTGAGCCCAGCAGATCTTGTCCCCGCGCAGGCTGGGTTTGTCGCTGTTGAGCAGGCCTTCAACCGAAACCCCTTTGAGACGGGTCTCATTCAGCCCGGCGATCACCCGGGAGTCGTTATCCAGTATCAATAAAGAGGACAACCGGGGCTCCTGCTTCATCCGGTTGATGATATTCCGTATATATTCGAAGTTCAGCGTCTGCAGGCCAAACCCCATCGCCTCCGCCGACAGATGAGCAAAATTGACGATCTCGGAATTGGAAACCTGGAGGACCAGTTTCCGGTTGCCGTTCAGGGTGAGGGTGATAAGAGCCGCCATCACAAGGAAGAGAACCGACAGGCTGCTCAACAGGATTTTCGCCCGTATCGACAGGCTCGAAAAAAAACCCTGGAATTTGTTTTTATTTTCCAAAACAGGCCATCCCACCGGCAATCAGGGAATCTCTTTCACGAATTCCAGTTAATCGAACCAGGGCCCATCCGCTGATGGGAAAAATCCGGCGACTTTTTAACAGGTCGGAACAACGTTAAAAATCGCACGACCACGCACAGCTTCTGGCCTTGCGGTCTGCAGGCTGCCAGCCAACACGGTCCACACATTGGGGGCTCCCGAAATATAGGCACGGGCAATTTTCCGTAACCCTCCGCGTTCTGTTGAATGTATTATACATAGGCCATCTGAGAATTAAACTACGTCCTTTCGGGCATTGGGTATCGAGCGGAAGCGGAAATGGACTGGACTCACGTTCCAACAGTTTTTCTTGCATTGGTGTTCACCGCCGGCAACCTTCAGGCGCAGGACAATGAGCGGCGGGTGGCCATTTCCGAACCCGGGAACTTTTCCACGGTGACCAACCCGTTCCGGGTCTGCATGGAGGCCTACGGGCTGATCGTGGAACCGACCGACGGCGACCCTCACGAGGGGAGAGGGCATCACCATGTTCTGTTCAGTTCCCTGCCTAAAGATCTCAACCGCCCCCTGCGCAGAAAGGAAGCGATCCATTTATCGGAAGGCCAGCATTGCGTCACGCTCAAAATGGAGCCGGGAAAACATGTCATCATCGCCCTGTTTTCCTATGGCAATCATGTTCCCTATAATCCACCGATTTCAGACCGCATCCTGGTCACGGTCCGGGACCCCGGGCGTCCCTAAAAAGGAACCCTTGAATCCAGACCGCTTGATGCCTCTGAATATTGCTCCATCGAAACCACCGGTGCAAAGTATGGGGTCACGCTTTCTCCTGTTGTGGGTTCTGGGCCTGATCTGCCTGTTACCCTCCAAATCCGGCGCCGGATCATTGCCCTGGGGAGAGTTGCAGGCTGATCTCAGGGGAGCGCCCTCCATTGCCGATAGCGGAAACCCGGAAGATGAAACGGAATGCCTGCTGTGCCACAAGCCTTACATCGAAAAATTTTCCACGACGCGCCACGCCCAGGTGCTGGCCGCCTCCCATCCGGGAAAACTGGGAAGCGCCTGCGAAACCTGCCACGGACCTTTGGGCCGGCATCTGAAGAACATGCTGGCGGAAAAAAAGAAATCCCCGAATTCCGTACAATCCAAACCCGGGTTTGTTTTTTCCTTCAAGAATTCCCCCGCGGCATCGAAAAACCGGGTGTGCCTGCAATGCCACGAATCCGCCGAGCGCGTTCTGCTTTGGCGCGGAAGCCTGCACGACAACCTGGGAATTTCCTGCGACAAATGCCACGTGGTCAGCCAGCGCCGTTCGCGCCAGCACCTGCTTGCCAGCCGGGACCCGAAAAAGGTCTGTTTCCAGTGCCACCGCGACAAGCGCTCTAAAATGATGCGCACCTCGCACATGCCCCTGCGCGAAGGCAAGATGACCTGCAGTTCCTGCCACAACCCGCACGGCGGCAACGGGCCGAACCTGCTCAACGAAAGCTCGATCAACCTGACCTGTTTCACCTGCCACCAGGAAAAGCGCGGTCCCTTTGTCTGGGAGCACATGCCGGTGCGGGAAAACTGCGCCAACTGCCACGATCCGCACGGCTCCAACTTCCGGCCCCTTCTCAAACAGAAGCTGCCCTTCCTCTGCCAGCAATGCCACATGCAGGTGTTTCATCCGGGAGATCTTTATGACGGACGCAAACTCGGCGGCACCTCCCGGCTGGGCGGAAAATCCTGCATCAACTGCCACAGCCAGGTCCACGGCAGCAACCACCCCGCCGGAGCCAAGTTCCAGCGATGAGCCGTTTTTCCGCCCTGGTCCTGCTCATGACGGCACTCACGGCAGGACTCCCGGCACAGGCTGCGGAAGAGGAACCCGCGCCGGTCTATGAAATCGTTGGCGATGAAATTCACAGCGGCGACAACGGAGACTGGATACCGCAAGGCTGGAGCGGCGAATTCAGCCTCGGAGGCGCGGGGGTTGCGCTCAGCCGCCCCTCGTTCAAATTCGGGGAATACACAGGGATCGAAGGCGCCGGCGGCTACGCGGTGGCGAACGGGGAATTCCGCTACTTCAAACAGGACCGGACATTCGACCTCTACCTGGACAACCTCGGCCTGGACAACCGCAAGGTCGCGCTCGACTACGGCAAAATGGGCCAATATAAAGTCTTCGGACAATGGGACCAGACGCCGCACCTGCTGTTCAGCGAAAACCGGACCCCTTACCAGGGAACCGGGGGATCGCGCCTGACGCTGCCGGCGAGCTTCACCCGGCAACCTTCCTTCGAGGGAATCCCCCTGCCGGCTTCCAACCCGGTGGCGCTCAAAGTCGATTCGCGCAATGAGGCGGAGGTGGGGCTGCAACGCGAGATCGGACGCAACCGCTTCGATGTCTCCTTCAACCGCATCGAGAAAAACGGCATCCGTTCCCTCGGCGGCACCATCGGCAATTCACCGGGAAACGGCATGGGCATCGTCCTGCCCGCGCCGATCGACTTTCACACCAACGAGGTGCGGGCGGCGTTCTCCCACACCCGCGACAACGCCCACCTGCAGATCCACTATTTCGGCTCGTTCTTCGACAACCGGCAGGATTCGCTGGTATTCGACGTTCCCTACACCGGACTCCTGCCGTTTATCGACAACATGAATCCGGTCGCACTGGGGCCCATCCCGGCCCAGGGCAGACTCTCTCTGGAACCGGACAACCAGTTCCATCAGATGCGCCTCACCGGAGCCTGGGACCCTTCGACAGACACGAGGCTCACCGCCACCGCCGAATACGGCATGGCGTTGCAAAACAACACGCTGTTTCCTCTGGCGGTGGGCACCGGGCGCGCGCTCCTGCCCCGGCAGACGGCGGAAGCGGAAATCCACAACCTGCTGCTTCAACTGCGTGCCACCACCTCGATCACGCCGCGATTGAAAATCACCGGGAAGCTACGCCGCTTTCAGACCGACAACCGGACTCCGCGCCAACTCTTTCAACCGATCGTCAACGACACCGGAACGCAGCGGCCCATCAGCAGCGACCAGTCGGTGTTCACTTTTCCCGTTGAATATTCCAAAAACCAGGGCGACCTCGACCTCAGTTACCAGCTCCTGGACGCAACGGTCCTGAAACTCGATTACCGCCTCCTGCACACCAACCGCGACTTCCGCGCCATCGACAATTCGTTTGAAAACCGCGTCTCCCTGGGCGCCACCTCGAATGAACTGGAATGGGTTTCGGTCACCGCCAACCTGAGTTTCGCCCGAACGGACACGGACGGATACAACTTTGAAAACGTCCGCGCCCTGCGCAACACAGCGCAATTCCTCGGAAGCCCGGCGGGCCCCCTGCTGGCCAGCCCGGCCGATTTCCGCAAAAAGGACCTCGCCGAAAACAACCGCTACCAGACGGCGCTGAACCTCAGTTTCTTTCCGACCGAGACGCTGACACTCGGCCTGTCCCATCATTGGGTCCTGCAGGATTTCACAGAACAGGCCCTCGGCCTGAAGGAAGTGACGACTCACAGCGCCACCATCGACATCAACCACACGGCGGGCGACGCGGCGACGCATTATCTTTTTTTCACCTACGACGTGAACCAGGTCAGCCAGACCGGCCGGGCGCATAACTTTCTGGCGCCCGGCTCCATCAACGATCCCAACCGAAACTACGCGCTGCTGCTCGACGACGACTCCTACACCGCCGGGGCGGGCGGCAACTGGCTGCTTTTCGATGAGAGGGTGAATGTGCGGGCGGATTATTCGCTGTCGAAAAACGTGTCGGATTTTATTTTCAACGCAGGGAGCGATCCGTTCGTCGCCAACCCCGCCGGCCTGCCCACGGTGAAAACCCTGCGCCACCGGGTGGACGGCAGCACCGAGTACAATGTGTCGGATGCAATGGCCGTGGGAGCGCAGGTGGTCTACGAAAATTATGCGTTCGACGATTTCGCGCTCGACACGCATCCCGCCGGAACCGTGATTCCCGCCTCGAACTTCCCCGTGACCAACGGCGAGCTCATCACGCTGAGCAATCCCATTCAGGATTACGAAGCCTGGACCGGCATGCTCTACGTCACCTACCGCTTCCGCGACCGCTGACCGGACAACAGGTCAATATATGGGGGTGAAACGGGCATATCTATTCTATATAGAGAACGAACTCCAACCCATTCGGCCCATATTTTAATTTTCCGGACTTTTTTAAAATATGGGAAACCCAATGGTTGCATATTTTAATGAATTAAAATAAGCCGGTTTATATTTTAAAAATTGGACAATTTTTAAAATATGGAAACGATTTTCCTTCCATATTTTAATTTTTTAACTAAAATTAAAATATGGACACAAAAAATCGGGCAGGACAGTACATCCACCAACCTGAGGGTTACAAGGCATTTATTCCAGCGCCCTTGCCGCCGAACCCCCCGATCGAATACGATTCGGAACTCATCACCCTGCTTTCCAAAGCCGACCGGGCACTGGGACGGCTAGACTCTGTATGCGATCTGGTCCCAAACCCGGACCTCTTTGTCCATATGTACGTCCGCAAGGAAGCGGTCCTGAGCTCCCAAATCGAGGGAACCCAGAGCACATTTGAAGAAGTGATCGAATATGAAGCTGGGATAAACCCCAAAAGCCTCACCGGTGACATGCAGGAAAACCAGAATCACATCCTGGCATTGGAATACGGCCTGAAACGGATCCACGACCTTCCGGTATCGCTCCGCCTCATCCAGGAAATCCATGGAAAATTGATGGAGGGGGTACGCGGCGGAGAAAAAACGTCCGGTGAATTTCGCCGGTCTCAGAACTGGATCGGTCCCAAAGGCGCCTCCCTTCAAGAGGCCGCGTTCATACCACCACCGGTCCATGCAATGAATTCCGCACTGGACGATTTTGAAAGGTTTTTACATCGAGACGATCCCATACCGCCACTGGTCCTGTGTGGCATTGCACACGCCCAGTTCGAAACCATCCACCCCTTTCTGGATGGTAACGGCCGGATTGGCAGATTGTTGATCACATTCCTTTTATGCCAGCAGGAAATCCTGACCCGCCCCCTGCTCTACCTCAGTCATTATTTCAAAAAACACCGGCAGGAATATTACGAACGATTAATGGCAATCCGGGAAAACGGCGACTGGGAAAACTGGCTGAAGTTTTTTCTAAAGGGTATTGCCGAAGTGAGCCTGCAGGCAACAACAAAGGCCCGGAAAATTTTAAATATGATCGAGCAACACAACACGGCCATACAGAAAACGTTCACCAACTCCGGCAATGGATTCCGGCTGCTGGAATCCCTGCTACTTTCTCCCGTGACCTACGCTAAAAAAGTGGAAGAGTTGATCGGTTGCTCCAATGCCACGGCCCATAACATTCTGGGACAGGCTACCCGGGCGGGCATCCTCAAACAAATATCTTCCGGCAAACGAAACCGCCTCTATTTATACAAACCCTATATGGACCTGCTGCGGGACGACTGAGGACAACAAAAAAACCCGCCGGCGGGCAGAGCCCGGGGCGGGTTTTTGCGTTTCAAGAAACTCTCTAATAATTCGATATTTTATTCCCGGCGGTTCGCAGTGCCTTAAAAACCGGGTCCTGCACGGCCGATACAATTCTGATTAGAGGACCTTCAAAAGCCGCCGTCAGTTCGACCAGTGCGGGGTCTTAAAATAGCAGGTGTTTTCCAGATCCAGCACGCGGACCGGACCCGCCACATGCACCCATTTGGTCCTCTCGAGTTCATTGAGTTCCGTTTCAACGGCTTTCAGCTTATCGACCTCGCCGACATAGTAAAACCGGTTGGCCGCCCAGCAGTCTTCCTGATTCACCTGGTTACGAAAACTGTCGAGACTTTCCCCGGGGCGCACCAGGTGCCCCAGCACCAGCCGGCCACATTCGCGATTGTACAGAAACGTCTGGGCGTCTTCACTGAGCCCGCTCTCGCCAGCAGCGGCTTTGTTGTAACTGATAAACGGAGCCCCGCTGGCATGGTAGTGCGCTTCCGCCATTTCAGATTGATTATTATTTTCCACCCAGGCAACCACCCTGCCGTAGTGATCCGTACAGTGGGTTCCAGGCCCCCCAGCCCAGGAACTGGACACCGCCGAAATGAAAAAGATAAGAGTCCAAGCCAACCGTCTCATAGTTCTCCTCTGATGAAAATAAGGTTACCCCCTGTCAGGCAAACCGAACGGGTTCAATTTATTGCAATTATAGTAAGTTAAAAATCAAATCTTTTCAATCGCTTACTTGCTCTCTTTTTCAGGGCTGGCAGGCGAAAACGGCCCCTCGGGGGCCAGAAACGAAAAGCAGCGTGTGAACTCCAGTCCACCGGGGCCCGTCACCACTTCCGCCAGGGAGGAGTGGTTTTTTTCTATATAGTCCTGCATGGCGCCGGGAAATTTACGCAGTGATTTTTGAAGGGTTTCCCAGCCTTGTATGAGCGATGGGTTCTTTTCCACCTCACCGAAAAAAACACTGCCCCATTTCGGCCAGTTCTGAAAGAGCACCAGCCAGTAAAACAGCTTTTCCGTGTCCACCTGCCGGTCGGCGTCCACCTGGGAATTGATGGCCTTGGCCAGGCGGTACTGGTTGATGAGGCATTTGACGCTTCGCGGGCTGGCCTTCAGGTCCATGATGAGGGGATTGAGCTGCTGCATCTCCTGCTCAAGAACTTCCATTTTTTCCTGCAATTCCCTCTCTTCGGCTTCCGGCAGAATGGCGTCGCCCTCGTCCTGAACCTCTCTCTTATCCGCCGCCGCCTCCACTCCCATCAGGTGTTTGATGTACTTGCCATAAACCCAGGGCGGCGGCAACTGGAACGGGATGTGCACGATCTTCTGCAGAAAATACTGGCCGTAAGCCTCCTTCTCAATCGACGTGGCGCTGTCGTCCAGCAGAAAATCGTAACGCATGGCGATAGCGTGCGACACCACCCGCGAGTCCATGCCCAGTACGGTAACAAAGGGCAGCCCGTCCAGGCACAGGTGCACCGCCTCCAGCACCTCCACCACACGGTCCGGAGAACAGCGGTCGAGGTCGTCCAGGAAAATAGCGATGCGTATTTTCTTACCGGAACCCTCCTTCACACTGGCCTTGAACAGATCGCGGATCAGGTCAAGTTCCGCGAAAGTGAGCTGCTTGAACTCCGCCTGTCCGTCGCCGCTGAACTGACGGTACGCCTCGATCTGCGTCAGGAAGGGGTTGACCAGAGTCCGCCGCATTTTGTATCCCCCCCAGACCAGCAACATCAGCGCCGCCAGCGCCACAAAGAGCGATTCCGGCGTCACGGGACCGTCGATCAGTCCCAGCCGGGTCAACCCCTCCGCCACCCACGGGTTTTCCGCCAGTTTGTGAAAGGGGGCGGCCAGGGCGTCCGGCTGGGTGATGCCGAAAAACGCCAGCACGCCGGTGACCCAGTTGTGGAATTTTTTCGCACCGGCAAACGCCCGGGCCCGCATCTTTTTGACGACGTCGATCTGCCCCTTCGGCCAGTGGAACAACAGCAGGCGCAGCCGGTCCTTGAAAGAAAACTTGCGGTCCATCGCCAGGGCGATTTCGGTGATCAGGCCGTACCAGAGGGACGAGGTGTTCTGGCAGCGCCAGGGATTGAATTCGATACAATGGGTTTTGGGAGAAATGGCATCCCTCAACTGGATCATGAAGGAGGACTTGCCGCTGCCCCAAGGACCGTAGATGCCGAGCGTCAGGGGCACCTGTGTTTTGGGATGGGAGATCAAAGCCGCCAGCGCCTTCACGTAGTGACGGCGGTGCAGGGTATCAACGGAAGACGGCCGGTCGGATTCGGCGTGCGGGTAACGGGTTGGCCCGTCAGCAGGGGGAGTTCTCTCTTCTTTCGCCCCCATTTTGGTGAAGGCCGGTTCTTTTTCCCGGCGAATCTGCAAATCTTCCAGATAATCCAGGTCCGCCTCGGGAGAGTTGCGGCTAAACTCCCCTCCGGAAACGGATTCCCCTTCGAATGAAGATTCAAATTCGTCTGAAAATGAAGGCGGTTGCATGGGGCGTCTCCTCTCGATGAAACCCACTCTCCGCTTGGATTATTGACCCAACGCCGGGCGAATGCAAGCCTGCCGCGCGTCAACTGGCAGCTTAACGGACTCAGCTTCTCCCGAGCTGCTGTTTCAGCGTGTCGATGGCCGACTGGATCAACGCCGCCTGCGGCTGGCCGGGGTCCTTGCGCAGGGTTTCCTGAAAATGAAACAGGGCCTTTTCCGGATTGGGCCGGTACTGCTGATAAATCATCCCCAGGTTCAGGTCGACCCCGGCAATGGAAGGCGAGGTCTTGAGCAGGTACTCGTAGGTCTCGATGGCGTCGTCGATCTTGTTCGACTGCATCTGCGCCACCGCCAGGTTCACATAGGCGAGGGTGTAGTCCGGTTTGATCCCGGCGGCTTTTTTGAAGGCGGAGATGGCCTCTTGCGGTTTTTTCGACACCATCAGGCCGTTTCCCAGACCGAAATACCCCTGATAGCTTCCCGGATAGTATTCGATAAAACGGCGGAAGGTTTTGACCGCCTCTTCGCCGTTGAACGTCCGCACCGCCAGCATGCCGTAGTTGTACAGCGCTTCTTCGAAATGCGGTTCCAGGTCAAACGCCTTGTGGTAGGAAGCCATCGCCTCGTTCAGCCGGTTCAACGCCTGTTGCGCCCGCCCCAGGTTGTAAAACCCCGGCGCGTAATTGGGATCCAGTTCAATAACACGCTGGAAGTATTGAAGCGACAGGCGGTACTGCTGCAGTTTTCCGTAAACGTTGCCGAGATTATTCAGCGCGTAGGTGTAGTTGGGATTGAGCTTCAGCGCCTCCTTGAAAACGCGGATGGCGTTGTCGTAGTCACCCACCTTGTCGTACGCCTCTCCCAGGTTGTTGTGAGGCCGGATGAAATACGGCGCCTTCTTTTTCGCGTCGGCCCACAGCGCGATCTCCGTCTCCCACACCTGGTTGCGGTCCACCAGAAGCGCCGCCATCAACGCCAGCACCAGCCCCATGCCGCGCAACACCCACGCCTCGCCACCGGGACGGACGCTGCGCGCAAACCGGACCCATTCCTCCACCACCGCGGCGGCGGCAAAACAGAAACCGATCAGCGGCAGGTAGGTGCGGTGTTCCACCGCCACATCGTGCAACGGCACAAAGCTGGAGGTCGGCAGAATGGTGATGCCCATCCACGCCAGGCCGAAGCCGATCCACGGCCGCTTCCCGGAAACGCGCACGACGATGAGCACAAACAGCACCAGGGTGAGGATTCCCGTGTAGCTGAGCCAGTGGGTCCAGTCGTAATAAACGGGGAAATGGATGTCGATGCTGAGGTTGACCGGCCACAGCATTTTCTTGAAATACTCGAACGGGATGACGAAGGTCTCCGTCAACAGGTACTGCGAAGCCGACAGGTGCGTCTTGCCTGTCGGCAGAACCCCCTCGGGCGTCATCATGCGGTAGGCGATGATACCGAACAGGGGAACCGCGACGGCCAATAGCGGCACCGACTGCCGTTTCAGCCAGGGGCCGAACCGCTGCCCGGAAAAAAAGTAAAAATGGTAGAGGAACAGCAGCGCCGGAATGGTGATGATGATGAGTTTGGAAAACCCGCCGAGCAGCAACGCCATCAAAGCGCCGGCGAACAACACCAGCACCCGGGCGGAGAACCTCCCCGCATCGGCGCGCCACCGGAGCCAGCCGCGGAAGAACAGTTCCATCGTGATGAGGTAAAACAGCGTGCTCAGGCTCGACGAACGACTTGAGATATACGTCACCGTCTGCGTGTTGAGCGGATGCAGCGCGAACAGGGCCGCCGCGATCAGGGCCATGCGCTTGAACGCCGGCGGGTCCGCCCCGCCCGCCGTCCCCTTGCCGGTCAGCAACACCAGCCGGTACAGCATGAGGACCACGCCGAGGTGGACCAGGATGTTGAACACGTGATAGCTCCACACCTCGAACCCGCTGATCGCGTGATTCAGGTTGAAGCTCAGGATGACCACCGGGCGGATCGATGGATTGGAGATGAACTCCGGTATCTTTTCCATCGCCCGCACCCAGGGTTTTTTCAGGATCTGCGTGAGGTCGTCGTACTGGAACGCATGGTTCAACGTATTGGAATAGGCGATGACGACCAGCGCGGTGAGAATGATGTAGGGAAAAAATCGTTTCATCGGCTGAGCAGCAGTGAAAATTCTTCTTCGATCCGATCGGTCACATGGCCCCAGTCGTACTCAGCCACCGCCTGTTCGCGGCAGCGGAGGCCGAGCGCGTGGAAGGGTTCGGGATCGTTCAGGTACGTTTCGAGCCGGCGCGCCATGCCCTCCGCCGTGGCGTTGGGAAAGAGGCAGTTGGCGTCCAGCGCCTGCAGGATCTCCACCGTCCCGCCCACCGGCGTGCCGATGACGGGCAGGCCGCACGCCATCGCCTCGACCGTCGCCAGACCGAAACCCTCCAGCTCCACCGTCGGCAGAACAAACAGGTCCGCCGCCTGGTAATACGCCACCAGTTCCTCCGGGCGCACCTCTCCCACCCAGCGGACTTTGGTGCCGAGGTTCATCGCCTCGGCGCGGTGTTTGAGTTCGCTCTCAAGCGACCCCTTGCCGACGATGACCAGCAGGTAATCGCGCTCCCCGCCCCGACCCTCGATATGGCGCAAGGCGTCGAGCAGGCGGTCGATGCCCATGCGCGCCTCCAGCCGCCGGACGGTGAGCAGAACGCAGGTGCCCTCGGGCAGGCCGAGGCTGTTGCGCGTTCGGGCGCGTTCGGCATCGCTGGACGCGGGCCGGAAGTGCGCCGTGTCCACCCCGCCGGAGATGATGCGCAGGCGCGGTTTTTTGAACGGGAAATAATCGAGAAAACTGTTCTGCATGTAACGGCTCAGGAACAGGCAACTGTCCGCCCGGCGGAACAGCGACCACTCCATGTAGCGGATCGCCAGAAGCCGCCACCAAGTCGGGGAAAACAGCATCGGCGCGGTTTCGGGTCCGAGGCGGTTGATGCGTTCCTCGTCGCGCCACAGGCTGTGCACGTGCACCACGCGGGCGGCGTCGGCAAGCGCCGGGACCTTCTTCATCGCCAGATAACCGGTGAGGGGGTTGTGCACGTGCACCAGACCGATCCGATGCTCCAGGTCGATGCGTTCGATCGCACTCTTGAGCCTGCGGCCCAGGCGGAAAAACTGTTTCGAGTCCGCCGCGCCCAACCGGTGGAACACCACGCCGTCGACAACTTCCTCGTCCGCCAGGCGCGCGCCTTCCGGCTTGCAGGTGATCAGGTGCACCGGCCAGCCGCGTTCGGCCAGCCTGCGGTTGACCTCGTGCGTGTATTTCCACGCGCCGCCGATGGCGTCCGGGTAGCTGAAGAACTGGAGCGAAAGCAGGGCGGGTCTGGAGGCGGGAAGGGTCATGGTTCCTGTCGGACAAAGGTATCCGTCTTTTCGGAATTGTAACCCAGAAACTTGATCCGTTGGGGAATAACCCACTCCTTCCGGAGGGGTGGCTCCTTATCGCGAATGGTTTCTTCTGCGGTTTTTCTGCAGCCGCTTGGCGCGGGGGTCCTCGCCGGACAGGCAGCTTCTTGGCGCGAAAAGTAACGGCGATGAGTTTTACTGCAGAGTCCTTGCGGACGGGTCCTCGCCGGACGGGCAGCTTCTTGACGCGAACAACCCAGCCGACAGCTTTTTCGGGCAGAGCCAGGCACGAACGAAAGCCTCTCCGCTGCCACATTTTGAGCGGAGTGTAAACGAAGCGAAGAATCCCGGAACTTGCGGTCGGCAGCTTGAAAAGCTTTGACACAATTAGAAACTTCAGACACGTCATTCTGAGGCCAAGCCGAAGAATCTCGCCTTGGATTTTTGTTTTTGACCTGGGTTTTTGTCGGCCCCTCGCCTAGCGGTCGCCTTGGACTTTTGACTTTTGGGTTTTAGCCAGCCCCGCTCCTAGCGGCCAGTGAGGAACAGGAAGCCGACGATGGCCATCACCGCGCCACCGACAAGGTAGAACCACGACGTCTCCTCGCGCCGCTCGAGCACGGCGACCGCCGGGTTGTCCGGATTGTAGTAGACCGCCACCGCCCGGCCGACGGGATACTCCGCGCAATACCTGTCCGCCTTGCCCTTCAGCGACAACTGCAACTGCCCGCCGATACAGATTTTATTTCCACAGTATTGCTTCCTGCCCACACTGTACTCGTACCGGATGTTCGCCTTGTAAGTCTTTTGCGGATTGTCCCAGCTCGTGCTGCTGTCTTCCAGGGAAATGCTGGAGCGCGTGACCTCGCCCTGCGCGCGCGGCCAGCCGAGGCTTTGCTCCACCTCGCGGCCGAGGGCGAACTTTTTCCACACCGTCCAGCAGGCGACGCAGAGCATCACGATTCCCATCACAGTTTTCATGGCACAACCCCGCTCCGTGTTACTGGAAAGAAAAATACAGGAACACCGCAAGGGTTATGCCCGCAACCAGATGGAGAAACGGCAACAGGTGCTTGTCCCGGTCCCAGGACCTGCGCCCACCCGTGTTGGCGGTCGATTTTTTGTGCGGATGGTTCATAGAGCATTATCCAGATAAAAGCTGAGACACATTCCGCTCTCCCCCGCGCCCGCGTCAGGCCGGGCCCAGTGCAAACCCCTTCTTCCATTACAAACCGGGAACGGCAGATCTTCCCGTCAGGCAACGCTGCCGCCGTTGCGGCAAACTGCCAGCATCGCCACGCTGCCCGGAATTTTTGGTATGTAATTAATAGAACAGCAAGACCCCCAAACGTCAAGCCGCGAACCGCGGCGGCCAGCGTCTTTTCACGCACAATTTATTCGATGGGTTTTACTGCAGAATCCTTGCGGAGAGGTGGCGTCTTATCGCGAATAGTTTCTTCTGCGGTTTTTCTGCAGAATCCCTCATGAACAAGCCACAACCTAAGGGATGTCATTCTGAGCCAAAGGCGAAGAACCTCGCCTTGGACTTTGACCTTGGTTTTACGCCTGCCCCGCGCCTCTGCGCGATCTCAGACATCCCCCTTGGAACTCATGGAAAGGTTCCTTAATTTAAAAAATTAAATATTTATTATTCTTCCCGGCGCGAAGTAAACTTGAATATATGGGACCACGCCCACATGATTGCAGAATTCCACAGCTCAAACTTTAACCACTTCAACCCGTGGTCAATAAAAGTGTAGTCACCATTTCTTTTTCAAACAGTTCCTATGCTAACCAGATACTGGATTGAATTTGAGACAAATCAATATGAGGACTTTACCTTTCATTGTTTTTTCAAGCGTGGGATAGGGGTAACGGCATATAACTATGATGATGCAATCAAGTTATTAGAAAAAATATTTCTTATTTCGAGGAAGGTGTTCAGGGAATAAAATCTGTTACTGAAAACATTGATATCAATGACCTAGACCGAGGCCACGTTATTCCCAATATGGGTATTTGTTCGAATAGAGGAATCTGGTATCCGCAAGGGTTTGATTTTTATAAATAGCGGATACAACAAATAAGCCTGAGGTGCTCATGAGAATTCTAGACGGAGAATCCAACAAACCGTTAAACCAAATTACCTTGTACTTAACAATTGAAGAAGTAAAGGAAATCAAAGACTCCCTGGAAGCCCTCCTAAACAGGCCAAGGGAAAATCATCAACATATTTCCAGTGAAGATTTCACCAAGGAAATAACAGTTTGTGTTTACGATTTAGAGGATCCCAACTTATTAAATTCCTTTGATGAAAGATCAATCAAATTAATAAATTTTGATGAGTAGCAGGGGGAAAGGTATACGCACGAGACCTTGCGGTCGGCAGACCAAATTCCAAAAGTCAAAAGCAAAGGCGACCGCTCGGCGCGGGGCCGACTAAAAACCCAAAGTCCAAGGCGAGATTCTTCGCTCCGCTCGCGCTCCACTCAGAATGACATCCCTGGGATTGTTGCTTGTTCGCGCCTGATTCTGCAGAAAAACCCATCGAGTAAACCTTTCGCCTCAAGAAGTCGCCCCTCCGGCCAGGAGTTCTGCCCAAAAATCTCGCGAAAGAATATTCCGTGCCAAGAAGCCGCCCCCCACGGCGAGTGGCCCCCCCACTCAAGTGGGTTGACTTGGGGGTGGGGCAAACGCCATAATGGCGCCTACCGTAAGCGCTAAAATCGGCTTTCTCCGGCTTTTTGGGGCAGGGGGAGCCGCATCCGCGAGTCTTGTTTCGGTCGGGCCCGGCCCGTTCCCATAAATAACGGAGAAAGCTCAATGAATATCGCAATGACCGGGATCACCGGCATGGTCGGGTCCCACCTCATCAAGGTATTGCATGGGGAAAACGCGGGGGCGGACAAGCCGTTCGTGCGCGCCCTCATCCGCGACGGCTGTGTGCTGGAGCACCTGAAACCCTACGAGGACGTCGATTATGTGGTCGGCGATCTTTCAGACAAGGAATCCCTGGCCAAACTGGTGGACGGCGCGGAGGTGCTGGTGCATCTGGCGCATTTCCCCGGGCCCGTGCAGAAGGTGGAGGAGCTCGTCACCACCAACGTCAACGGCACATTCGACCTGCTGGAGGCCGCGAAAAAAGCGCGCGTCAAACAGGTAGTCTTCATGAGCGCCTGTTCCGTGTTCGGCAAGGTGCTGCCCACCGTCAACGCGGACAACCCGCTCGATGAAAACCACCCCGTGTGGCCGGGTTCGCTGTACGGCTCGATCAAATCGTCGATCGAATCCTTCTGCCACTTCTACCACAAGGCGCGCGCGTTCGACATCGTCATCCTGCGGCCCGTCACCATTTACGGCGTGCGGCCGGAGATCAACAAGTCCGAGTGGTTCAACACCGTCGACTACCTCGCCACCAACTACAATGTCGACCTCAAGGGCAGCACCAAGTACGTCGGCCTCGACGCCGTGGTGCAGTGTCTCGACCGTGTCATCGGCAACAAGGACGTGAGCGGAAACACCATCCACCTTGTCGACGGCCACATCCACAACCTCGACCTGGGCAAACTGATTGTCGAAATTGTCGATTCCTTCGGCGAAGTGGAAGGCGTGCCCGGCGAGGAGGGCGTGCCCATGTCGAATCAGGCGGCGAAGGACCTCGGCGTCACGTTCAACGGACGCGAGGGCATCGTCGAATACATCAAACTGCTGCACAAGCTGCAGATGGAATTCGGCGGCGAACGCCAGATCCAGTCCTGGTAATCCACCGAACCCGTTCACCCATTCCTTTATAGAAACCGACCACCCATGCTCAATTCGAAAAGTTTTGCCGACCGGCTGATCGCCGAGAAGTTCGATTTTTTCACCGGCGTGCCCTGCTCGCTGCTGTCCGGGCTGATCTCCGACCTGGAATCGCGCCCCGGCGTGAACTACATCCCCGCCGTCCGGGAAGACGCCGCCGTGGGCCTGTGCGCCGGCGCCTACATGGCGGGCAGCCTGCCCGTGCTGCTCATGCAGAACAGCGGCCTGGGCTACAGCCTGAACGCCTTCACCTCGCTCAACCTGATCTACAACATCCCCGTGCTGGTGGTGATGAGCTGGCGCGGCTTCGGCGGCAAGGACGCGCCGGAGCACATCATCATGGGCGACATCAACGAGCCGCTGCTCGAGACCTCCGGCATGCCGCACGCCGTGCTCGAACCCGGAGACGAAGCGGGCGCGGAGGCCGCCTTCCAACAGGCCCTCGACACCATCCGCAACAAAAAAATCCCCTTCACCCTGCTGGTGAAAAAGGGACTCTACAACGAAGGCCACCACTAGGCCAGTCCACCGGACCAATCAATCGAAAGGGATCACCCAACATGACCGGAACGGAAGCGCTGGAGATCGTCGCCACGTTTTTGAACAACGAGCCCGTGGTGCTGGCCAACGGATACATCAGCCGCGAGTTTTTTAACGTGCAGGACCGCGAGGGCAGTTTCTACATGATCGGCTCGATGGGGCTGGCATCGTCCATCGGCCTGGGCGCGGCGCTGGCGCGGCCCGACCGCAAGACGGTGATCGTCGACGGCGACGGCAACGTGCTCATGTCCATGGGCACGCTGGCGATGATCGCCGCCGCCAGGCCGAAAAACCTGGTGCACCTGTGCATCGACAATGAGGTGTATGAATCGACCGGAAAACAGCGCTCGCTCTCCAACCAGATCGAACTGGAGAAAGTGGCGCAGGCCAACGGCTACCCTTACAGCAGACGCGTGGAGACGCCCGATGCGCTGAAGCAGGCCATGGGTGAAGTGATGGCAGGTGAAGGACCGTCGTTCCTGCTCATCAAGGTGGCGCCGAGTTTCGACTCCAACCGCGGCCGGGTGACGCACACGCCGGAAGAAATCCGCGACCGCTTCATGAGCGTCTACGGCTGATACGATTCAGCACACTAAAAAATTTTCCGGAAAAACCAATAAAAGATGGCCGGTGTTTCCCGTTTAAACCCGGACGTTGACGCGGCGGTGGGGGGTGTGGCTGCGGAGCAGGGTGCGGGCTTCTTCGTGCTGAACTTCTTCCACCTCGTGGGTTGGCGGGACGAGATTGAGTTCGGATTCCGGCGCCACTCCGTCGCGCGCGTGGCGCACGCGGGCCTGGGCCTGGTCCGGCGCATCCGGTTCGTCCGACGAACTGGTGAACGCGCCGCGGTTGACGGCATTGAAATTGATATTGACGGATGAAATATCCATCAGCTTCTTCCCTTCCCGGCCCGCGTCAGGATGGCGTCAAACATTCTGACCGAGGGACTCCACCCCTTTCTGGATGGCGCGGCGCAGGGCCAACTGGTCTTCAGAGGGAATCTGTTTGATCACCTTGTTGGTCGACTGCTCCTTGATTTTCAGGATCACCTGGTTTTGCTCGGTGACATCGAACTCCCGGGTGGTGCTTTCGGCACCCCCATTGCCGGACGGTTCTCCGCCTTCCAGGGCGCGGCGGCCCTCCGTGGAGAGGGAGACCGTGTCCTCCGCAGCAGGAGCCTCGACTGGCCGGGCAGACGAACCCGAACTCCCCTCCCCGTTCTTTTGCGGCCGGGGAGGCGGGGCTACGAGCCGACTGACCTCGCTGATCTGTTCTGCGTCCATTTTTACTGACCTAAGCTGTTGCTTTCAAAAACGCCATTAGATTTACACTGAAAAATGATGGCTACTCAATCCCCTTAACGGGAAGGACCCCTGGAAACTTTAGCCTAAAATCGAAATTTTTTTCTCAATCGTGAAAACCGGCCGTTTGCAGGAAAAAACCGACCCCCTTTAGTAGACAGGCGGGCCTGCAAACACGGTTGAATTAGGAGAGGGTTATCGGTATGATGGCGCACTTCGCCAACCCCCTGTTTTTGTAGGGATGTGAGGCCCGCGGGAGAGCGTCCGGCAGGCCCCGCGCGCCTTTTTCTTATTAAATATAATGAAAGATTTCGCCAAAATCCTGAAATTCGCCCGGCCCTATTCCCGGAGCCTGTTGCTTGCCTTTTTCTGCCTGATCCTGACCTCCGGCATCACCCTGCTGCTCCCCCTGATCGTGCGCAACATGATCAACGCCGCGATCGTCGCCAAGGACAGCGCCGCGCTCAACAGCCTGACTATCGATCTGGTCCTCATCATCAGCCTGCAACTGGTGTTCGCCGTGCTGACCAATTTCATCCTCGGGTTCGTCGCCAACCGGGTCACGGCCGATTTCCGCATCGAATTTTTCCAGCACATCCAGCGGCTTTCCCTGCGCTTTTTCCAGAACCGCCGGGTGGGCGAACTGCTCTCGCGGCTGGGCAACGACATCACGGTGATCCAGAACGCCCTGGTCACCATTCCCATGGCCGTGCTGCGCCAGACCATCATGCTCATTGGCGGGGTGGCGATCATTCTCTACCTGAACTGGAAGCTGACGGGACTCATCCTGCTCATTTTGCCGCCGCTCATGCTCTTCGCCCGCATCTTCGGCAAAAGGCTCAGACGTCTCGCCGGGACCGTGCAGGACAAGCTGGCCGGTGCGGCGGTGGTCCTCGAAGAGGTCGCTTCGTCCATCCAGGTGGTCAAATCCTACACCCGCGAGCCGTACGAGCAGAAGCGGTTTGAGGAAGGCATTGAAACTGCTCTGGACGCGGAAATCAGCAAGCTCAAGATCTCGTCGTTTTTCGGGCCGTTCATTCTGTTTTTGACCTTCATCGTCTCGGCAGCGCTGGTATGGTACGGCGGTCACCAGGTGATGAGCGGCCACACTTCGGTCGGGGAACTGGCGGCGTTTTTCCTCTACGCCATCATCATTGCCGGTCCCATCGGCACCTTCGTTCGCTTGTACACGCAGGTGCAGGAAGCCTTGGGCGCCGTCCGCCGCGTCTATGAAATCCTCGATACCGAGCCTGAAATCCTGCAGCCGGAAAACCCGGTCAGGCTCGAGCAGATCGAAGGCCAGATCGAATTCGACAACGTGCGTTTCTCCTATCAGGACAATCAACCCGTTCTGCACGGAATTTCATTCAACATCGCCGCCGGTCAGCGCGTGGCGCTGGTGGGTCCGAGCGGCGCGGGAAAATCCACCATCGTTTCCCTGCTCCACCGGTTTTTCGACGTCACCTCCGGGGCCATCCGGCTCGACGGGCAGGACATCCGCACACTCGACCTGCCGACCTACCTCGGCCAGGTGGCGCTGGTACCGCAGGAAACGATCCTGTTTGGCGGCACCGTGCGCGAGAACATCCTCTACGGCAGCCTGGAAGCGAGCGAGACCGAGGTCGTCGCCGCCGCGAAAGCCGCCAACGCACATGATTTCATCAGCGGACTGCCGCAGGGGTACGACACTCCGGTAGGAGAAAAAGGCGTGAAGCTCTCCGGCGGCGAGCGCCAGCGCATCGCCATCGCGCGCGCCCTTTTGAAGAATCCCAAAATCCTCATCCTGGATGAAGCCACGTCCTCGCTCGACACGAAATCCGAAAGCCTCATCCAGGAAGCGCTGGAACACCTGATGGCCGGACGCACCACCTTCATTATCGCGCATCGCCTGAGCACCGTGCACGACGCCGATCAGATCCTCGTTCTCGACAAGGGGCACCTCAAGGAATGGGGGACCCACAAAACCCTCATGGAAGCGGAAGGGCTGTACCACCAGCTCT
>JAGQJZ010000036.1 GCA_020430445.1 Nitrospina sp.
CTCCGGTGCGTAGTTGCCTTTTGCAAACGCGATGCTGTTTCCCGCCGTGAACGCTTCCGCGTTGATCGAATCCGAAGCCGCCTCCGCGTCCGGTCCGGTGTGAACACGCACGCCGGAGAAGTCCCGGCCGAAACGCGGCTCGAAATACGAACGCGCCTCCGCAGACAGAGGCCGGCCGGGAGACGCGGCCACCTGCTGCACGCCGGGCGGCGCAACGGCGTCATTACCATTCGAATTGGAACTTTTGCGCTGGATAGAAGACACGGCGGGCGATACCGTACCGGGCTCAGCGCCACCCGTGACCGCCTCGGCAATGCGATCCGCTTCCCGCTCAAAGGAATCGCCCACAGGGTTGAGTTTCAACTTCGGCTGAACCGGCAGGGCACTCAACGTGCGCAGGGCCCGTTGGTTGGAACCCTCTCCGGCTCCGTTCGCCCCAGGCGGCCCCGCCAGGGGAGGTCCACCGGGTCCTTCTCCGGGAAATCCATCCGGGGGATTGAGCTTCAGGTAATTGTTCGACGGGGAATTTTCAAACGGTTTTTCGGCGTCCTTACTCTGCGCCGCTTTGTTTTCGACCGGCGCCGGTGTTTTTGCCGAATTCTGTTGGGAAGCTTTCATCCTGATCCAATCCACCGCACAGCGCGATCTCCCGGCTCCGTGACCGGAAAACCGCCGTGAACGGTTCGCGGACTACAATTTACCCTTGCGCACTTGACGTTCAAGTTTACGGATCGCTCTCTCGTGACGCCGTTCCAGCCCCTTGAGTTTTCGCTCGATAGCACGCTTCTGGAATTTGGTCGCATCCGGCAGTTGCTGCGTCAGTGCCGCACGCTGTTCAGCGACGATATAATCGATCCGCCCACGGATGACACCCGGAAGGTCCGGGACATCCGGCAGGTAGTCGGGCCGGAACCCGAATCTGTTGGCCTCCGTGCGCGGCAAAACATCCTCCTGAACGCGGCCACCGGTCGTCACCCCGACCACGTCGTAGCCGCCCGACGGCGAAACCAGGGCCAGACTGGAAGGCGTGCCCCCTTCCGCTCCGGCGCGGCCAACTTCGATGTCCGGACCCGATAATGATTCCGGACGCAATTCCATGCTCGCGCGCACGCCTGTCGGGTGCGAGTGCGCGAGTTCGAACACCTCGGCATCCGGTCCGCCCGTTTTTCCCTGCCGCTCACGGGTCTCCTTCACTCTCTCGTGAAGGTCTCCCTCACTGAATTGGACATGGTGCTCTTCATCCGGAAACGCCCGCGTGTGCGAATACCTGAGGTCTCCTTCGGGGGTCACTTCCCTGAAAAGTATCGATCCGTATTCGTAATTCCGCCCCTTCCCTCCCAGGAAACCATTGGCCATCGCCTCAATGACCAGTTCGTCGCGTACCGATTCCCGCGCCTTCTTAAGAGATTTGAAATCCTGCGGAGCATCGGGAGTGATGGCCCGTTCCTTTTCTTCTTCCTCGGTTGGCGTTTCTGCGCTGGCCACCGGTTTCCGTTGAACGGAAGCCCCCCCGCCCGCCTCCTGCTGGACCACGTGGGTCAACTCATGCGCCAGCAGTTTGCGCCCGGGTTCCGTTTCGGGTGCGTAGTTCCCCTGAGCGAAAGCGATGTTGTTTCCCGTCGTGAAGGCTTCCGCGTTGATGGCGTTCGTGGCCTCCGCCGCGCCGCTATCGGTGTGAACGCGCACGCCCGAGAAGTCGCGGCCGAAACGCGGTTCGAAATACGCCCGCGCCTCCGTCGACAGCGGTTGTCCCGGCGCAGCCGCCACCCGTTCCACCCCGGCAGGAGCCGCCGGTGCGTCGCCAATTGCCGAGGAACGTTTGCGTTGAATGGAAATAGCGGCGGGGGTCGCCCTGCCGGGCGCGGCACCGGAGGTGACGGCCTCGGCCATGCGGTCGGCTTCCTGTTCAAAGGAATCGTTTGCCGAACCGACTTTCAGTTTTGCCTGCACCGCCGAAGGGTGTTGCGCGCGCAGGGCCAGCTGGTTCGAGCTCCTGTCCGCGGCGGCTTCAGAACCCGGCCCGGGCTTTAAAATATTGAAGGCAGGAAAAGATTCAAAGAGACTCGCCGCAACACCCCGGACATGCGTCCGGCCCGGTCTTTTCAGTACCGGCTTTTTCTCTGAGGCTTGCGGCGAAGCTTTCATAAATAGGCGCTCCGTTCAACCTTTACGGAAAACCGCATAAGTGGAAAATCCGGTCACTTCTTTTTCTTTACCGTCCGCGGCCGTTTCACTTTTTTAGCCACCGTCTCCTTTTTTGCCGCAGGAACATCGGCTTTCACCTTTTTAGTGGCCGTGGCTTTTACCGTCTCCTTCGCCGTGGTCGTCGTCTGCTTCAACGTCACGCCCGTCCTTGCCGGGTTTTTCCTCTGTTCGTTCAATTCTCCAAGACCGGGCACGCTGATTTCCTTTTCGAGGCGTTCCAGTTCCTTCTCCTGTTCCGCAATCGCCCGGTCATACCGCCTTACGGTTTCCTCCTTCTGCTTTTTGAGGGTGTCGATCCTGTCCTTGATATCCTCTTCCCGGCTTTCCTTGAATCGATCGGGAAAATTCAGGTCTTCCGCCTTCACCTCGCGTTTCTCTATCTCCTTGGTCGCATTGGTGAGAAACTCTTTCTGCTCTTTCAGAATTTTTGCGATACTCATGAACTCGTCTCCTGGCGTTTATGCCGTCATGTTGAAATTATTTTCAGTTACCGGGAAGTCCGCGTGATTCACCGCTCCACCACGCGTCACGTTGCCGATAAACGGTCCGGGCATGTTGTTGAAATCGACCGAGGGGATCACTTCCGGCATCGCCTTGACGTGATTCCCCATCACGATTCCCCGCCGCCCGACAAGCACGACAGTCGCCGCCTCCCGGTTTTGCGGGGCGGTGATGTGCATGCAGTAATTATGATCGAAGGACACCCGTTCGAACCGGACATTCAGGCTGAACTGGCCGAAATTGAAACTCATTTGGAGCAGTTCCACCAGCGCGCTCCTTCCGGCCCCAACGAACTTGTTGTTGAACACCTGGATGGGGAAACCGAAAGTGATGTTGTCCGTCGGCGTGAATTCCAGAAACCCGCGCATGCGCAGGGCCCGGTCCTCGGCTTGGGGGTCCCGCGTAAACGCGTTGGTGTAGGTCACCAGATTGCTCTCTATCCGGGCCTCCAGGATCAATTCGCCGTAAATCCCGTACGCCCGGGTCGAACCCGTGCCTTCGTCCACGGGATTGCCCGTGTCCACGATTTCATTCGACTCGATGTGGAGTTCCCCCACCTGCATCAGCGCGCCAATGCCCACCGCCACGTTGGCGCGGTGCCCGGCAGAGGTGATGCGGTTGGCGATGAATTCGCAGCGCCCCAGAATCAGCATGGCCAGGGCTCCCCACCCCGTTGCCCGGTCGATGTTGTTCTCGATGACCGCCGGCGACCATTCCAGTCCGAGTGAAATCCCCGCTCCGTTTTCAGTCAGCGTATTGCCACGAAAGCGATTGAGCCTTCCCCGGCTGCTGATGATGCCGAACATCAACTCGCGGATTTGATTTCTTTCCACCGAAGCGCTCATGACCCGGGTCAGCGAAATCCCGAAATTCCGGGCGGGCTCTTCGGCCGACAACAGGTTGGAATCGACCACAAGGTTTTCGACACCCGTGGCCACAATGCCGTTCTGAATGCCAAACAGCACGTTGTCGTGCACCAGCCCTCCGGTCACCGCAACGTTACGGCCGTCAACCGTGTCGCCGATCTGAATCCCGATCGGGCCGTCCTGATCGTCCTCCCTTACCCGGGAAACCAGGTGGTTCCCCAGAACCTGGCAGTTGGACCCCGTGACCAGGATGCCGGTATTGGGCACAAAGGAATAGGAAACGCGGTTGTTCTGGACGGTCGTGAAGTCAGAGGCCACATTGATCAGCGGGAGGCGGTCCTCGCCGTCCTGTTCCATCACGAATTTCGAACCCAGAACAAAGTTTCCGGCAATGATCGACCCCCGCGCCAGCGACTGCGGCGGGCCTCCCGCCTGCACGGCGTCGTTCAGCACGATGCCCATCAGGGCACCGGACAGGATGTTGTCCTCGATCCTGCAGGGCAGGGACGAATCGAGCACGAAAACACACATCGCGCCGGGAAAACCCTGCGGCAGCCCGGTCTCGTCATTGGGCAGACCCAGCGTCAGGTTCATCTCGCTGTTCCGCAGGGAAAAGGCCTCGCAATCGCCCTGCACCCAAACTCCCATCTGGACCATCCGGAACAGGCACCGGTCGATGTAAACATGGTCGGAACGGAACACATGGATGCCGACAAAGTTCGCCGCCGACCGCGCCCGCACGCTGCACCCTTCCACCACCACGTCGATCGCATTCACAATTTCGATCACCGAGGCCTGGTTTTCCTGCGAACTTCCCGCCTGGAACTGGATGGAAGACACACGCGTGCTCAAGGCCCTGGGACCGATCCGCAGCAGGGGCGAGACTCTTTCTCCACGCACGATAGCCCCCGCGCTTTCGCCCGTCAGCGATATTCCCCGTCCTTCAATCACAATCGTCGCATCGATATCGTGCACACCCGCCTTCAGGCACACGCAGCCCCCTACCGGTGGCAGGGAGTCGATGGCCGCCTGAATGCTTTCACCCGGATGCACCACCACGGTGCAGCAGCCTTCCCCGCCCTCTTCCGGCGGACGGCAGTCGTCGATCGATTCGTTGTCGTTGCCCAGACCGGTGATCGCCGCCAGTTGAACGTAGTGATGGACGATGCCGCGCGGCGGCGCTTCGTCCAGAATTTCAATAGACGCCGTTGCCGTGCGCGCCCAGAACACCCAGTAATCGCCAACACGGAACTCTCCACCCGCGGGATCGGTCGAGAAACGAACACGGACGCCGTCTTCGATATCAATCGCTGCCGCACCGATCGTCACCAGCCCGTCGCCGTCCACCGCGTTGGTCGCCGCCGTCTGGTCCCAGCGCTTGACCCGCGTGTGGCGTTCGGCCAGTTCATCCGCGTTGCCGCCGAAAGCGCGGTTGCCCGGCGTCGGCAGCGCCCGGTCAAGCACGATGTCCCGGTTGGCTTCGTCCAGGTCGACAATCAACGCCATCTCTCCCGGCTCGCCGTGCAATTCGCGGTGATCGTCAGTGACCTCCACCCAGTCGCCGATGCGGAACCGCAGGACCTCGTCCCGCCCGATGCGGTTCACGCGCAGCGTCGTCTGCGCTCCGGCGACGGCGATCCCGGTCACCGCCGAGACAATCGACGCGTTGTCGCGCGACCATTTGAAACGCGCCGTATTCATCGGCCCGCCTTCGTGCACCTCCATGCGGTACAGGCGGTTCTCCAGCCCGCGGTAGCCGCCGGCAGGCGGCAGGATGCACGGATCGTCCGGCGCGGGCGGCGCCACCGCTTCGGTCGTCAACCGTCCGGCGGAAGGCGGTTCGCCCACGGGCAGGCCGCACTCGGCCACCTCCACCGGAGCCACCCGCAACTGCCACACCGTTTGCCGGCGCGTGGTCGTGTCCGCACCGCCCAGCGCGTCGTCGAGCAACTCCGGGTCTTCAATGTACGTGACCTCGCGGTCCCACACATCCAGATAGGCCACCGAATCGCCGTTGGGCAAGGGCGGAGGATCGGGCAAAAACGGCTGGCTGA
Source organism: Nitrospina sp. (assembly GCA_020430445.1). Lineage (GTDB taxonomy): Bacteria > Nitrospinota > Nitrospinia > Nitrospinales > Nitrospinaceae > Nitronauta. Next base: position 5,627 of record JAGQJZ010000036.1, read on the forward strand.
GGTAGGTCGCGCCCTCGTCGGGAAACGCCTCCGCCACGAGTCCGTCGACGTACAACCGGCCCGGCTCGATCGAAAGGTCCGTCGGCGGTCCGCCAATCAGTCCCAGCAGAAAGGAATCCGGCAGGGAATTGTACGGAACGCCCACCGGCCCGAAGGAATCGAGCGAAAGGGTGCGGATGCGCCTCCGGAGGATGTCGATCTCCTCGTTCCAGTCCGAGTCCAGTTGGACCCGCCCCTGTTGCATCAAAACGCCGGAATAGCGCTTGATGGGGTCGAAAGTAAATCGCGAATGATCACCGCTCATGTTCAGCTCCTATCCAGATGAAACCCGGGTCGCCCTCAGGTTACGTAGATGATTCCATATTCGAGGCCGAAGGGCAGGTACTCCTCCAGCCGTATCTTGAGATTCGATTCGCGTTGCGGTTGCTTGAGATGGCACCAGGCGCCCATCTCCGATCCGTCTTCCGCGCCGGTGGCGATTTCCACCGGGCCATTGCGCGACAACTGGCAATACGCCGGCAGACCGTATTCTTCCGCCGTGAACTCCGGCTTCACCCGCTGGCGGACGCGGCTGCGGATCTCATCGCGCTCGGCATCGGTGAGAGGACCGGATTTCTTTTCTTCCTCGTCGATGGCCGCCTTCTCCGCCAGGTCCGGCTGGCAGCGGTACCGCCTCGGCGTGCGCGATCCGGGGCGGATGTACGAGAAACGCACGCAACCGGTCTGCGTCCGTTCGGCACGCACGAGACCGTCGGCGACCACCTCCGTCGCCAGGTTGATCTGCCGAACGCTCGTCTCACCCAAAAGCGTCACCCGTTCCAGGTGCACCGGAGGCCCGAACGGGGCCGCGCCGATCCCGCCAATCGCGGGCTCGCCCACGCCGTCGATGATGCTGTCGAGCGCGTAAATGCCCTGGGCGTGATCCGGCAGGCGCAGGCCGCCGGTGATCGAAAACGCCATCTCCAGACTGAGTTCCGTGTTCACCGGCACGCCGTCCCCATCCACCGCCACGGCGGTGACGGAAGGTTCCGGCGGCACCACCGGCGGCGGAGGCAGATCGGGATCGGGTTCGGCGATCGACCCACCCGGCACCACCGTCGAATGCAAAAGGCGCAGGCGGCGCAGCGAACCGGTGATCTCGATCCGTCCCTCGATCAACAACCCGCCGAGAGTGACGGAAAAATCCTGCCGGTCGCCCGCAAGCGTCAGGGGGCCGTCCAGCATCAGGTGCGGGCGGAAACCGTCCGCCGCTTCAATGGCGAGAAACGTTCCCGCAGCGGGCTGCACGTCAATGGCAATCGCTTCTTCATACGTGCGGTTGTCGGTGATGCGGATGATCGTGTCCTGTCCACCGTCCGCCACCCACTGCGCCAGCGCATCGTTGAGCGTCGCGAACGTTGCCGGATCTCCCGAATCGTTGACCGTGAGCACCGCTTCGGCCAGCTCCGGCCGCGTCAGCCAGGCGCGCCGGCGGTACGGCCCGCCGCCGAGATCCCCCGGGAAACCGTAATGGTGGTACACCTCGACCCGCTCGGCGGGCACCCAGTCCGGTCCCAACACCAGGCGTCCGCGCTCCACATCGATGCCGATGTCCGCGTTGACCGGCTGCGACCAGACCGAAAGGTTGCGGCAGTGCACGTTGTCGGCGGGCACCGGCACGCCGTCGACCAGCACCATGACGCTCGGCGCGGGCGCGACGTTGAACCCGGGCAGCACATCGAACAGCCCGTAAAACTCCGTGTAACCGGGGCGCGGCAGCGGCAGCGCGTTGTACGCCCGCAGGTCTTCGTAAAATTTCGCCGGGCGGATCGCCTGCGGCACGTGCAATTCGGTGGCCAGTCCCGCTTCGTCCCCTTCACGGCGCTGCCGGCTGAACAGGGGCGCGGAGTTGCCGAGCGGACTGAAGTGATAACGGAAGTCGCCCGCCGCGCCGAGCCGCCGCGCCTGCACCCGTTCCATCCGGTACGCCCCCAGCCGCCACAGGAAAAACCCGATGTTGCGGATGTTGTGCCAGCCTTCGTCCTGGTTGATGTGGCGCACGTCCACCGTGTGCGTAATTTCATCGAACGCGCGGTCCAGCCGGTCCATCTTCTCCACCGAACGCAGGTCCGGGGTTCCCGGCGCGTGCATGCGCAGGTGGTTGCGAATCCACTGCGACCACACCAGCAGTTCGAAAAACTCCACCGCGTGCGCCGCCCACCCGGTAACGTCGCGCGCCAGTTCCTCCAGCATCGGCAGCGTGCCCTTGCGGCGGCGGTAATAAATCGTTTTGGCGACGTCCCCCCGGTTGCGCAGGGCGATCGGCGGCTTGAGGCTGGGGCCGGTCAGGTCGCGGAACAGTTCGCCCGCCGTGTCGCCGTCGGTGACGCGGCTCTCGTCGAACAACGGCGTCGTGCCCACCAGGTCGCCGATGTAGGGCACCACCCACGAATCGCATGTTTCGATAAACGCGTTTTCGCCCAGTTTCTGGATGTCCGCCTCAATGGCGTCGGTCTGTTCCTCGATGATCGACAGCAGCGCGCGCAGGGGCTCGCCCGATTCCACATCGCGCTCGCGGAGATAAGTCGGCAGCAGTTGATACAGCTTGTCGGCGGTGAGGTTCGAATAGGCCATGTCAGAGAGTCTCCACCATCGTGATCACCAGGTCCTCTTCCAGGTTTTCAATAAACGCCTGTTCGGCGGGAAGCACCACCGGCGGAGTCGGCCCGGTGAACGCCTGCTTCGCATAGCGGTCGATCTGCGCCGGGTCGTCTGGTGTGGGACGCGCCGGGAAAATCCGGATGTGGCTCTGCAACGGCTCGGCGGTCACGGAGCGCACCTCCAGTTCCACCGGCGTCAGGTCTTCGTATCCTTTAAGATGAAACACGTCGAGATCCACCGCCGTCACGCCCCTGGCGGATTGCAGGGCGGCATACACCTGGCTGGCGTGCACCGCCCGGCCGAGGGGAACCGACTCGAAAGCGAACAACACCTCCACCGCCGCGCGCGCGGCGTCCTTCACGTCATCGGCCTCAAACGCGGGATCGCGCAACACCTTGGCCCGCACCACAACCGGAACGCGGTTGAAGTTGGCGAGGAACAACTGCCGGTTGGGGTCGCGCGCCGAATTGAGCGCGGCGTACAGGGTGTCCAGCGTCGTGCTCGACAGCAGCCCGCCTTCCGCCCCGGCCACCGTCAGGTGCACGGCGCGCTCCAGATCGTGCCAGACCCAGGTGACATACGAGCGCGCCACCAGTCCGGAGGTGGACGCGATCCATTCGAAATCCTGCAGGGAAACCGCCCGTCCGAACGTGCGCACCGTCGCCGGCGCGGCGTCCCGCGCATCGTCCCGGGTTTCGGGGTCGGCGCCGCCATCGGCCGCGAAAGGATTGGTCACCGAACGCAGACCCACCGGGCGTTCCAGCGCGATGCTCAACTGGTCCGCGCGCACGCGCCCTTCCAGGCCCAGCCCCTTGCGGAACGTCGCCATGACGTTCATCGGTCCCGTAGGAATGCGCGAGCCCTGCACCCCGTCGCCGAAGGTCAGAATCGTTTCTCCCGCATCGTTCTGCCGCGCGGTGAAAATCCGCTCACGCGCCGTGCGGTTGTAAAGGCTCGGCACCTCGTTCCACAACTCGCCGTTGATGCGGACTTCAAGCTCCGCCTGCCCCGCCATCGATTGCGTGCCCTGGAGGTAGGTCAACGGCGCGCGCGGCAGTTTGAATTTCTGGAATGCCTTCGAGGCGTCGCCATTGCCCAGGCGCTGGTCCATCTGCGTCTCTCCGTGGCTTGCCAGGGCCACGTTGCCCAGCATCACGGTTTCGTCGAAGGATGCCGGCAGCACCGGCGTGAAGTCGACCGTCCAATGGTCCGCCGCCGCGCCCGGTTCAGTGGACAGCGGCAGCACCGCGCTGATCGTCGCCAGGTGCTGGAGTCCGCCGGATTTAAAAATGAGACTGCGGCCTTTCTTCAGTTGTTTCAGTCCGGCGCCCGGATTGGCGATCTGTTCATCAGTCAAACGCAGGGCGACGCGCCCCTTTTTCAGCTTGCCCGGGTAATCGTAGTTTGTGAACTCCACATCCTCTGCGGAAATCTGGAACACGCGCGTGGCCCGGCGGTTCGCGATCGAACGCAGGCCGATTCCCAGAGGCTCCCACGCCTCCCAGCCCGATCCCGTCCTCCTCCGGCGCACAAGCGACCCGTCTTCTCCCCTGGCATAGACATAGATCACGCCCGCCCGCCGGATAGCCGAGGGCGCGGAAGACAGGTTGCCGTCCAGAGACGCCCAGGGGCTCCAGTTGCCGACGATGCGGCGGATTTTCCAAAGCTGGTTGTCCTGGCCACGGGTGAAGATCAGCGTGCGGTTGACGCCGCCGCGGATGATCGCCGGTTCTGCCTGTGCCTCGCCGCCCAGGTTGATCCAGTCCGTCCACTCGGCGGGTTTTTTCCTGATGTAAATGAGAGCGCCCGCGTCATCAAGCGCCGCCACTTCGATCCGCCCCGAAGCCCAACCCAGCGCCGCCGGTTCCGTCGCCAGCACGCCGCCGAGCGATTCCCATTCGCCCCAACTGACGCCATCGAAATGCAGCCACCACAGAGCGCGGTCCGCTCCGCGCGCGAAAACATCCATCGTCACGCCATCGGTCGAAAGCGGGAACGGCGCGGAAGTGAGTTCCCCTTCGAGGGTGCCGAGAATCTGTTCCGTGCCGGAGGTGACGTTGGCCGTGACCAGATCGCCGTTGCGCCCCCGGGCGAACACATGAAACTCTCCATTGGCCAGCACCACCGCACGCGGTTCGGAAGTGATGACGCCGCCGCTGATGAGTCCGTCCGGCGACTGGGCGCGGTCGTGTTCGATCCACACATGGCCCGACCCCAGGCTCCTTTGCAGCAGGTTGCCTTCGGGACTGCGCACGAAAACATCGCGCCGGTTGTCGCTTGCCCGCTGGACGCCGGAAATCGAAGAGGCCAAGTGCGGCCGGTCGAGATAATGCCAGCGGTTCTGCAACACTTCCATATTCAAAGCCGCACCCGTGCCCGACCGTCCCAGCACAATGTGCCGGTTGTCCAGGTGCTCCACCACGTTCGGCCGGCCCCGGATCGTCTGGCGCAGGTGGACGTGCGTGACCGTGTCCTGAAGGACCGTGTCCGCGTGCGAGGTCAGGATGCTCGCCGGCTTGTCCTCCGCGTCGGTGACCACCGCCGTGCGCAGTCGGGGTTCCTCCCCTTCGCCGCAGTCCACCAGCAGGTGAACCCCGGCCTTCATTTCCTCGTAACGCGCGTCGAGGGGATACACCGTCTCGTTGGCTCCAAAATTCGACACCACCGTCCTGTTTTCCCACTTCGGCCAAGGGCTCCCCACCGTTCCGGGGAGATAAATATTCTGCTTGTCCGGCGCGTTGTGACCGAAGAAACGCAGGCGGCCTTCCAGTTTCGCCGCGCGCGTCACCTCATCCCACAAACCGTCCCTCTGCATCGCCGGGCTGAACTCGAGCCGCTCACCGGAATTGCTGACCGTCAGGGCGTCCACTTTCTTTTCCTCGATCGCGTCGAGGCCGAACAACGCCAGCCGGTCGCCCGGTCCCAGGATTTCGGGCCGCGCGACAACCGGACCGCTGCTGTTTCCCTTGTGGAACGCGTTGAACGCAACCGGAGGCGCGAACACCGGATTGGTGTTGATCTCCGCATGCGCGGTGATCGCCTCGATCGTTTCGAAAATCTGCGGCTTCTCATCCTGGCCGGGCACGCTCATCACCTTGAGGCCGTCGCGGATTTTCGTTTCCGCGCCCGCGTCGAGCGTGAACGCCAGGTGCGCCGTGGCGGCAAGCCCCGGATTCATCTGGTAGCCGATCAGCCGCACCAGCCTGAGGACCGAGTCGCGTTCGCGCGAGGTTCTGAGAAACAGTTCGTTGGCGATGCGTTCGTTGTAAAAGGTGAGCACGTCGCCCATCGCCGCGAACAGCTCCAGCACGGTGATGGCGAAGTCATCGCTTTCACGCGTGCCGAGCGCCGCCAGCGCGGGTTCATCCGCAATCGCCTCCAGCAGAGCCTGACGAAAACTGGCGAAGGTGCCGATGCGGTAATCGATTTCGGTGAGTCCCGGCCGGTTCCAGGGGATCAGCGGCGCGGGAGCGACGGGGGTTTCGCAGCAACTGCAGAAACGGGGATCGTGAATCGTGCCCATGTTATTGTCCCCCCACCGCGGTCAGGCGCAGGACGCCGTTTTCCGGAAAATTGGGATCGTTGTCGAGGCGCGGAATCTCGAACGGCCCCATCGGGATGCGTCCGTGTTCCAGTTCATCGTTCGCCGCCTCCCAGTAACGCTTGAACACCTGGACCGTGGACGATTCAACGCCCTGCACTTCGGCAATGGCCGCGTACAGGCGCGACAGGTACACCGCCTCGCCGAACTGGAATTCGAGCGGATGGAAAAAGCCGCGCGAGCCGTCGGCGAACTGCTTGTTGGACAAACGCCGTGACACCTCCTGCAGGATGTCGCCACGGAAATGTCCGCGCGCGACGCAGAGCTGGATTTCGATTTCAAGCGGCACGTACGTCGCCGCGCGCACCTTCAAGTCATAACCCGCCAGCTTGAAGCGCGTGAGGTGCGCTTTCATTTCAGCGGCGAATTCCACCGCCAGGGTCACACCACCACCGGGCAGGCGCACCAGCGCGTCTTCGTCTTTCGGGTGGATGGCGACGAACACCGTGTGCCAGCTTCCCGTCCAGCGGAAGCGCACCTTCGCGGCGGCGACGCCCGCGTGGCGCAGGGCCACATCTTCCCAGTCCTCCACCGTGACCGCGCGGAACTGGATGGCGCGGAACGCTTCCGGCGCGTTTTGCCGCACCTGCTCGATCGTCTCCTCCGCCGCGCCCAATCGCGCCGAGAGCGGCTGATACACCGCCGCCACGTCCGCGAACACCAAAGGCGCGCCGGGGTTCGCCGGGTCGAGCGCCTCCGCCGGATCCGGCTCGACCACGTGCACCAGCGATTCGCGTCCGATGTTGCCGGACACGCCGTTGCCGATGCGGAAGCGGGCGCGGGCGCGACTCGTCCCCAAAGGACGCCGCCCGTACTGGTCGTCGCCGAAACGCAAAATCGCCTGGCCGTTGTTGTCAGACTCGGCAACGAAGTGGCGGTCGTACGGCCCGCTGTCGAGAAGGTGCGGCACCGGGGTCCACAATTCCTCATCGCCATCGGAACCGGTCAAAATCAGGGCGACCGCAGGCGCCGCCTCGTACGGCGGCACTTCAAGATCGTGCCGCCCCGGAATGAGACGGCCCGCGTCGGTGTAAAGCGGTGATTCCGGCATGGCCTGGTGCGTCAACGGCGCTTCGGGAAGCGGCAGCACCGGCAGGGTGCGGATGGACGGGGCAAACGGCAGGCCCAGCGCGTCGTCATCCGAGTCGCGGTTGAGCGTGCGGCCGTGGTCCGCCGGGGCGACGTTGCCACGCGCCACCGAGACCGGACCGATGGGCACGCCGTCATCCGTTTCCGCCGACAGGCACAGGGCAAAACCGAGTCCGTCTTCCTCCCGCCAGACCACGCGCTGCAGGGGCAGGGCCGGATCGGCGGGATTGTGCCGCGGCGTCAGGCCGCCGCCCGGGACATCGGATGTGAACGCCGCATCCTCGGTGTCTTCCACCGAAACGATCCGCACCACCTGACGGTGGGCCGCATCACGGTCGGCGGCAACCCCGGTGACCGGGCTCAACACTTCTTCAAGCAGCAGGTAATCGCCTGCTTCAAATTCAGTACGGACGGCCACCTCGTTTCCCGCCGCGCCGGTGAGGGCGAACAGGTGAGCTTCCGTCGCGCCCTGGGCCAGGCAGCACAGCGTGTCGCTCCAGGTGTGCAGACGCAATTCGTTGTGCAGCGAGGTCACGCGCGTCAACGCCGTGGTCTCGAACACTGTGGACGGAACCAGCGCCGGATCGTTGTCGAAATCCGCTTCCACCGGAATGATGGGGCCCGGCGGCGCGGTCTCGCCGATCAACGGCACGGTGATATGGGTCACCAGTTTTGCGCCCGGCGGCACCACACCGTCGGTTCCCGCCGTGGCCCGGAAATGCACATGGGTCACTGCGTTGCGTCCGTTGTGCATGCGGTAGTCGATGAGCAGGGCGTGCCGCCTTGCGGAGAGACGGTGCAGACAGGTGTCGAGGTACCCTTCCGTACCCGGTCCCGCGTCCTGGAAATAACTGAGCATGTCGCCGGTGTAGGACAGGAGTTCGACCAGCGCCATGCCGAGGTCGGCGGGCAGGCGTTCCTGCCAGCCCGGATTGCGCTGCGCGATGAAGTCGACCAGCATGCGGCGGAAACTCTGGTAATCCTTCGCCATGTAGTCGAGCGCCGGTTCCTCGACAACCTCGGGCGGGCAGTCGGTTTCAACGCGGCAGTCGAACTCCGTCGGGCATCCCGTCTTGAAACCGAACCGGGCCTCGGAACGCTCGGAGTCGAGCTCCGCGTGTTCGATCCGCAGCACATAGCTGGAGAAGTCGCCCTCCTGATCGAGGAACACGCGCAGGCGGTTGGGCTCGCCCGGGTCGGGCTGGACATCGAGCACGCGGATGCCGATCACACGCACGCCGCCGAGGATCTCGATATCGGCCGCGCTGATCGCGGGCGCGGCGGGCGGCGGCTTGAGGAAAGTCACCTCGAGCCGGTACCGCTGCGCCGGTGGCGCCAGCAAGTTGCGCCGGAACTCAACGTAGTCGATGCCATTGAGGGGATGCGCCGGATCGCTCAGGATTCCCGAGCGGCGTTCGTCCTCACAACCGATCATGTTGTTTCGTGAAAAAACCATGTCGTTTCCTTATGGAATGGGGCGGCGGAACACATCTTGCCGCTTTTCCCCCGTATCGCGCCGCGTGTAGCCCACGCGCACGGAAATTTCCGCATCGTCCACCGTCACCGTCACCGCTTCCACCGCCACCACCGGATCGAGCCAGCGGATCAGCGAACCGTGGATCAGTTTTTCCGTCGCCGCCGCCAGCGCATCCGACGCCGGAGCGAACACCAGTTGCTTGAGTCCGCACCCGAACTCCGGCCGGTTGACGCGTTCCCCCGGCGCGGTGAACAGCACCTGGTAGATCAGATCGCGCACGTGTTCGTCCTCCGTCGTCTCCGCGCTGCGTCCGCGTTCGTCGATGGAGAACGGAAAATCCGTGAATACAGGTTTGTTCGGCATCACAATCCCTCGGTGCGAATGGTTTCCGGCTGCACCACCGTGTTGTCCGCCAGGCGGATGTCGATCGCATCCTTGTTGTCCGCCAGGTGCCGGACCACGCCGCGCGCGATGGCGACAAACAACCGCCGCCGGTCGCGGATCGATTCATCGTTGGCGTCCATGCTGAGAGGCGGCAGCCCGTCCATCACCATCAGGTCGTTCAACTCCTGCTCCATCGTGCTGGCCATGGAGTTGATGAACTGCGAATAGTCCGTCGGGATCGGGCCCAGGTCGCCGGGTTTCCATTCGTTTCCCATTCCTGCCTCCTTATTCCAGAAAAATTTTGACCGACAGCAGATTGGGCGCCGGCGGCGGCATGGGCGGAACCGGTGGCGCCGGAGTCACCGGCAAAATCCCGCCCGCCAGTTCTCCCGGATGCATGTGCGTGTTGAACATGGTGACGATCTGCGCCAGATACGTCATCAACTGGTCGCCGAGCACCGCGGGACGCGCCGCGGCCTGGCTTCCGACCTGAATGAGCGGCCCGTCCACCACGATCCGCGCCAGCCCCTTGACCGTCACCTGGCCGAGGGCGTTGACCTCCACCTTGTTCTGCCCCGTCGCATCGGTGATGGTGATGGTCTGCATGACATCGTCGATGACGGCGGACAACCCCGTTTCGCTCCGCCAGATTTTCGTTGTCGGCAAAGGCGGACTGGCCGGCGGCGCCATGGGCGCTTCGGCGGTTCCCCAGAAACAGCCCGACCAGATCGGACGGTCCACATCCCCCGCTTCGAACTCGATCCACACCCCCGCGCCGACCGGCGGCAGGGACAGGAAACCCGACGTGGTGCCCGCGTACGGAACACAGGGTTTGGCCCAGCCCGCGGGCACCTCACCCAAGATTTCCGGCACAAACGCCTGGATGCGCCCGAGGCTCAGGGGATCGACGTTGTTGACCACGGTTCCGGCATACTTGCCGTAAACACGGTCACGCGCGCCTTGTCCGCCTCCGTCTGGCATGATTCCAACCTCCTTATATCTAGACCACCGCCGACAGGGGATCGATGAATATTTCCGCGCCGGTAAGGCCGACGGCGTTCCTGTAGGCGGTAAAACTCTGCGTGTAATCGTCGCGTGAAATCCTGTGATTGACCGAGGTCACGTAATACAGCCCGCTGTTCTGGCGGCCCGCGCCGCGCACCAGCACCGGCAGGCCCGCAAGCAACGGGCGGTTGAACTTGATGCCGTCCACCTCTCCGTTGGCCTGAACATTGCGGCTGCTTTCCGTCGCTTTCGACAAGGCGCGAAACTGCGCTTCCGCCGGGTTCGCCGCATCCGTGCCCGCGGGCCGGTCGATCGGCGGCGGAATGATGCGGTTGAGCGACGGCTCGAGTCCCATTGGAATATCCGTCGACACCGGCGCGATGGCCGGAATCGGCGCGCGGGTCAGCGGGTCGACCGCCACCGACACCACCCCGGCGGGCTGCAGCATGTCGTTCGACACGGTGAAGCTGTTCAGGTTCGTCTGCGAACCGAAGTCGATCGACAGCACGCCCTGCGGCGGCACGGTGGTGAACGGCGGATGGAAGTGACCGATGTCGAGCCCGGCGATCGGGTCGGGCTGGACGAACACCTCGTAACTGTTGCGCTCCGCCATCTCCATCAGGATCTGCGCGTCGTGCGAGCGCTGCGTCGTCGTCGTGTCCAGCACGGTGCGCGTCGGTGGCGTCGGAATGACCACGGGGATCAGGCCGTACTTGCCGAAGATGGCGGTGGCGACGACGCTGTCCGGCGAATTGGGCCAGGGAAACGGCTGCTGGATGTGCGACATGAGCGTGCCCAGCGCGTCCATGCCCACCACCTCCAGCGTGGACGATCCCGGCGTGTTCGACGCGGACACCTTGGCGTCCTTGATGTAACCGTTGATCAGCGTTTGCGGCACGGGCAGGCCGGCGGCGACACGGATGGTGATCGGCACCAGCGGGCGGAAGATATCGATCGCCAGCGCGTCGAAGTCACCGAAGCTGTTGCGGCTGAGATCGAAATGCAGGCGGAAGATCGACGCCTGGCCGATGGAGGTCTCGACCTCAATCTGGCGCAGGGCCTGCATGAAAATGACCGGCAGCGGCGCGAACGCCACCTGCACCACAAAAAATGAGGGGAAGAAACTCATCCGCCCATGCCCCCTTCCGGACCGGGAACGCCGATGCGCTCACCCGGGTTTTCAGTGAGGTCCACCGGACGCTGGGTCTTGTTGACGTCGCACAACCGCCAGAACTGTTCCGGGTCGCCCAATGTGTTGTAGGCCGCGAGGTCCGGCCGGTCGCCTTCCTTGACCTGGTAGGACAGACGCCCCTCGGCATCCGGAATGAACCGCATGCGCTTGTAACGGATCAAGCGCCCGTCCTTCGTTTCCAGTTCCGCGTCGGCGACGTGTTCGTAGCGGCTGCCTCTGAAAAACATGCGCGTCTCCTACAAAGGACCCTGCAGGCCCGTCGGGCCCGCCAGAGTGTTGAGCGTTGCCATGACTTCCTTCTGCGTGAACGATGCGAGGTACACCCAGTAACCCGGGTTGGTGATGTCGAGGTCCCGGTACGTCAGCACCTTCATCGAAAGGTCCACCTTGGCGCGGATCGGGTTGAGCCGCTGGTCGAACGCCTCTTCCGTGATCGACAGGCTGTCGACCTGAATCGGCAGCACGCGCTTCTCGCCCCAGATCAGAAACGCCAGCGGCGCCTGCTCGCCGAGGATGAACGCGCTGCCCGCCAGCGCCAGCGCCTCGTTGGCGATCACCGCCGGGTAGGCGGGATAAAGCAGTTGCTCCAGCGCGGCGATGGCCGGGTGCAGTCCGTTGTCCACCGTCAGCGCATTTTCCGACGGCTTTTCCAGTTGATCCGCCGCGTCGATTTCCACCGACATGCTCAAGGTCTCCTGGGGCGGCCCGTTGACGCGGTTGGCGTCGCCGCGCCCGCCGCCGCCTCCACCGCTTCCCGCCTGGATACTGCGCGACACCGCATCCGGGTTGTACTGGAAAATAATGACCACGGGCAGCAGTTCCGGAAAAGAATACGCCACGATACCGCCCTTCAATACTTTTGGACTGCGCTCCATCATTGTGTCTCCAGCACCGGTTTCATGGCATCCCGTCCCGGGCTCTTAAATTTTGGGACACCGCGTGTCGAACGGAGTGAAGCCGTTCATGTCCGCGACAAAACTCGTGTAGCATTCAGGGTTGCGGTGACGCTTTTCCACGTCCTGCGGATGCCCCGGACGGTTCAACCGCGCATGAACCGTTTCGTGTATGAGCGCCCCGCCCAACTGATCCGTCCCCTGGTTCCAGAAATTGGGACACACCACCATCCTGCGAAAACTGAACCCCGGACACACAAAGGCCACCGTGCCCGTTCCGCATTTTTTCTTCTTGCACCCCGGCAGCTTGATCGATTTGTCCCCGGCGCAGGTGTAGACAATCGATTTGCTCAGCGCCTTGGTGACTTTGCTGAACTGCTTCGAGGCCGAATCGATTTCGGAAAAAAACGCGTCGTCCTTGCTTTTGAACTTTTTCCCCGTCCAGCGGTTCTTGAACTTTTTCCCGGACTTCGGCGGCTCGCCGAAACGTTCCTTGAAGAACTTCTGCTCCGACTTGAACACATCCTTGTCCAGGGTGACGAGCGCCAGGGTCAAATCCGCCAGTTGCGACAGCGCCCATCCCTTGTCGTTGATCTTTTTGATCTCATCCAGCGGTTTGGCCGGCGCGCCGTGCTTGTTGGCCGCGCATTTCGATCTGCTGGACACCGCGCGGCGGACCGTCGGGCTGCCGCTTCCCTTTTGTTGCACCACATGCGCCAGCTCGTGCGCCATGAGACGCCGTCCCGATTCCGAATTCGGCGAATACTGACCCGGCGCGAACGCGATGTTCGATCCCAGCGTGTAGGCGCGCGCGTTGATGTCCCCCGCCGCCCGCTCCGCGGAACCGTGCGTGTGCACGCGCACATCCGAAAAATCCCGCCCGAAACGCGGCTCGAAATACGAGCGGTCTTCCGCCGAGAGGGCGCGGCCGCCGGATTCCACAGCCGACGCCGCCGTGGCGCCTGCTTCCGCACCGGAGCTGCACGCCGCGCATTGGCCGCCCTTGCCTTTGGCCTGCAGCATCTCCTCCTCTTCCTCCTCCGGCTGACGCTGCACCGTTTCCCCTTCCGCCGCTTTCGGCTGCAGCATTTCCTCTTCTTCCTCAATCGGCTGGCGTTGCAATGTTTCGCCTCCCAGATTCAATCCCCCGGCAGCCGCCTTGGGCTGCATCATCTCTTCTTCCTCTTCCATCGGCTGACGCCGCACGGTGCCCAGTTCCTCTTCATCCGTTTGCGTGCGCTGCACCGTCTCGCTTTCCTCCCCCTCGCACTGGGCGCATTGCCTCTGTACCGGCGCGGCGGACGCCGTGGACAGGCCAATCGACGCCGTGTCGCCGGACATCACCGCATCGGCGGCGCGGTCCGCTTCCGCTTCCATCGGATCGTTGACCGCCCCGATACGCACCTTCTTCTGCAGGGTCTGGTTGCTGGGCGAAGAGGCGGCGTCCGCTTCCCGGCTGTTCGCCTTGCGCGCAACCACCGTCTGCCTGCTGTCGCTTTTTAACGAGTTAGAATCGAAGTTCCTCATCGTCCGCCTCCACTTTTTGGCATCGACTGTTCCAACGCGCGTTGAATCGATTCGGCGATCTGACGTTCACTGGCGCCCGGCGGAATGCGTATGTTCAACCGGTCGAGGTGCACACTGTTGCTCAATTGCCCGCTTGCGGCCAGATTGCGCACGGCGTTTTCCAGCCCGCGTGTGATGGCATGGGCGTTGCGATTCGCCACAGCGGCGGAACCGCCGCCCTTCACCTGCACCCGGGGCAGGTTGAAATTCACTTTGGGCGTGGCAGGAGGATTCATACGCCCTCCACCCAGTCGAGACGCAATTCCTGATCCAGCTTGCGCATTTCCGAACGAGCCGCGCGGGCGATGTGCTGCATCGTCACCGCCGTGCCGTCCGCCGCCGCCAGAAACGCGGCGTTGACGGCGATGACCACGATATTGCCGCCCGCCAGTTCCAACCGGCCCAACCGCGTGTAATCCAGATCCCGCGTCGCCGTTTCCTCCGGAAAAGCCCGTTTCCAGATCGCCTGCCGCAGGGACGCATCCGGAAACGGGATGTCGATCACAAACCGTAGGCGGCGCAGGAACGCCACATCGAGATGGTTCTTCATGTTCGTCGCCAGGATCGACAGGCCGGAATACGTCTCCATCCGCTGCAGCAGGTAACTGACTTCAATATTGGCGTACCGGTCGTGGCTGTCCTTCACCTCGCTGCGTTTGCCGAACAGCGCATCCGCCTCATCGAAGAAGAGCACCGCGCCACCCGCTTCCGCCGAATCGAACACGCGCTTGAGGTTTTTCTCCGTCTCGCCGATGTACTTCGAAATCACGCTCGAGAGGTCGACCTTGTAGAGGCCGAGCCCCAGTTCATTGGCGATCACCTCCGCCGCCATCGTTTTGCCCACGCCGCTGGGACCGGCGAACAACGCCGAGACGCCGCGCCCGCGAACGAGCCGCTTGCCGAATCCGCCGTGTCCGTAAACCTGCGGCCGGTACCGCACCTGCGCGGCGATGGCCTTGAGATCGTGCATGACCTCCTGCGGCAGGAGCAGGTCCTCCCAGGTGTAACGCGATTCGATTTTCTCCGCCAGATGGTCGAGTCCCCGGCCGGCCACCTCCATGCAGGACTGCCACAGGTCGGGAGACTCCGCCGCGTGCAGTCCCCGGCACAGGGAAGCGATCTCCCCCGGCCCCAGCACGAAATGTTCCGACAGGGTTTCGATTTCCCGGCCGTCCTCCCCTTCAGCACGCTTCAATTCCCGGGACCAGACCTCGACACGGTCCTCGGTGGCCAAAGATTTCAAATGGACACAGGGCAGCCCATCGGGCAAATCCGGATGTTCGTCCGCAATGACAAGGACCAGCGATTCCAGGTAACGCAAGGCGTCTTCCGCCACGCGGAACGCCGCCTGCCGGTTCTCCTCGGAAACGGCCTGGTCTCTGGCGGACAGATCGATCACCACCGCCGTCTGCCCCAGAACCGCCTCCCGCGACAACCGCGCGAACTGCGCCCGGCGCTGGGCCGGGTCCTGCGGCATCTCCCGGGTCTTCAACTCGACCGCCTGGAGGCCAAACAAACCGGCCAGCTTCACAGCCGCCACATGACGTCCACTGCGCTTGGGACCGAGAATCATCCCCGCGTTCAGGCCGCCGTTTTGCATCGTTCGCGCCAGCCGTCCGAGTTCCCCCTCGTGGCGCGACGGACAGTGGCCCGGCGCGATGACCGTCAGCAGCGCCTCCACCGACGGCTCGCAATATTCATCGCCCAAAAGCAGCCGACCCACGCGCTCCCCGATACGGAAGGGCGACAGGACGCCCAGGGACTCGCCGTCCGTTTCCACCAGCGCGAAACGGCGCAACGGCGCGCGCGGCGAGAAACGCTTGTACGCCAATGCGGCGGCTTCATCGTTGCCCTGCGCAAACAGGGACAACGCCAGATAGGGCGTGCCCTGCGTCAGGTTCAGCCGGTCGTGCGCGTAACCGAACAGGGGACCGAACCCCGCTTCCGTGAACGGCCCCAACGCCAGCACGAGAACATCTTCATCAAATGGCGCCAGATTGAAACACGCCGAGAGATGGTCGAGGGCGGAGGGCGTCTCCGCCTCTTTCATTTTCGCGCGCGCGGCATCGAACCGCTCGCGTGCCGAATGGACATCGGCGGAAATTGAAAACTGTTTCTTCCGTTCAAGGGAACCCAAGAGCCAGTCCGCCGCCAGATCGCTCATCACCGTATGGCCGGAGGCCTCCTTTTTCTCCGGCAGCCCGGAGCGCAGGAACTGGATATAGCTCTCCAGCAGCAAGCGGAACCAGTCCAGCCCCAGGCGCACCACTTCACGGTTGTTCCGGGTCCAGGTTTCCGTGTCCCGGTCCTCCAGGGGAATCGTCTCGCTGTGTGTCGTCTCTTTCATACGCTACGGATCCAGATGAAAGGCAAATCCCGTGTCGCGGCTGCGCGCGCCATCGACCTGCACCGCCACGGGGTACGGCGGATCGCCGCCGCCCTGAACCGGCAGAACATCCGTCACATCCGCCACCGGCACCTCCACTACCGTTGACGTCGGAGCGGCCCAGGGGTCGCCCACGCCCGGTTCGCGGACACGGACCGCCGCTTCGCCGATGAACACCTCGGCGATGCGCGCCCCGTCGTGCCACAGGCGCGTGCCCTGCACCTGCAGGACCGTCGCCGCCGGACCATTGGCCGGGTTGACCGCCGTGATGCGCGGCGTCAATTGCAGCAAGGCGATGTTCGACGCGTACCGCCTCGGCTCCGTGAATTGCGTGCCGTTGCCGAGCCCGCCTTCCACGCCGTCCGCCGGATGCTCGGCGATGACCTGCACCTCCATCGGCCCGGGCTGCAGCCTCTGCCCCAACGGGATGGGGGACGGCGCGGGATTGTCCAGATCCGCCGGATACTGGTCGTCCGGAACGGTGATGCGGATGCGTCCGTCTCCCGGCGGGCTGACCCGGATCGGATCGAGATCGCCCAGGCGGACGTACACCCGGTCGGCCAGCGCGTGTTCGCAGAGGATCGTGATCTCGTCGCCGATGCGCGCGCGCCCCTCGCCTATCGGGCCGTTCGGCGCCGGGGTGACGTAGGCTTCCCGCACCACCGGGCGCGGGCGGACGGACATCAGGATGCGGCGCGTTTCCACCGGCTGCGCCTGCACGCGCGTCTGCGGCGTTTGAATCTGGATCACCGTCGCCTCGTAAATCACCGAGCGGCGGAAATTGGATTCGGACAGGGCCGACCACACCTTGGTGACATCGTCCAGGTTGGAGGGATGCAGCACGACCTTGAGCCGTTCAAATTCGTTGGTCAGGTCCGGATCGAGGACCGGGTCCCCGGGCGTTCCCGCGACCGCGTTCTGGATCACCAGGCTGTCGATCTGGTTGCCGAAATCGTGCAGCACGCGCATGGCGTCACCGAGAAGCGTCTGCGCATTGAGGTCGGCATCGGGCTGGGTTTCCAGCATGCTGTGTGTTGTGATCAGGTAGCGCATATTGAGGGAGAGCGGCGGCCTGCCGTAAGCGGCGGGATGGCCCTCCCCCGGAATCTCCTGGTTTTTGAGTCCCGCGTTTTCCATGAGCTGAAACAGATAGAGGTTGACCCGGCCTCCGTTGACACCCGACACGGTGACATCCGGCGGCGCGATGGTCACCGTTGGGTTCATCACCATCCGGTCGAGCAACAGCGTGCGCAGGGTTCTCGTAACAGCCGCGATCGCCACATGAGTTGCCATACCGGTTACCGCCTCCTCACGCCGCGCCGCGCCTGCGCGTAACTATCAAACCCGGAGGTGCGCTGGACCTGCGGACGCGCACGGTGATTCATCCGGGATTCCGGCTGAACAAATTCAACCTGGATTCTACCGATGGAAATCGTCACTTCCGGCACTGGAGCGCTCTGCGGAACATCCAGCGCCTGCTCTCTGCCCCTTTCCTGCAATGAACCCGCATCGGGCATTTGCCGGGGAACCGTCTCACGGATCAGGCGCGGGCTCTCTGCCGGAGCCGCTTCTTCTGGTGCATTTTTATGGGATTCACCGGATTCAACCATGTCAGTGGACGCCGCCGCGGGTTCGCTTGCCACCTGCGCGTCAGCCTGCACGTTTTCCGATACGCGGTGCTCAACCAGACGCTCATGAAATGTTTCGCGGGTGGACTCGGCGGACGAAGTCTCCTGCTGCCGCAGGCCCAAGTCCTGCGTTTCCACCGGCTCCGCTTTTTCCCGCGTCACCTGAACGGTTGTCTCTTTTACGATGCGCTCCGGTACCGGGTTCGGGGTCCGCGCCTCTTCCTGTTGATGTTGAGCAGAAAACGTTTCTTTCTGGTAGGCCGGTGCAGACGGATCGGCCTGCCCGGTTTCCGGTAGCGGAACGGTTGCCATACTTTGCGGTTCCCGGCTGGGCCACTGCTTGTCTCCGCTGGTCTCTTTGAAGAACGGCGTGGAGCCGGGTGCCGTCCGGGAAGTGGCGCGAGGCGTGTCGCCGGTCCGGCTCCTGCTGGGCTTGGCGGCGAACTCCGTTGCCTGTTCCATCAGACCGGGCCCTTGTCCGGCCTCGCCTGTGGATTCAAACCGCGAACGGGGCCGGGGTCGAAAGGCGACCTGGTTCGGTTGCAATGCTCTGCCCGTTCCGCGCGCGAGCATGCGCTGGACGAATCCCGTCATGACGGCCTCGCCTGTGAGTCCACCAGTTCCAGGTACCGCTGCCGCCGCTGGAAAGAAAGCGCCAGCAGTTCGCGCTCGCTCCAGTGGTAGGCACGGGCCAGCCGGTCGACCTGATGGAAGATATCGCCCCGGTTTTCGAGTCCTGCCATGAACAGCGACAGGGCATCGAGCACGGCGCTGTAGGCCCGGCCGCAGGCGGGGCACTCCACCTGGGAAAAACAATCGGCGGAAGGATCGAGTTCGGACCAGGCCGCTTCAAGATGCGGACGGATTTGCGCAAGGCGTCTCGCGGCGCAGTCCACCGGACGTCCTTTCGCGTCGCGCAACTCCAGAACGCATTCCCGGACCAACTCCGCTTCCACCCGCGCGGCATCCTGCGCCGCGAGATGCCGGCAGGCCTTTTCCTGGTCCTGCCCCGTGGGAAGACGAAAGCGGAGGGTGAACGGGCCTTCCTCCAGCTCAATCTGTTTTTCGAAAGAATCCGCCGGGGGCGTGGCCGGGACATGGCCGGTGAGGGTTTCGAGAGAAACGGTCAGCTCGGTCAGTTCACCGCACTCTTCAAACGGGCAACGCGCCACCAGATCCATTTCCGGGGAAAACGTCGCGGAACACAAGGCGAACAGGAGACGGTCGCGATCGCCCACGGTCAGCATGCGGACGTGCTCCACGCCGACGGGCCGGATGCCGCCAATGCTGTCCAAAAGGCGGGCGAGCAGCCACGTCACCTGTTCCGCCGGGAGGCACCGGCCGGCGGTATCCAGAAGGGCCGCTTCATCCTCCCCCGTGAAGGCGCACAGGCGCGCACCGCTCTGGCGGCGGTCTTCGGCCACCAGACCTGTCCACAGGTCCACGTTCAACAATGAAGCCATCGGTCACACCTCCGTCCTGAAACAGGCGGGTTGGTGAATCAGGCAGGAACGTTGAAGCTCGGTTCCGCCGGTTCGGTCACATCCTGGTCTCTCTCCCATCCCTCGTTTTCCAGCTTGATCGTCTGGATGGCCACCGCGTTGGCGTTGGCGTCGAGATCGGGCAATGCCTGGTACTCCGACACCCAGCAACGGTAGACCTTGTAGGAGAGGACCTTTTGTCCGGCCTCATTGAAAACGTCGATGATGACATCCTTGCGAAAATCGGCGAGAGACACCTCGGAACCGGCCCCGGCACCGAAGTTCCACACCTTGTTCGCCCAGCGCTCGAAATCGAGATCGTGGGTGACGCCGCGCTCGAGGGTGATGGCCTCGTATTTGGTGCGGCCCGGCGACTTCCGACTGGTCGAGGGGTCGCCGCCTTCGCGGTGCTCGACCACCTCGGTGCTTCTTTTAAGGGAACCGACCTTACTGATTCCGGCGACGTACCGCCCTTCCCATTTGACCCGGAACTTGAAGTTTTTATACGGATCAAACCGGCGCGGATTGGTTGTGAATTCAGCCATGGTGTTATCTCCTTACGCCTCTGGGCGGCGAACGATTTGCTGGATTTTGAGGATGACGAATTCCGCCGGTTTCAGCGGCGCAAACCCGACTTCAATGTTGACGATTCCGTTGTCGATATCGGTCTGTGTCGTCGTCTCCGAATCGCACTTGACGAAATACGCCTCGCGCGGCGTCGAGCCCTGGAACGCTCCCTTGCGGAACAGGTCCTGCATGAACGCGCCAACGTTCAGGCGGATCTGCGACCAGAGCGGTTCGTCGTTGGGCTCGAACACCACCCATTTGGTGCCGCGGAACAGGCTTTCCTCAATGAACAGCGTCGTGCGCCTGACGGGAATGTATTTCCAGTCCGACGCCCTCAAATCCGCGCCGTCCAGCGTGCGGGCTCCCCAGGCGATGTTGCCGTAGACGGGAAAATTGCGCAGGCAGTTGGCTCCCAACGGATTGAGCTGTCCGTTTTCCTGGTCGGTCAGGCTCGCGCCCAGGCTTTCGACATTGCGCAGCACCGCTTCCGTGCCCGCCGGGGCTTTCCAGACACCACGTGCGGTGTCCGTGCGCGCCCAGAGGCCGGCCATGGCGCCGCTCGCGCCGATCGAGCGCGGCCGGTTCTGATTGAGCGGGTCGGACACGTTGGTGCGCGGAAAATAAACCGCCGAGTTGGCGTGGCGCAGGCCGTCATTGTCGACCAGCCAGGTCTGCATCTGCGTCATGGAAGCGACATCCGCCTGGATATCGATGATGACCATGGAGCGGCGGTCTTCGACGTACGTGATCGCCTCGGTGTACAGCGTGCGCATGGCGGCGTCATTGAGATACGTCGCTTCGGGAATGCAGAGGATATTGAACAGGTCGACGTCTTCCAGCGCGTACAGACCGGTCTTGGCCGCCTGCTGTCCCTGAAAGAAACCGACGGGAACCGGGCGGAAGTTGGTGCCGGGCGCCGGGGCCGTGCCGTCGCGTCCGCCGGTGAGAGCGGTCTGCTGGGTGTTTTCCGTCGCGCCCTGCGCCGCCGGCAGAAGCACCGTGGCCGCACCCATCCCGTCCAGGGTGATCGTAGTCGCGGGGTTGTAAGGCCGCGCAGACCGGCCAAGCTGAACGAAGAAACGCGCCGGATTGGCGGCGGTATTGTTGCCGATCAGGCTGACCTGCGCGCCGGTCAACAGGGGCTTGAGTCCATCCGCGACACCGGGGTCCGCCGCCGCGCGCCGGACCGCTTCTTCCAGAAACGGGCGCAGACCGGCGTACGTCGTCGGCGCCGGCGCTCCGTTGTACTGGATGCTGCCATTGATCGCGCCCGTGCCGATGTCGAGGTTGAACGCGTCGGTATCGCCGGGAATCGCCGGAACCTGCGGCAGGGCCGCCCCGAGCGTGCCGCTGGAAGCGGGACGGAAGGTGGTGGCAAACGGCACGGGAAGGTTCGCCGGGTTGAGTCCATCGCGGTCGAGTTGCACCAGGGCCGATCCCTGGTTGACCACTTCCAGCGCATTGTTCGGGGTGTCCGGGCGCATGGTGAGGTTGCGCCAGGTTTCCGTTTGCAGAACGAGGGTGCGGTCGCCGACCTGGCGGATTTCGCTGACGGTCAGGTTGAACTGTTCCGTGGGGTCGGCGGTGTCGTAATCGACATCCACGCGCAGGGAGTTGCCCCATTCGCCGGGGTTCTGCGCGCTTTCGCCGCGAATCCTGCGTCCGGCGCGAACACGGAAAATTTCATCGCCCGCGTTGCCGGGATCTTCGAACAGGATCACCTCCGCCGCGTTGGCGTTGGTGGGCGGAACCACCGGCGGCGCACCGGTTTCGGTGTCGGCGATGCGGACCACCCAGGCTTCCGTTCCGCCGTTCAGGAAAAACTGCTGGATGGCATAGGTCGTTTCGCTGTTTCGGTCGAGGCCTCCGTACTCGCGCTCGAAGTCGCCCCAACTGAAAATCTGGACCGCTTCGTTGAGCAGGCCCTTGCGAAAGGTTCCGATAAAAGCTCCAACGGACGTGCTGACCGAAGGCACCGGACGGACGCCGCTTGGAATCTCTTCTACATAAACACCGGGATAAGTCGGCTGGACTGGCATTGTAGGCTCCTCGGCAAACAGAGCCCGCGCGGAATGAGCCTCAACACAAGCCCCCCCAGGCAGGCTGAAATTGGCGTGAACACCGGTTTTGTGTTCGCATTTTGAACGCTTCGGAATATACAGGGGGATTCCGGGTAATTTCAATACCCCGGAGGGTGAGGTAAATAATAGAGCTTGATAAAACAGCGGTTATGTAAAAAAAATTTTTACCCGGTAAAACTTTCCTCTCCGGCATTTTGCACGGCCCAAAACAAAAACCACACAAACCATTGATTTACCGGAAGAAATTAAATCAAAAACAGCGCAAAAAACCGCGGACGGGGACGCGTCAAAAAAAGCACGTGCAGGAGGGAGTTTTCTGTTTAACGGTTAGACCGATGCAGTGTCGTCAATCGAGTTGAGGCTCTTTATCTTCGGCTTCGACGCCTTCCATTTGCTTGTCGAACAGCTTCTGCGAAAGGAACCAGGAGCCCCAGGCCAATAAAACAACGGTTCCCACACCGAAGGCGATGCTGAGGGGAAAACTCTGCGTCTTCTCCAGCCCGCGGATGAACAGGAACGCGCCGAGCGGCAGCGCCATGATGAAACCGAAACAGGTGAGCAACATGGAACTGCGGGCGTAGTACTTTGGTCGAACGTCGACGTTGAGTTCGGGAAGGTACTTGCGGTTCGCCTCGTCGGCCATGTCGAGCAGTTCCACCTGCCCGTCGCACTTCGGACAAAACTGGCCGCCCCAGAAGGCGTTTTTGCATTGCAGGCAGAATTTAACCATCGCGGCACCGGGTTGTTCAATATTGGAAGGTTTTACAGTATATTACCCTAACTTGCCCGGCGGGGCAAAAGGAGATTGCCGAAGATGCCAAACACGTATCACTGCATACTGACACACGGCGGGGCGGGCTCGGACGCGGCCTTCCGCGACGGCGCGGAGACGGCCTGCCGCATGGGGATGGATGCCCTCGGCCAGGGCACGGGCGCGCTGGAGGCGGCGGTGCGCGGGGTCGTGGCGCTTGAAAACGACGGACGCTTCAACGCCGGGGTGGGCTCGCGCGCGCGCGCGGACGGCTCGGTGCAGATGGACGCGTGCGTGATGGACAGCGACGGACGTTTCGGCGCGGTGGCGGTGATCGAGGGGTTCCGCAACCCGGTGCTCATCGCGCACAAGCTAATGGCGTCGGAACACTGCATGCGCGCCGGGCGTGGCGCGGCGGAGTTCGCGCTGGAACACGATTTCGAAACGTGGACGGGACGCAAGGGCACGGCGGACGCGTCTTATGAAGGATCGGACACGGTGGGATGCGTCGCCTTCGACGGCACCCGCTTCGCCGCCGCACTGAGCACGGGCGGAACGGGAGGCTCGCCGGCGGGACGCGTGGGCGATGTGCCGCTCCTCGGCTGCGGCCTGTACGCGGGACCCTACGGGGCCGTCGCGGCCACCGGCAAGGGCGAGGCCATCGCGCGCAACATGACCGCCTTCCGCGCGTACCAGATGCTGGAAGAAGGCATGGGACCGAACTTCGTCATCGAGGAAGTGCTCGACTGGTTCGAAGAGGATGAAGACATCGGGTTGATCCTGATGAGCCGCAAAGCCTGGGCCGGTCAGTCCAACCGCAGCATGGCCTGGTCGGGATTGAGCGAAGGGGAACCGTAAGGGTGAGACACCGCCGGCCACCAGGTCCCAGACGGACGGCCAACGTCTTGGCGCGTACAATTTCTTCGATGAGTTTTACCGCAGAACTCCTCAGCCGGAGGGGCGGCTTCTTGCCACGCTGGATTTGCTCGAAGCTTTTTCGGGCAGAATCGGGCGGGAACGGGCAACAACTCCAGACATGTCATTCAGAGTCGAGCGTCAGCAGAGCGAAGAATCTCGCCTTGGACTTTTGGCCTTGGTTTTTTATCGGCCCAGCGCACTTGCACGGTCGCCTTTGCTTTTGACTTTAGGTTTAAGGGGCGCTAGCCGTACGCAAGCACCCCCCGACTTTCCCCCTTGCAAAGGGGGTTAGGGGGATT
>JAGQJZ010000037.1 GCA_020430445.1 Nitrospina sp.
GTAACACACTGGAGGTCTCATACCGCCTCCCCCCGGACCGGTTCCGCCGCGAGCGTGTCCGGTGTCACCCCGAGCAGACGCAGCCGCAGCAGGTTGAGCGCCGCCTGCGCCGCCCGGTCCTGATTGCGGGCCCGGTCCTGATGAAACACGTGCCGCTCCACCCACTCTCCTTGCGCGTCGCTGACGCAGATGAAGGTGAGGCCGACGGGTTTTTCCCCGGAGCCACCCCCCGGCCCGGCGATGCCGGTGACGGAGACGGCGATGTCCGCCCCGGTGGTGGCGCGCGCGCCCTGCGCCATCGCACGCGCCACAGGTTCGCTGACAGCCCCGTGGGCGTCGATCAATTCCGCCGGCACTCCAAGCCGCGAAATCTTGGCGGCATTGCTGTACGTCACCATGCCCTGCAGAAAATAATCTGAACTGCCGGCAATGCGCGTGATGCGGGAAGCGATCAACCCTCCAGTGCAGGACTCCGCCAGCGCCAGGGTCCTGCCGCGTTCCCTCAATAAATTCCCCACACGTTCCTCCAGTGTTTCGTCGTCAACAGAAAAAATCCAGGTGTCGAGATGCTTCCGCAGTCCCGCCTCGGCCCGGCCCAGGTTAAAAACCAACTGATCGCGGTCCGTCCCCCTCGCCGTCAAACGGATGCGAACCCCGAGATGCGACGGCAGGGAAGCGATGGAAACGCCCTGCTCGAATTGCTCCGCCGGACCGGTCTTCTCCCACAACGCCGATTCGGCCAGCCCGGTAGTGTTGAGGATGCGGTGCAGGACCCGGTGGGTGTTATTTTTCGCCAGATCGGGGATGACCCAGGTCTCCAGCAGGTGTTCCATCTCAAGCGGAACCCCGGGCAGGACGAACACTTTTTTTCCGTCACGCTCAAACAGCAACCCCGGAGCGGTGCCCTTTTTGTTGTACAACACGGTCGCGCCGGACGGCACCTCGCACTGAAGCAGCACCCGGCGGTCCACCGGCTTTTTTCGCAACCGGTAAAACCCCTCGATCATGCTCCGGACCTTCTCATCGGTCACGAGAGCCATGCCGAAGTACTCCGCCAAGGCCTGTTTTGTGATATCGTCGTGAGTCGACCCGAGCCCCCCGGTTGTGATCAGGATGTCCGACCGGCCGAGCGCCCGGTCCACTTCCTCGAGCAGGGTGGCGTGGTGATCGCCCACGGATGTGAACCGCGTCACCCAGATGCCGATATCGTTGAGCCGGGAAGCCAGGGTGCGGGCGTTGGTGTCCTGAATGTGTCCGGATATGACCTCGTTTCCGATTGTCAGGATTTCCGCTGTCATATTTTCCATTTCCATTATTCCAAACCACCGGTGGCGATGAGAATCCATCTTCCGCCTGCTATACTATACCGGTACCGTTTCAATTCCAAATTTCCGGGTGGACTTTATGGACAACCTCGAGAAATTACTTGAGGCATTGAAACTGCCGGACCCTGCAATCCGCAAAAAAGCCACCGCCGCCTTGTGGCTGCGTTGGCATGAAGAAGCGGGGAAGGATGCCGAAGAACTGATCCAGCAGGGCATCCACCTGCTCAACGAAAACCGGCTGGGCGAGGCGGAAAACCTGTTCGCCCGCCTGACCGAGGAGTTCCCGGAGTTCCCGGAAGCCCACAACAAGCTGGCCACGGTTCTTTTTCTCAACGGAAACTATTCCCATTCGATTGAAGAATGCGAAATCACATTACGGCTCAACCCACACCACTTCGGCGCCTGGAACGGACTCGGCATGTGCCTCTATCAAACCGGCCGTTACGAGAAAGCCATCGACAGTTTTCAAAAAGCGCTGGAGATTCAACCCTACGCCCAATCCAACCGGGTCTACATCGCCCGTTGCCGCGCCAAACTGAACTGACCCGCGCCGCGCTCCCCGTCGTCATCCCATCAGGACCGCTCCATGAATGACGCAAGTCCGGCGCTCACCACCGCGCACCTTCGCGAAAAAACCTACCGCATGGACATGGTCCGAGGAAGCCTGCGGGGGATTCTGACCACCGGCACGCAGACGTTTGCGCTGTTCATCGCCATCCGTTATTACAACGCCGGCGACGATGTCAAATCCCTGATCGGTGCGGCGCCTTTCATCGGCATGTTCCTGTCGATATACGCTCTGCACTACCTGTCGCATACCGGATGGCCCAAGTCCCTGTGCGGGGCCATCCCCACACTTTTTTGCGGACTCTGCCTCCTGCTCGCCGCACTCGCGGACTCCCTGTACCCGTTCGCCATCCTCACGGCGCTGGGGTTCATGTTCCTGCACCTGCAAACGCCGTTTCTGACCTCCATCTACAACGACAACTACCCGAGCGACAAACGGGGATCGTATTATTCCCTGCCTGTGATCCTCACGGTGAGTGTCAGCGTTGTGTTCGGTATCTTCGGATCGCGTCTCCTCGACCACGACCTGAATCTGTTCCCTTGGGTGATGGTCATCCTGGGGCTGGCGGGCGTCGCCAAGGCCTGGGCGATCTTCTCCATGCCCTCGAAACCGGTGGAACCCGCGAACTGGGTTCACCCCCTGGGCAATTTCAAATATATTTTCGAGGACCGCCTGTTCGGCTACGTCCTGCTCACCTGGTTCATCATGGGGTTCGCCAACCTGTGGGTGTTGCCGCTCCGCGTCGACTACCTGACCAACCCGGAATACGGCATCGAGGAATCCGCCTTCATCGTCACCCTCTTGATCACGATCATCCCGGACGCCATGCGCGCGGTGTCGATCCCCATCATCGCGCGCATGTTCGACCGCGTGAATTTCATCGTCCTGCGCATGATCCTGAACCTCACCTTCGGCTGCGGAATCGCGCTGTTTTTTTTCACGCCCGACCCCCTGGTCATCGCCATGGGATCAGCGCTGATCGGCATCGCCTTCGGCGGCGGCAGCATCGCCTGGGCGCTCTGGGTCACCAAATTCGCGCCGCCGGAGAAAGTCGCCGCCTACATGTCCGTCCACGTCAGCCTGACCGGCATACGCGGCACCATCGGACCCATGATCGGGTTCTGGGCCGTGCGGCATATCGGCCCGGTCAATATCGGGTTCGTTTCCTTCGCCATGATGCTCGTCGCCACATTGATGCTGATCCCGGAAATCCGCCACGGCAGGGGCAAACAAACGCCTTGATTGAAGCGCCATTTCTGCCGCTATGATAGAATGGCCTTCCCTCAAAAATTTACGGGTTTTCCTGTGAGGCGCAACCGATGACCCCGCTCACCTTCACGCTCGACGCGCTCGACCGGGTGATCGCGCTCTTCTTGAAAAAGGAGAACGGTCCATCAGCCCATCTCCTTGAGTTCCTGCGCCGCCAACTGGCAACGGATGAGGCCTTGCAAGCCTGCGAAGGCCTGCCCACGGAACAGGTGACGGCCTCCGTCCTTCCCCCAGACCAGAGCAGGGACGTGGCGGCCTCCGCCCTCGAAATCGAATCGGTTCGCAACGAACTCAACTCCCGCTTGCTGGAAATGATCGATAACGGAGACAACCCGTCCGGTTTTCTGGTCGACGAACGTTTTCGCTTCGTCCAGTTCAATCGCCGCAGGTTCAAACCCTCGGAACTGGCCTTCAACCTGCCGCAAACCCTGCATGGGGAACTGCGCGAGAAGCTCGAGCTGCTTCAAAACCAGACCGCGGAAGAAACAAAAAAACTGGAGGCACTGAACCAGAGAGAGACGGAACTGTCTCAATCCCGGATGCGACTCGAACAGGAACAGACCGAAAACCGGTCCCAACTGATGCAGCAGGCCGCCCGGCTCAGGGAAACCATGGATCGGCAACGCCGGTCGCATGAAGACGAGGTCTTCCGCCTGCAGGAGGAAATAAACCGGTTGCGGGAACATTCTGAAACCGTTCTGGCAGAGCGCGAAGAAGGGCTGTCCGGTACGGCCGAATCCCGGACCCGGCGCGATGCGGAACTGCAGAGGCAATCGCATCTGGTCGACGACGCCCTGCGGCAATTTGAAACAACCACGGAGCAATTGAAAAAGCAGGAACAGGAGCTGATCGAATTGAAGAAGCGCCAACGCGAACGGGCGCACAAGCGGGAACGCTTCCTCAAAAAAGCAGCCGATGCGCATCTGGAACGTATTCGCGTCTACGACGAACGTCTCAGCGAGATCAGCCGGCAGGAAAGGGAAAGACGCAAACAGCAGGAGGACGATTTTCAAACCAAGATCCAGGATTTACAGCAGGACTTCCGCCGCCAGTTGATTCATTTTCAACTCCGGGCCAATGAAGACGCGGAGCACAGTAAAAAGATGGAAGAGGAACGGCACGAACTGCTGTTGAAGCGGCAGGCCCTGAGTGGTGAAATCCAGAGCCGCACCGAGGAATTCCTCAAAAAAAGACAGGAAGAACTGCTCAACCGGGAAGCGCGGGTGGAATCGATGTTGAAGCAACTGACCGCCCTGGCCACCGGCCTCACCCGGGAAAAACAGGCCTGGCAGAAGAGACTGCAAACCGAAAGCGGGTCCCTGTATCTGAAGGCGGAGTTGGAGAACCTGTTTGAAAACCAGGCCGGATTGGTTGAAAAGTTGAGCGCCCTGGCGGCAAACCTGGAAGCCCAGGCCAGAGACTCGGAGAACGAAGACAAAGCCCGCTTTCAATACCTTGAAAAAAAGGCGGCCGATGAACTTCAGATCGTTCGCGAGGAAAAGGAACACCTCAAACAGGCCATGGACGAATCGATCGCCAAAAAGAACCGGTTGATCGAACGCGAAACGCAGGAGCTGGCCCGCCTGCATGAGGATTATGAAGACCTTCGCCTGTCGCTCGAAGTCACCCAGATCGAAAAAGCCGAACAACTGGACCGGCGCGAACAGGAAATCGGGCAACGGGAACTCGACCTGCAAAACCGTTTTGCCGAATATCAAAGTCACCGCGACCAGTCGCGGAAGAGCCTGCGCGACCAGGAGGAGCAGATCCAGTCGGAACTGGAAGGGTTGTTGTCTTCCAAACTCGAACTGGACTCCTGGAAATCAGACCTGCGGCGCTTCTTCCAGGAGTTTCAGTCGTCTTTCACCCGCAGGCTGGAGGCCCAAAAGTTCGAACTCAGGGGTTTTCGCGACCAGATAAAAACCTGGAGCGAAAACACGGACCAGCTCAAGCAGCAACTGGAAACCGAGACCGAGGCCTCCCGGGCCAGTCAATCGCAGAAGGAACACACGCTGGAGGAACGCATCCACCAGCATCAACAACTGATGGAAACGCTGGAGGACGCACTGCGCGTCCGTCTGGACGACTACCGGCAGGAAAACGAAACGCTGCGCGAGTCCCGGCAGGAAGTTCTGAAAAAGGACCAGGACAACGTGCAGGCGTTTCTCAGCAACCTGTCCCGTTACGAAAAGAAACTGCACGCGATCGGCCTGGCGTTCGAGGAGCTTTCCGATGCCATTGCCCGCGAACAGGAAATGGATGGCATCCAATGGGTCGCGGATGCAGCGCTGGCGCAGCCACTTGAGCCCCACGAGGCAGAAGGCTTCACGGAAGAAAACGCACAGCAGGAGTGGGAAGCGTTGTTGCACCACCTGCAGCAAACCCAGGACCCGCCACGGCCTCCATTTTCCACGCGGTATCTCGACGAGTGGGCCGCGCGTTTCGATGTCCGGGAGGAAATCCGGCCCGGAAAATTCCAGGCGGGAACCGCAGGCACCACGCCCCCGGTTTCAATCGAACGCCCCTTCCACGCCGGCCGGTTTCCCGTCACCAATCTGGAATTCATGCGCTTCGTTCTCGACACCGGGTACCGCACCGAGGCGGAGTGCGGCGATGGCGGCATCGTGTATTTTTCCGGGATCGGCACCGAGGAACCTTCCGATCCCCACCGGGTTTCCACCCCGACGCTGGAACCCCTGGCGCAGGCCTGCTGGTGGCGGCCGGACGGCTCGCCGGACGCGCTGAAACACCGCGCCTGCCACCCCGTCACCCTCATTTCCTGGAGCGACGCCCAGGCCTATTGCCGGTGGAAAAGCGCACAGACGGGCAGGACGGTGCGCCTTCCCCGCGAGGTGGAATGGGAATACCTCGCGTCCAACCTCGGTGCCTTGACCGGTGAACTGCCCTGGGTTGCGGACGACATCACCCGGTTCTGCAATATCGAGGAATCCGGACTTGGAGCCACCACGCCCGTCGATCATTTTCCCACCCACGCCCTAACCGCCAACATACTCGACCTGTTCGGCAACGTGTACGAATGGGTCCAGGACGGCGCAACACCCGCCGGACGGTCTCCCGAACTCGAGTACCATTTCGTGCGCGGCGGCAGCTTCCTGACGCCCATTCAACAACTGGCGCGCTGGCGCCGGCTCCCGTTCCTGACCGGATACCGCACGTCCTTTATCGGGTTCCGCACCGTCTCCGATCCCGGAGCGGAAGCGCCCGCCCCTTCTTGATCTGCAATTTGAATCTTGGTATAAACCTCTCGACTCTCCGCCGCTGCAAGGACTCGACGCGCTTCCGGAGACGAACCGGATACCCAACGGCAACGCTAGAAGAAGGATCAGGCCGAACAGGTGAAGGAGAAAAAGCACTTCCCTCCAGGCCGAGCTCAATGAGCAGAGCACCCGTTCTTGATATCAGAAAGCAGGAGGAATTCCGCCGTACCATTGACCGGGTGCGACGGTCCCTCTTTGCCGGGGGCGTGATCGCCTTTCCCACCGACACCTTTTACGGGCTGGGAGCGGACCCGTTCAACCCGGAAGCGGTGGAAAAACTGTTTCACCTCAAAAACCGGGAAGGCAAAAACCCCATCCTGGTCCTGATCCCTGCGGAAAAAAAATTAAGCCTGTTCACCCGCGAAGTGAACGCGGACGCGCGTGCGCTCATCGAAACTTTCTGGCCGGGACCGCTGACGATCCTCTTTCCCGCCCTGCCTTCCCTGCCGCACGCCCTCACCGCCGGCAGCGGAAAGATCGGCGTGCGCCTGCCCGGGTCCGCCGCAACCCGCCACCTGCTGGAAGAAGTGGGGCCCCTCACCGCCACCAGCGCCAACCTCGCGCAGGGGCCGAACCCGGAAACGCTGGAGAGCATCCCCGATGCGGTTGCCGGCAACTGCGACTACCTGATCGACGGCGGAGCGGCGACGGAATCCAGTCCCTCCACCCTCATCGACACCGTGGCGGAACCTCCCGTCCTCATCCGCGAGGGGGTCATTTCGCGACAACAAATCGAGGACTGTCTCGGCCGCAAGATCGCCTGATTTCCCAAATAGAAGATTCAAAGCTCCCGGCAACTGTCCTATAATTGAACGATTATCAACTTCACCGGACAACGCGCCATGATCCTCGGAACCGGGCTGGACATCATCGAAATCGACCGGATCAAAAAATCCATCGACCGCTTTTCCGGGAAGTTCGAGGAACGCGTTTTCACCGACGGTGAAATCGCCTACTGCCGAGCGCGGGCGAATCCGTTTCCGCATTTTGCCGGACGCTTCGCGGCCAAGGAAGCGGTTTTGAAATCGCTCGGAACCGGGCTGGCGGAAGGCATCCGCTGGAAGGACCTGGAAGTGCTCAGCCACGAGAGCGGAAAACCCGAGGTGCGCCTGACCGGCAAGGGCAAGGCCCTGGCGGACAGCCTGCGGATCCGCTGCATTCATATTTCCATCTCGCACGACAAAAGTTACGCCGTGGCGCACGCCATTGCCGAAGGCTGAGCGCTCAACCTGTTTTCATTTTCCTGAGATTTCAGGAAATCAACTTCATCCCACTCGTTCGTGAAACCCCTTCGCTACATTCTGGAATACATCCTGTTCACACTGGCACGCATGGCAGTGCGGTTTCTTTCCGCCGCCACGGTTTACAGCCTGGGCCGGACGCTGGGGCAAGCCCTGTACCGCGTGTCGGCCAAGCGGCGGGGCATCGCGAGGCTCAACCTGGACCTCGCCTTCGGCAACGAGAAAACACCGGCGGAAAAAACACGCATCGTAAAAGAGAGCATGATCCAGCAGTGCGTCTCCCTGTTTCAATTCCTCTGGGTATCCTCGAACCCCGAAACGCGGGCATCGCAATTGATCGAAGGCGAACCCGAAGGACTGGACGTGGTGGCCGAATGCCTGGGACGCGGGCGGGGCATCCTGTTCCTCACCGCGCATTACGGCAACTGGGAGATCATGGGCGTGAACCACGGCTACCACTGCCCCGGCAACCTGGTATCGATCGCGCGCCGGCTGGACAACCCCCACCTCGAACGGTTTGTGCTGCGGCTGCGCACGGTATCCGGCAACCGCATCCTCTACCGGGATGAAAGCCCGATCAAGCTGGTGCGCGCACTCAAAAACAACGAATGCCTGGCGGTGATGATGGACCAGAACGCAGGCGACTGGGGCACCTTTGTCGACTTTTTCGGCAAGGCCGCCTCCACGGCCCGCGCCCTGCCGCTGCTCAGCTACAACCACGGCACGCCGATCCTGCCGATGTTCTGTTTCCCCACAGGGTCGGGCAAATACCGCATCGTGTACGGCCCGGAACTGCGCCTGAAAAAATCCGGCAATAAAGAAGAAGACGTCGTGCACTGGACGCAGGCCTGCGTCCAGCATATCGAATGGGTACTCCGCCAGCAGCCGGAGCCGTGGATGTGGATTCACCGCCGGTGGAAGTCGCGCCCCGAAGGGGAACCACGTGGCGCGGTGTACGGCCTGCAATAGGAAAACGCAGCCACAACCTCCAAAATGAAAGAGGCCATCGCCTTCGCCGTACGCAACCGGACTTCTGCATGGCATTGCCCGGGTGGCAGGAATGCAGGTTACCGGTTAAAAGGGATGTTGGTTTTTATTGATGAAAGCGGGGATCAGCCTTCTTCGGCGATCAGCACGCGCAGTTTGGTGCGCAGCCGGAAGACGGCCTTGGAATGGATCTGCGAAACGCGCGACTCGGTGATGCCCAGCACTTCGCCGATTTCCTTCATGGTCAATTCTTCGTAGTAATACAGGGAAATCATCAGGCGTTCCTTTTCAGGCAGGGTGTCGATCGCTTTGGCGATGATCTGCTTGAGTTCCGTCAGGCGCAGTTGCATCTGCGGGTCCGCTTCACTCTTGCCTGCCAGACAGTCGAGCAGGCTTTGCTGCTCGCCGGAGTCCTTGGAAATACCCAGGTCGTCCAGGCTGAGCATCGGCATGCTGCGGGTGTCGTTGAGCGTGGTGAAGAAATCGTCCAGGCTGACGCCGAGTTCCTCCGCCAATTCCTCGTCCTCCGGCGGACGGCCCAGTTTGCCGGTCAACCGCTGCGAGGCCTGGTCCATTTCGGAAGCCTTCTGCCGCACCGAGCGCGGCACCCAGTCGAGAGAACGCAGTTCGTCCAGAATCGAACCGCGCACGCGGAATTCGGCGTAGGTCTTGAACTTCGCCCCGCGGGTCGGGTCGTATTTTTCGATGGCGTCGATCAGGCCCAGCACACCGACGCTGATCAGGTCGTCCACCTCGATATGCGGCGGCAGACGCAGGGCGATCCGGTTGGCCACATATTTGATCATCGGCGCGTATTCCTGCACGATCTGATCGGTGTTCTCTTTCGAAATTTCGATTTCCACCGCTTCCTGTGATTTATTCGCCATCAGGGAGTTCGCCTTTAAACAGTTTCATCCAGATGAGAACCTTTAGCTCCGTCCTCATCCATGTCATTCGTTTGCGAGAAATCGATCCGGTCCTGCAGGAACCGGCACACGCACCAGGCCAGGATTCCAAACACGACAAATCCCTCTATCCCACGGACCAATGCGGACAGGGGACGCGCCCCCATCACCCAGCTTCCCGCCGACAGCACGGTGAACGCAAAGGTGCCGAATACGGCGGAGATCTTTTTTACCAATTCATCGGTCATCATGCCTGAAACACCGATTTCCAGAGAAACACACGGTCTCCGTCCATGGGAATCTGAGACCGTTCGCTGATCACTTTATCGCACAGATCGTTAACGCAGATGCTGGCCTTCGAATAGGGAAACAGTTCGACAAACGCCTTCTGCCGACGCACCGCCTTGGGCACGTTCGGGTCCTGGATGATGTGCCCGTAATATTCCAGCGTGACATGCGTCAGGTAACGGTCGATCACCGAGGACAGGGTCCGGTACACGTCCAGCGCTTCCTTCTCCGACTTCACCGAGTTGACCACCAGCTTGAAATGTTTCTGCTGATGGTTTTTAAACAGCACCTTCATCAGCGCGTACACGTCCGTGTGCGAAGTCGGTTCCGTTGTCGCCACGAGAAGCGTTTCGTGCGCGGCACAGCAAAAATACGTGACGTTCGACGAAATGCCCGCGCCCGTGTCGAATATCAGGAAGTCGAAACTCGCGCTCAAACGGTCCAACTCCTCCATTAGAACCATTTTTTGCTCATTTTCAAGTGTCGTCAATTCCTGCCAGCCGTTGCTGGCCGGGAGAACACGGATGCCTTCCGGCCCCTCCACCAGCACTTCCTCCAGTTTCCGTTTTCCCGAAAGCACGTGGCCGATATGAACGTTGGACACCAGACCGAGCATGACGTCGATGTTATTGAGCCCCACATCGGCGTCAAACACCAGCACCCGTTGGCCTTTTTTGGCCAGGCTGTAAGCCAGATTGGCCACAAGGTTGGTCTTTCCCACACCACCCTTACCGCTGCTGACGGCCAGAACTTTGGGGGGAAGTTGTTTGTTACGGAGGGACATAACGCGCCTTAATGAGTCGGCCTGACGGCCCTGAATTGCCGATAAAGTCATAGTTTTCGAGACTTTAACCTTTATACTTTAAAGGTAAATGAGTTAAAAATCAAACGAATTACCCGGTCCCGGCCCGCGATCTCAATATCCTCCGGCACGCTTTGCCCGGTGGTGAAATACGACAGGGGCAACCGGTGCCGCACGGCGAAATTGAACAGGTTGCCGAAATGCAGACCTTCGTCCAGTTTGGTGAACAACACCCGGTCCGGCTTCAAAATGGAAAACTGAGAGACGGTTTCATCCAGCAGCGCCTCCTGTGAGGTGACCCCCTGCACCAGATGCGTCTCCACCGCTTCCACCGAATTGAAAATCGCCGCCAGTTCCAGGGCGTATTCCCGGTCGCGATGGCTGCGGCCCGAGGTGTCGACCAGTATGAGCTCCTTGTCACGGTGCGTGTTGATCACTTTACGGAAATCCAACCGGCCCTGCGCCGCCTCTACCGGAACTTCCATCAACTCGCCATAGGCACTCAACTGTTCGATGGCGCCCATGCGGTAGGAATCCAGCGAAACCACGGCGACGCGCCTGTTCTGCGCCAGCGCATACTGCGCCGCCAGTTTGGCGATGGTAGTCGTCTTGCCGGAACCTGTCGGTCCGACCAGCGCCACCACCTTCGGCCGGCCCGGCGTCAGCTCAATCGGACCGGCGCATTTGAGCATGCCGCGCATGAGGCGTTTGAGGGATTCGACATCCGGCCCCCCGTCCTGCCCGGTGTTCCGGAGCTTGCCGGAATTCAGCAACGTGAACAGCCTCAAGGCGTAATCTTCCTTCACCCCCTGCCGGAGCAGGAGCGCGAACAGGTCCATCTGCCCCGGTTTCAATCCCGCCGAACGGGCCCGGTCGGTCTGGGTCATCAGGCTCTGGATCAACGGTTGAATGCGATCCCATCCCGGATCAGAACTCATCTCGTGGAGCGTGGGTTCCGGCAAGGAGCGCCTGGGCTCCGGTGCCTGTTTCGCGGGAGCGTCCGCTTCCTTTTCCAGCGCGGCGGTGATTTCCACACAGGAAGAGGGTTCCCCTCCTTCCTCGTCCGGGTGGTATTTGATCGACCGCGTCGAAATGATCAACGCCTCGTCTCCCAGTTCGGATTTGACCCGGTGCAGGGCGTCGGCATAATTCTCTGCAAGGAACTTTTTAACCAGCATTCAGCGTCACCACTCTCAGGGTCTTGATCGGCACCGACGGCATGATTTCATTGTGCGACAAAATCACCAGGTCGGGCATGAAACGTTCGGTCAGCTTGCGCAGGTACATCCGCACAATGGGGGAAGCCAGCAGGATGGGCGAGGTCTCCACCACCGGCGTGACCGCCTCCACCGCTTCCTTGATCCTCATCAGGATTTTTTCCGCCACCGTGGGCTCCAGCGCCAGGTAGGTGCTGATGTCGGACTTCTGCACGGCCCCTTCTATCAGCACTTCCACTTCGCGGTCCAGCGTCAAAACGGAAATCGATCCGTCGCGCGAGACATACTGCTTGGTGATCGGCCGGGCCAGGGCCTGGCGGACGTATTCGGTGAGCAGATCCGGGTCCTCCACCTTGGCCCCGTAATTGGCCAGGGTCTCCAGGATGGTGCGCAGATCGCGAATCGATATCTGTTCTCGCAGAAGGTTCTGCATCACCTTCTGCACCTTGCCAAGCGCCATGACCCCGGGAATCAATTCCTCAACCACCTTGGGATTGCTTTCCTTAAACTTGTCGATGAGCGCCTGGGTTTCCTGACGGCCCAGCAACTCCTCGGCGTTGCGCTTGATGGTTTCCTTAATGTGCGTTGTGATCACGGTTGCGGGATCGACCACAGTGTAACCCGCCATCTGCGCTTCCTGCTTCAGGGCGGAGGTGATCCAGATCGCGGGCAGGCCGAAGGTCGGCTCCTGGGTCTGGATGCCTTCGATCTGTTTTTCCGTTGTGCCGGAACTCATCGCCAGGAAGCGGCCCATCATGACCGATCCCCGGGCGATTTCCACGCCCTTGATGAGAATCGCGTACTCGTTCGACTTCAACTGCAGGTTGTCGCGGATGTGCAGCGGCGGCACCACGAATCCCATCTCCAGCGCAAACTGCCGACGCACGGACTTGATCCGGTCGAGGAGTTCGCCGTTGCGTTCCGAATCGACCAGCGGGATCAATTCGTATCCCACCTCGAGTTCCATGATATCGAGCGGCAGAATGGACTCGACCTTCTCCGGAATCGGCGCGCGCGCCTCTTCCTCCATCTTTTTGATCTCCACGAGTTCCCGCTGCTCGCGTCCCTTGAGCTGCCGGTAACTGAGAAAACCCGCCGCGCCCGCCAGTATGAAAAAAGGAACGTGCGGCAGGCCGGGAACGACTCCGAACAGGAACAGGATGCCCGAAGCAATGGCGAAGGCGGCGGGATGATTCATCATCTGCTCCACCAGTTCGCTGGGCAGGTTGCGCTCGGAAGTGGCGCGGGTGACAACGATACCGGCAGCGGTGGAGATCACCAGCGCCGGCAGTTGGGTCACCAGGCCGTCGCCGATGGTCAACAGGGTGTACACCTTGGCCGCTTCCGCGGCGGCCATGTCGTTCTGCAAAACGCCGATGGCGAATCCACCGATGACGTTGATGAGCGTGATCAAGATGCCGGCGATGGCATCCCCGCGCACGAAACGGATCGCACCGTCCATGGCCCCGTAGAAATCGGCTTCGCGCTCCAATGACCGGCGGCGGTTGCGCGCTTCATCTTCATTAATAAGACCGGCGTTCAAGTCGGCGTCGATGCTCATCTGCTTGCCGGGAATCGCGTCCAACGTAAAACGCGCCGCGACTTCCGAGGTCCGCACCGATCCCTTGGTGATGACGATGAAATTGATCAGCACCAGAATGATGAAAATGATCGCACCGACGACGAAGTTGCCGCCGACGACGAAGTTGCCGAAGGACTGGATCACCTGCCCCGCCGCCTGCGACCCTTCGTTACCGTGGAGGAGGATGATCCGGGTCGAGGCGACGTTGAGCGACAGGCGGAGCAAGGTCACCACAAGTAGCAAGGATGGGAATACAGAAAACTCCAGCGGCGCCAGCATGAAGACGGAAACCAGCAGGATGATCAGCGAAAAGGTAATACTGAAAGACAGGAGCAGGTCGAGCATGAATGGAGGAATGGGGATGACCATCACCACCAGAATGGTGATCAGGCCAAGGCCGATTCCGATTTCCTGTCCGTTGCCCGCCAGTTTCATGAGTTAAATCACCGCTCCCTGCAATCCGGTTCCAATTTTTTGACGCCCGGTCGTCCCATGTGTTTTCAGCAGAAACGCCCGAAGTGCCTTCGTTTAAACGGGTTCAGATGCCTCCCCTCCGGGCGGGGTATTCCGCAGCCGGAGGGCCGTCTGAATCTCAGGTTAAAATGCAATCTCTATACCATCGACTTTCCCTTCAGCTTATAAACATAGGCCAGGATTTCCGCCACCGCCCGGTACAGGTGGGTGGGGATCAACTGGCCGATGTCCACGGACTTGTAGAGCAACCGCGCCAGGGGCTTGTCTTCAACCATCGGGACTCCGTTTTCCCTCGCCACTTCGCGGATTTTAAGCGCGATGTCGCCCTGCCCTTTGGCCACCACCACCGGCGCTTCGTGTTTCTCGCGGTCGTACCTGATGGCGATGGAAAAATGCGTCGGGTTGGTGACCACCACGTCCGCCTCGGGAACCGCCGACATCATGCGCTTGCGCATCATCTCCAAC
The DNA here is from genome assembly GCA_020430445.1 of Nitrospina sp. Classification (GTDB taxonomy): domain Bacteria; phylum Nitrospinota; class Nitrospinia; order Nitrospinales; family Nitrospinaceae; genus Nitronauta. Next base: position 14,402 of record JAGQJZ010000037.1, read on the forward strand.
TGCACCGCGCGGATCCTTTGCTTGACCTGCGGGTTCCCTTCCGTGTCCTTGCGCTCGTCTCTGACCTGCTGTTTGGTCATGCGCAGGTTTTCCATATAGGTGAATTTCTGGAAAGTGTAATCGATGATGGCGATGAAAATGATCATGAGCAGGACCTTGATCATGATCTCAATCGTCACCCGGCCCAGGAACGTGAGGATCTGCCCGACGCTGAGATCCATCATTGGCGGAATTTCCGAGAAATGGCTTTTGATGGTGATGTAAGCGATCCAGGAAATGAGCCCGATCTTGATGATCGATTTGAGTAATTCCATCAGGGAATTCTTGGAAAATATCCGTTTGAACCCGGTCAGCGGATTGAGCTTGCCGAAGTTCGGCGTCAGGGGATGCGCGGAGAATTTCAGTCCCCCCGTCTGGAACAGGTTCGCCAGCAGGCCGCCGAACAGGATCGCCAGCAGGATGGGACTGAGGATGATCATCATGTTCTCTCCGGTCCAGCCCAGCAGGCGGCGCACTTCGGTGACGGTCAGGTCGATGGTATGGATCTGGCTGATGAAAGTGTGCCAGGTGCCCATCAGGTGCCGGGCGCTCATGGAACCGGCCATCATGAAGGACAAAGTCGCCATCAACAGGATGAAGGCCGATGTCATCTCCCGGCTGTGGGCGAAGTTGCCTTTCTCCTCGGCGTCTGTCAGCCGTTTCGATGTCGGCTCTTCTGTTTTCTGGTCTTTATCCTGTTCTTCCATCGCTCACCTCACCTCCAGTCAAAACGCGCGCAACAGAGAAAGCAGGTCGAGGGGCAATCCGCCCAAATGGTTGCGCACCACGATCCCGAAGAAAGACATGGACAGCCCGATCATGATCAGTCCCGCCCCAATCTGCAACGGAAACCCCACGATGAAGACGTTCATCTGCGGCACGGTACGCGCCACCAGTCCCAAACCGACACTGATGAAAAACAGGATCGCCATGATGGGCGCGGCGATCTTGACGCCGATAATGAACGTGTCCGTGAACAGCTTCATCATGAGTCCCATCACGGTACCGTTAAAACTGAAGGCCTGAATATTGATCAACTGGAAACTTTCAACCAGGGCGAGAATGGTTGTGTGGTGTGCGTTGACCGCCAGGTAAAGAAGAATCGCGAAAATATTCTGGAACTGCGCGGTGACCGACACCTGCGTTTCCGTCTGCGGGTCGATGACGTTGACCACACCGAATCCCATCTGGAAGTCGACCATCGTGCCGCCGATCTGCACGGCGGTGAACACCAGCCGCGAAGCGAAGGCGATGGCGAGGCCTATGAGCAGTTCCACGAAAAAGTAGGCGGTGAGTTCGAACATCCCTTTGGGAGACGGGGGGATGTACGCCTTGACCATCGGGTAGACGGTGAAACTCAACAGGAGGATGAATCCGATCTTGACCAGTACGGGAAACTGGCGGCTTCCCAGAATCGGCGCAAATACGATGAAAGCCCCCACCCGCAGCAGAACAAAAAGAAAGCGTTCAAAGTCGGTGTAGTTGAGGCTCAGGAAATCCATCAGCCGATGTAGGCAGGAAAATTACCCAGTATCCGCGCTGTGAAACTCAACATCAGTTGCATCAGCCACGGAAAGAAAAGAAACAGCGCGAAAAACACCGCGAGGATTTTCGGAATGAAGGTGAGGGTCAATTCCTGAATCGAAGTCACCGCCTGAAAAATGGAAACCAGGAGCCCCGTCACCAGCCCGAATCCCAGCATGGGCGCGGATAAAAGCAGGGTCGTCTTGATCGCGTCGAGTGAAAAGTCGATGATAAATTGTTCGGTCATGTCCGCTCCTTTAGGCAATACTCTTCACAAGCGACCCCACGGTCAGGTGCCACCCGTCCACCATGACGAACAGCATCAGCTTGAAGGGAAGCGAAATCAGGACAGGGGGCAGCATCATCATGCCCATCGAAAGCAGAATGCTGGCCACCACCATGTCCAGGATCAGAAACGGAATGTAGATGAGGAACCCGATCTGAAACGCCGTTTTGAGTTCACTGATGACGAACGCCGGAACGACCACGTGCAGGTCGACCTGGTCCACCGTTTCCGGCATTTCCCGGCCGGAGATGCGCATGAACAGGGCTAGATCCTTCTCGCGCGTCTGGCGGAGCATGAACGCCTTGATCGGCTCCTGCGCCAGATCGAAAGCTTCCGTCTGCGAAATTTTTTCTTCCAGGTACGGTTGCAACGCCTCCTGGTTGATCTGGCTGAATATGGGATGCATGACGAACACGGTGAGAAAGAGAGCCAGCCCGATCAGCACCTGCGTCGGCGGCGTCTGCTGCGTGCCCATCGCCTGCCGCAGAAAAGACAGCACGATGACGAAACGGGAGAACGAGGTCATCAGCACCAGGATGGAAGGCGCCAGGGTGAGAACGGTCAGCAGGAACAGGATCTGCAACGCGCTGGAAATCTGCTCGGGAGATTCCGCATCCTCCATTCCTACCTGAATACTCGGAACAGGAATGGCCCAGGCCTCCGCCCCGGCTCCCCCCAACAGGGCCGCGCAAACCACGATCAATTGAAACCCAAGCCGGAGATGTCTCATGCGCTCACTTGCACCTTCCCGACGCGCTGCCGGATCATGCGTTTCAGATCGTTCACCGTTCGCGCCTTTTTCTTTTCCGGTGCGGCGTACTCTTTAACGTATCCGGAAAACTTTTTACCGCTGGCTGCCGGCGCGGCTTCAACCCTCTTTTTGCGCGAGGTGTACACATCCGGCTTGCCGTCCGGACCGGCAGGCATGCCGCCGTTTTTGGCCGCCTGTTCCCGGGTCGAAGGAATCACGATGGTTTTCGAATCTTCCCGGTCGTCCGCCGACCGCTTCTTTTGCAGGATGCGCTCCACCTCGTCTTCGTTTTCGAGTGAAGACAACAGGGTGATCTGGTCGTTGGCCACGCCGAGGATGAGAACGCGCCCCGCCACCTCCACCATGGCGATGCTTTTCTTCGGCCCCAGAAAGCCGGTGGAGATCACCCGAATCGACTTTTCTCCGCCGCCGAACATCCCCTGTTTCCCCATCCATTTTTTGAACAGGTGAAAGATGAGGAACATCAACCCGACGACGAACGCCAGGGTCGAGACCATTCTGAGAGCCGACGACCACAGGGAGTTCGATTCCATGCCGTCGCCATTGGCAACCAGCCGCGCTTCTTCCGGTTGGCTGTCCTTGAGTTTTAACGGAGTCGATGCTTTGGGTTCCGGCAGTTTTTCCGCCACCAGTTCTCCCAAAGGTTCCACCTGCGCCGTGGCAACGGCAACCGGCCGGGAGGAGACGGTGTTTTCGTTTTCACCCACATCCGGACTGGGAAATCCACGAACCGGATTCACAATGCCGCTGAAGTCCGCCGGGCTTTCTTCCAGATTCGCAATTTCCTGCGGCGCTTCCCGGACCGGCTCGTGCGATGCCGCCACGGCACGGTCCAGCAGGGCGTCCAGCGAATCGTCGTAAGCCGGGCGGCCGCCCTTCACCTGGACGGTCAGGATATTGCCCTTGCTTGAGAATTCGAAATCCCTTTTGCCCAGTCCATTTTCCTGGGCCAGGATAAAGCGCACGCGCATGAGGCGCGAATCGAACTGGGAGACGTAAATCTCGGACAGGGGGCTGTCTTCGATCGGGTAATAACGCTTGGGCGGGTCGACGTAAGTCAGGTCAAAATCCAGTTGAACGGAACGCTTGTAGTAATGCGGCACCAGCTTCTGCCGCAGTTCGTGTTTGAATTCGAACCGCAGGGTCAGCCCGTCACCGCTTCGGGACACCTCCACCTGCCTGAGAGCGTTGTATTCCGTCAAAGGCACGCTGCGGGCCAGCGCCGGCAGTGCCGCCAGGAGCAGGCCGGCGGTTACGGTGATTGCAAGAACAAGTCGGTTCATGACGTTTTTCATCCCATTGGGTAGACGATGGAGCGTCAAAAAATTTGCGGGCTCATTCCCAAAAAGAGAAAATGCAAACGCCGTACCGAAAACGGGATGATTTTTAAAACACTGCCGAAATGCTTTAGAAATGGAAGGTTGCCCGGAAAGGGAGGAGGAGCGGCAGGGGAATAATTGACACCGCCGGAGGGTTCCACGCCGGAAACACCGGTTCGGAACCGTTCAGGCCGAAACCGGCGCCGGGGTGTATCAGGTGAGGGACTGCACCCGTTCCATCGGGGAAACGATGTCGGTCAGGCGGACGCCGAACTTTTCATTGACCACGACCACCTCGCCCCGCGCCACCAGCTTCTGGTTGACCAGGACCTCAAGCGGTTCGCCCACCAGTTTGGTCAGCTCAATCACCGACCCCTGCCCCAGTTGCAGGAGGTCGTTGATCAGCATTCTGGAACGCCCCAGTTCAACGGTCACCGTCAGGGGGATGTCGAGGATGAGGTCCAGGTTGTGGACGTCTTCCGGCTGGGCGTCTTTTGACTGAACAGGCGGGATGTCTTCATCGCCGGCCGCGTCCGCGTCGACATCATCAATATCGTCCAGTTGATCCAGGTCGTCGTCCATCTCGGCCATAATCTTACCTCTGTCTTTCGATGATTTGAGTTATCTTCAAGGCTTTCATGCCACGCGACACGCCAGGAAACCCCTTGAACTTCGGGATCGCCTGCACCTTGACCACAAGCGGATCGGAAACATCGTTCCCCAGCATGAGCGTGTCTCCAACCTTGAGTTTGATCAGATCTTCCGGGGTGATTTCCGTCGAGCCCAACTCCGCCACCATTTCAACATTGGTCTGCATCAACTCCCCGCGCAGGCGGTTGATCCACACCTGATCCGCTTCCATCTGTTCGCTCTGGAAGTTGGCTTTCAGCTTGGGCATGATGGGCTCGACCGCGGCGTATGGAATGCACACCGTGAGCGTACCGGAAGAGTTTTCCATTTCGATATCGAACACAATGACCAGGACCACGTCCGTCGGCGGCACGATGGCGGCGAACTGCGGGTTCACCTCGGAGCGGACGTAGGTGGTGGTGACCGGGTGGACCGGCTTCCAGGCCTTTTCCCAGTCTTCCAGCGCGGTCAGGATGACGTTGCGCGTCATGCGGATTTCAATCGCGGAAAAATCCCGCCCGACGATTTTGACTTCCGACGCGCCGGTGCCGCCAAAGAAATTGTCCACCAGCGCAAACACCAGCTTGCTCTCCACCACCATCAGCCCGAACCCGCGCAGGGGCTCCATGCGGAACACGTGCAGGCTCGAAGACACCGGCAGGGAACGCAGAAACTCACCGAATTTCAGCGAGTCGGTCGAAACAGTGCTGACGTCCGCGGACTTGCGCATCAGACCGGAAAAAGAGTTCCGGAACAGGCGCGAGAACATCTGGTTGATGATGTCCAGCGTCGGCAGGCGGCCGCGGATGATTTTTTCCTGGCTGGTGAGGTCGTACGGGACGACCCCGCTCACCTCATCCGGCTCGTCGGTCTCGGTCTCGACATCCCCTTCGCTCACGCCTCTCAGGAGGGCGTCGACTTCTCCCTGTGATAATACCTGGCTCATGCGGCTGTTGTTCCGTTCGTGTTGGACCGGTTATGAATCATCGTGTTCCATAATTATAATATTGACCTTACTGGATCACAAACTCGGTGAAATACACGTCCTTGATGTGGCCGGACAGCAGGAAGCGGTTGACCCGGGTGGTGATCTCATCCTTGAGTTTGAATTTGCCCTGGACCGAGTAAACCTCTTCAAAGGTTTTGCTGCTCAGGAGGACCAGGATGGAATCGACAATGCGCTGGGTGTTTTCATTGTACTCCGGCCGTGTGCCGGGCTCGTTCAACTCAAGCGTCATGGTGACCTTGAGGAACCGTTTGCCCTCGCTGCCCGCCAGGTTGACGATGAAAGGCTCCAGCGGCACCATCACCCCGACGGCCTCCTCGGCTTTCGCCGGAGTGGCCCCGGGCTGCGTCTGTCCCTGGGTTTGCCCTGCCGGAGCCTGGGTCTGGCCTGGCGCCGCGGGATCCGTCTGCTGCGGCGTTTCCTCCTTGGCCTGGAAGAAATTCATATAAGCAAAATATCCGCCTCCCGCCAGCGCCAGCACCAGCAGGATGATGACGATCATCTTGACGGGAAACTTGCCTTTTCCCCCTTCCGCCTCACCGGCCTCCAGTTCGGCTAAAATATCCTGCTCTTCGGCCATTGCCTATCCTTTGATTGCCACAGGTTGAAATTCGTTTCGCCGCCGCGATCGCCTCTTATAAACCAATGTATCCCCAACACCGGGGCTTTGTCCACGCACCGCACGGCTGCGGTGGAACGGCGTTTCACCCCGCAGCGGTTTGAACTGTTTTTCCGCCATATAACCAGAACGGCCTTTTTTTTCAAAATCTTGACTCTTTTCTCGCGAAGAAGGACCAGCAAAGATTATGCCAGCGAAGAGTCCCAACCGAAAATCAATACAACTAACTGTTTTTAAATGATTTGTATATTCCGCTTCCATTTTGAACCAGGTGCTCCAAAGCCAGCGGTCAGTCAAGTTTTTGTCAATCGCATGTGGAACAGCGCCCCTCGTGCTCGCTTCCCCCTGCCCTATATCTCCCCCCTATTCTGTTCAAAGTTGAGGCAGAATCGGATCGCCCCTGCTTGCTAAATCAGCATTCCCCTGCCCTAGCGATGCCGCGGACTCTTTTCATCCGCCTCGTTGAACTCAAATAACCTATTGTTTTAAAATGAGTTTTTATATTTAAACAAGGAAGTGTCCGGTTGTCTTCCAAATTGGTACAGGTTTTGTACTAAGGGCAAAGGAGCACATAATTTCCATTTGGTCCGCTCTTAAGACCGGGCAATCAGAAAAGGGAGACAATCCATGGTTCCATTCACGATTCGACTGGGAGTTTTTTTATTTCTATTTTTCGTGGCCGTCCCCAGCGCGATGGCGGATGAAACCGCCCGGATCAGCGGCGCCGACACCGCCTGGATCCTCGTCTCATCCGCCCTCGTCATGTTGATGCTCCCCGGTCTCGCCCTGTTTTACGGCGGCATGGTCCGGCGAAAAAACGTACTCAGCACACTCATGCACAGCTTCGTCCCTCTTGGAGTCATCACCATCCAGTGGTGCCTGATCGGATACTCGTTGTGCTTTGGTGAAGATATCGGAAAATTCATTGGCGGTCTGGACAAGGCATTCTTCTCGGGAATCGATGAAAACACCCTCAACGGAACCATTCCGGATTTCCTCTTCAGCATGTTTCAGTTGATGTTCGCCATCATCACCGCCGCCCTGATCAGCGGCGGCCTGGCCGAGCGGGTGGATTTCAAGGCTTATGTCATTTTTATCTTCGTCTGGACCACGGTTGTCTACGATCCCATTTGTCACTGGGTCTGGGGCGGCGGCTGGCTTGGAGAACTCGGCGCTCTGGACTTCGCCGGAGGCACCGTGGTTCACATCTCCTCGGGAACCGCCGGGCTTGCCGCCGCTCTGGTTCTTAGAAAACGAAAAGGCTTCCCCGGACCCATGATGATCCCGCACAACCTGCCCTTTGTCTTGCTGGGCGCGGGTTTGCTCTGGTTCGGCTGGTTCGGGTTCAACGCGGGCAGCGCACTGGCAGCCAATGAAAGCGCGGCCCTGGCCTTCGCCAACACCCAGGTGGCAACGGCGGCTGGAATGATCGGTTGGATGCTCATGGAATACATCAAGATCGGCAAACCCAGCGCCCTTGGAGCCGCGTCCGGAATCGTGGCGGGGCTGGTCGCAGTCACCCCGGCGGCGGGGTTCGTCACTCCCCTGTGGTCCATCGTCATCGGCCTGCTGGCCGGCGTCTTCTGTTACTTCGCGGTGATCATGAAAATGCGCCTGGGCTATGACGATTCGCTGGACGTGTTCGGCATTCATGGGGTGGGCGGCGCCTGGGGCGCCCTGGCCACCGGACTGTTTGTCACCATTGGCGGCACGGGACTCCTTGCGGGCAACATTCAGCAGGTGGTGATCCAGATCGTCGGCATCGCGGCTGCAGGGGCGTACTCCTTTGTGGTCACCTACGGCCTGGCCACGCTGCTTGAAAAAACCATCGGCTTCCGCGTGGACGAAGAAAGCGAGGAAATGGGACTCGACAACACCCAGCACGGAGAAACCGGCTATAACATGGTTTGATCAGGACCAAAGAAATAAGAAAAAATAAATCAATAACTTATAAATTTACCCCCAATTTACAATGAGTTAGGCCAAGGCGTTTTGTTGACAAGGGGGGAGGCTTTACCTTACCTTAATTTTTACAATAAGTTGCAATTTGTGAGAGGAGGCTTTTCCAAAAGCTGGAGGGTTTTTGGAAAAGCGAACCATAAAACTGTTTTGGGGGAGGATCATGAAACTCAAACTAAATTCTGCTGCATTGATCACACTGCTCTTTCTGGGGCTCACCGCTCCGGTTCAGGCCGGCAATGTTTTTAAAGTTCTTGAGGATATCGAAATTCACGGATTTGCATCTTCTTCCTATACATTCAATTTCAACGAATCCGCTACCGAAACCAGTTGTGGCCTGGCCGATCCTCTCGGCCGGACTCCCAACTGTCTGCGTATTTTCGATGTGGACGACAACAGTTTCAAATTTGACGCCGGCGAGTTGGTCTTTCTGAAGGACGCCGGCGATCCGGGCGATATCGGATTCCGGTTCGACCTTTCTTTCGGCTACAGCCTGCCGGAAGTCGCGCAGCGCCGGGGAAGCAACGGTTTTGTGGACTCTCCGTTTCCCATTAACGCCGCAACCGGTCAGGTTGCAGCCAACCGCCTGGCCGGACCGGTGGATGACGATTTCGACGTTCAGCAGGGATTCGTCACCTGGAATGCCCCTGTAGGAAACGGCGTTCGGCTCGACTTCGGTAAATTCATCACCCATGTCGGCGTGGAAGTATTCGACGGTTACGACGGCTGGAACCAGAACTGGTCGCGGGCGTTCACTTTCGGCCTGGCCATTCCCTTCACCCACACAGGTCTCCGCGCATCCTATGACATTAACGACAAACTCTCGGTCATGGGCGCGGTGTTCAATGGCTGGGGCGCCGGGGGGGTCTCCGACAACAACGACAGCAAATCGTTCGGCCTGCAGATTGCCTACGCGCCGATCGACTGGATCGACTTTGTGGTCAACTACGTCGGTGGCGAGGAAACGGTCGCCGGCGACCAGTGGCGCAATATCGTGGAGCTGATCACCAACATCCGCCCCCTCGAAGACCTCCTCTTCACCCTGAACTTTGTCTACGGGGATGAAGAAGACACCTCCGCCGCTCCCCTCGGTGGAGACACGGAATGGTGGAGCTTCGTGGGTTACGCCCGGTACGATTTCAACGACTGGTTCTCCTTCAACCTGCGTGGGGAACACCTGAACGACCAGGATGGTTTCGCCACAGCTATTCCGGGGCACGATCTGTGGGAAATCACCGTCACCCCGGAGTTCCGGATTCACCAGAACATGGTGGTCCGCCTGGAGTACCGGCACGACGAATCCAATATCAACGTCTTTGACGACGAAGGCGTCGCCACCGACTCTCAGGACACGGTGGCGGTCAACGCTCTGGTCCACTTCTAAGCAGTACCCGCATCACCTCTTCCAAAGCAAAACGCCCCGGGGGAATTTTCCCCCGGGGCGTTTTCATTTTCACGGCCCTTTATTCCTGAAATGAGGAACGCTACAATAGACCCAAACCCTTTGGGAGTGGAATGCTCACACCAGCGCAGAACCAGATTGTCACGCTCATGTTCCTGTCCGGTATTCTGTTCCTCGGCCTGAACTTTATCGCCCGCTGCCTGGTGTTCCCGGCCCCGCGCGGCTCCAAGCGAACGGGGTACCTGATGTTCGTCATCGTTCTGATGGCCGGGGTGGTGACCCTGCAGTACCGGTTGTTGCTCGGCCTGGAGTTTTCGGCCTCCTGGGCGCGCAACCTGCTTCTAGGCGGACTGGCCGTTCCCGCGTTCCTGATTTCCCTCGTCTTTTACCGCTATCGACGAAACCGTTCCTCTTCTTCCTGAGTTGGAGTTCATGCGCACCATAGACCTGAGAAGCGACACCGTGACCCGGCCGACCCCGGCCATGCGCGAAGCCATGGCCCGTGCCGAGGTGGGAGACGATGTGTTCGATGAAGACCCGACCGTTCATCAACTGCAAGACCTGGCGGCGGAAACACTGGGCAAACCGGCGGCCCTGTTCCTGCCCAGCGGTACCATGGGCAATCTCGTGTCCGTCCTCACGCATTGTGGCCGCGGCGATGAAATCCTGCTGGGAGACCGCAGCCATATTTTCCTCAACGAGGCGGGCGGGGTCGCCGCATTTGGCGGCGTGCACCCCAGAACGCTGCCGAACAATCCCGATGGAACTCTCGTGCTCGAGCAGATTGAGCAGTCGATCCGGCCTGACGATCTGCATTTCCCCCCGACCCGGTTGATTTGCCTGGAGAACACCCACAATTTTTGCGGGGGCACGGTCCTGACGCCGGCTTACATGCAACAGGTCGCTCGGCTCGCTGCAAAACACGGACTCAAGGTCCACCTGGATGGAGCCCGCCTGATGAACGCGGCAACCGCCCTGGGCGTGCCGGCTTCCGCCCTGACCGCCGATGTGGATTCTGTGATGATCAGCCTGTCCAAAGGACTCTCGGCTCCTGTCGGCTCACTGATTGCGGGGAGCGAGGAGTTTATTCTAAAGGCGCGCAAATTACGCAAAATGGCCGGGGGCGGCATGCGTCAGGCGGGGCACCTGGCGGCAGCCGGGCTCGTTTCCCTCCGCGAGCAGGCCCAACACCTCGGGGAAGATCACGTCAATGCCAGGGCCCTGGCCCAGGGAATCAACAAAATCGAAGGCCTGCGGGTGGATCTCGACCGGGTTCAGACCAACATCCTGTTTTTCGAACTGACGCATCCCGCTAAAACTTCGCTGGAGCTTCTGGAGTTTTTAAGGCGAGAGGGCATCCTGATCCTGGAAATAGAACCGGCAGTATTCCGCGCCGTCACCCACCGGGAAGTCCTGCCGTCAGACATTGAAACGGTTCTTGAACAAATAACGCTGTTTTTCAAATCCTGAAAATTCAGAATGATTGAATTGCTAAAAAATCGTGTATAATAGTAGTTTTTTATCCCCTTCATAAGGAACGCCATGCAGGAAATTCTGGAACTCGAAAAAAAGGCGCTGGATGTGGTGAAAAGCCGCTACCTGCTCTGTATCCTGGTTTCGCAGCGCATCCACCAATTGGAAAAGGGTGCCCAGCCGGTCATTGAAGTTGAAGAATCGGAACTGGACTCGCCGAAAAAATATTATCAGCTGGCTCTCAGGGAAATTTACGAGGGCAATATGGATCTGGAACAGATCGGCAACTAAAAGATTTTCTATTCAAAAAAGCAAGGCCCCACCCAGAACCGTAGAAGGCCTCCCGCAGGCTTAAGAGCTTGCGGTTACTGAAACAAAAAAACATCACCGTATTAAGACTCTTCAAAACCTGCCGGGTATCGGCAGGTTTTTTTATTTCATTCAGCCAATAAAAAAAAGGCCCGCCTTTTCAGGCGGGCCTTTCTATATAAAGTGACCGCAGGTCACCTCATATTACTTCCATTTACCGTCTGCCAGCATCTGACGGGTACGGCGAGTCATCCGAACCAGCCACAACTGGAAACCAAAGAATGCCACCGCCATGATGGGAGGCATATAGGTCAGAGAAGCAGGCAGGGCCGGCTCCAGAATGGTGTAAACCCATGTGGAGATGGCCATGTGCTCATCGTGTTCCTTACCCGCTCCGGACCACTGCATGAAAGAGACCGGGATATAGGAAGCGATGGGGAACTGCACATCGGTCTTGTTGGGATTGTCCGTATTCAGAGCACGCTTGAACATGATTTTCACACGGCCCTGATGAAACTTGGACTGAACAATCTGCACACCGCCAGCAGCTTCCTTATCTGCAACCTGGTCAAAACCATGCCCTACCAATTCCTTCACGCTGATGTCCAGGTCATAGCCATCAGGATTCGGGGGGTTGGTCGGATCATAGTTTTTAGCCATGAAATTGGCTTTCCAGATGTCGACAGGCTTCTTGGAGTCGCCGTAGATGAAATACGGCTTTTCCGCGCCGAACAGGTCTTCAAGCTGACCCGGCCACTGGATGGCAACACCATCCGGGAATGCCGGATCCTGCGAGAGAAAGCGGTTGTGGAACTCAACCAGATAGTAAACCGCCTGCTCTTCATCCGACCAGCGGGACATGACCCACAGGTTGTCCACTTTCGGTTTGAAGTTACGCTCACCGCGGGTGATCTGTCCGCCCATGGCGATGTAATGCCAGTACTGGTCGCCACCGTTGTTGACATACTCCTCGGAACGTTCATAACCCGGCAAGCGGTTATCGTTCTCGGGAGCCTGCCACATCGGATCGTCATAATTAGGCGCCACAACACCGGCGGTGTACTTGGATTTAATCAGGAAGTCCGTGACCGGCTTGTTGACGAGCGGGTCGATTTTCTTCCTGGGACAAAGCGAATTGACGAATGCCGCCAGCTTCCAGCGGTCTTCAACGGTGATCTTTTCCCGGAAGTTCGGCATCGGAGTACCGTTGATTCCGGTGGAAACCGTACGAACAACGTTGAAGGGGTCGAAAGCGTTACGACGGCTTCCGCGGAAGTTCCAGCACTGAGTCCAGTCGGCTGCAACGATCGGGAAACCCCAGTCGTCCTTCATGGTCGGGTTACCATCACCACGGCCTTCGCCGCCATGACACTCGAAGCACTTGTTCTTCAGGAAAACCTCTTTTCCCGCGTCAATGGCTTCCTGGGGAACGCCTTTGAAATACGGCCCGCTGACGCCCCAGGGATTCTGACCGTTGGCGTGTCCGCCGAAATCCATCAATTCCATGTCCTCGTCCTCATCCTGGAAATCACGATCCTGAACGAGAGATTTGACGAATTGAACGACTGCCTTGACTTCGGTATCGGAAAGGACCTCACCCCAGGCCGGCATCGCCGATCCCGGAAGTCCGTTCTTTACCGTGCGCTCCAGGTCTTCGTCCCGGGGCAACTGGCCGGAGTCCGTCCAGCGGATTTTAAAGGTCCCCTGGATGAAGTTACGCGGACGGGTGAACAGGCGGTCAGCGGAGGGGCCATCGCCACCCCCTTCCACACCATGACACCAGACACAACGTTTGAAGTAAACCTTTTTACCGTGCTCCAGCTTATCCTGTTGGATGGGGTCCGGCTTTCCAGCCAGCGCCATCGCCGGGAAGGCGAACAGTGCCGCCATTCCCAGGATAACCAGAACAGGTTTGAATGTTTTGTTTATTGTCATGATTGCCTCTTTAGGTCTCTATTTGATTTGGTAACAGTTTAAGGTTCAGGTTAATGGCCGCCACCACCTTCTCCGCCCGAAGAAGACTCTTCGTCGAAGGTGCGCGGATGCCATCCTGTGTACCAGTATTCAAACAGGATGACTTTCCAGATTTGTTCCGTCGTCAGATGTTCTTCCCACGGCGGCATGGCGGAGGACCAGGGGGTCGATTCGTTCGGCAGACCCGGGCCACCCTTGGACACACGCCAGAAAAGGAAAGATTCACGAAGCATGGCGATCGTTCCCGGGTCGACGAAGTTCGCCGGCGTCGGGTTGAACACATGGGAGAACATCCCCAGGCCGTTCAACTGGTCACCATGGCAATAATGACAATTTTCAAAGAAAACGGAGCCGCCTTCCGTTACATATTTCATGTATTCAACGGAGTCAGCATCCAGGAAGGGGAACTTGCCCTCTACAGGCAGGTGGGTTCCACCTTCATAGTAATTGTCCTGCTCATCAATGCGGTAAGGGTTCTGCAACCCTTCCAGCGTGTAAGTCTTCCCATGCACCTTGGTCGTTGCCGGAGGCGCCGGATGCACCGTACGCAACTCAACCGGCTCCGGGTACTTGGGATAGATAAAAGTATAGGTTCCCATGCCGACGAGGACCGGAAGGGCCGCGAACACGACGTACCGGGCGATTTTGTAATCACCCAGAATCGTCTTGACGATCGGCTCCCGGAAATCCGCAAACGTTTTGGGATCCTGTGAAATGTAAAGAAAGGTTCCGATGGTCCAGAGCATCATATAGGTGATGAACAGGGTCCACGGAATCGGCGGATACAGAATGGAATCGTGCTGATACGGGGTGTAGAAATAAAACCCCAGCAACCATACGTATGTCGCCTTCATTGCCATGTTGGGAGACAACCGCAGAATCAGGTTGACCGCAACAATCGACAGGACCATCAGTACGTAGAACACGTACCGATTAAAGATCATGGTGGGCTCCTTGGGAAGGAACATGGGCTTGAGTCCAAAATGGAAC
>JAGQJZ010000038.1 GCA_020430445.1 Nitrospina sp.
AACGTGAAAATAAAACGCATCCGCGGTGTCAACGACATCCTTCCCGGAGACATCGAAAAATGGCAGTGGGTGGAGCAGACCGCTCACCGGACTTTCGCCCGCTACGGGTTCAGTGAAATCCGCACGCCCATTTTTGAAAGCACCCGCCTTTTCGCGCGCGGCATCGGCGAGGCCACGGACATCGTGGAAAAAGAGATGTACACCTTCCAGGACAAAAGCGGCGACAGCGTCACCCTGCGGCCGGAAGGAACGGCCTCGGTAGTCCGGTCATTTATTGAAAACAAGATGTACGGCCCCGGACAGTTGAGCAAGCTCTACTATATCGGCCCCATGTTCCGCTACGAGCGCCCGCAGGCGGGCCGCTTCCGGCAGTTTTACCAGATCGGAGTGGAGGCCATGGGGTCCGGCCAGCCGGCTCTGGACGCGGAAGCCATCGCCATGTTGATGGAGTTTTACCGGGAACTGGGCCTGACCGGGCTGACTCTGCAACTCAACACGCTGGGCTCGGCCAACTCTCGCGCCCGTTACCGGGAAATCCTGAAAGAAGCGATCCGCGAACATCTGCCTGACCTGTGTGAAAACTGCAAAGCACGCTACGAGCGCAACCCGTTGCGCGTTCTCGATTGCAAGGTCGAAACCTGCGGGGAGATCGCCGCGCATCTTCCGGCCATCCGCGACAATCTGGATGAAGAGGACCGCGACCATTTTCAACAGGTGCAGGATTACCTGAAATCGGTTGGACAGGATTTCATGATCAACGACCGGCTGGTCCGCGGTCTCGACTATTACTGCCGCACCACGTTCGAAGTCACCGCCGAAGGTCTGGGAGCTCAGAACGCGGTCTGTGGAGGCGGCAGGTACGACGGCCTCGTCGAGGAATTCGAGGGCCCCGCCACTCCCTGCTTTGGTTTTGCAATGGGAATGGAGCGCCTGATCTCTGTCCTTCCCCAAGACAAGACCCAGGCTCTGGAACCCCGTCCCGACGCCTTTCTGGTCCTTCTCGGAGAAGATGCCGGCCGGGCCGGTTTCGGCCTGGCGGAACAAATGCGCCGGGCGGGGCTGAGCGTTTCGCGCGATTTCGAAGGCGGCAGCATGAAAAGCCAGATGCGCAAGGCCAACAAATCCAATTGCCGTTACGCGGTCATCGCCGGGGAAGATGAAATCAAAAGCGGAAAATTTCAGTTAAAAAATATGGAAACCAGCGAACAGGGCCTGCATACTAAAGAAGCCCTGATTGAAACAATAATCGGGGGAAAACCTGTCTGAACCCGCCATCGGGTTCCCGGCCAGGGCCGGTGAGCCTTGAATGCACTGCAGATTGACTGACAGGAATTTGCGTTGTAAAGTACCTCGAAATCGTCATCCGAAACTACTAAAAGGATCACAATGGGTCGCCGCGAACAACAGGTTCTTGAAGATTACATTGTCCAACACAACCTGAAAATCACCAAGCAACGGCGTGCCGTGCTGGAAGCCTTTTTAAACAGCGAAGATCATGTCAGCGCGGAGGAGTTGTACAAACTGGTCACCGAAAACGAGCCGAAGATCGGGCTGGCCACCGTGTACCGGACGCTGAGCCTGCTGACCAAAAGCGGGCTGGCCAGCGAACTGGATTTTGGAGACGGGCAAAAACGGTATGAACACAAATTCATGCACTCGCACCACGACCACATGATCTGCACGGAATGCGGAAAGATCATCGAGTTTTCCCACCCCATGATCGAAAAGTTGCAGGAAGAAGTCGCCAGCCGGCACCAGTTCAAGCTCACGTCCCACAAACTGGACCTGTTCGGCCTGTGCAAGGAATGCAACAGCTGATCCCCTGCCCTCTTATTTGAACGACCTCTGAAACAATTCCGCGATGGCTTTTTTCCCATCGTCGTTGAGAAAGCGCGTGCCGGTGCCGGCGAACCGTTTGTGGGTGATTTCGGGCTGTGCGCCTTCCCATTTGTCCGAGGCCCATTTGAACCATCCCTTTTTATCCTGGTCGTAGACAAACAACGGCTTGTTGCACAGCTTGGCGAATTCCGCGCCCCAACCGGTTCCCCCCTTGACCGTGTTGTCCTCCAGTATGGCCCCGACCACGAACACCTCCTCGGCGCAATTGATCTGGTGCCAGATACTTTGCAGCACCTTTTTCAGCAACGGGGCGCGTTTGTAGGAACGGTTCATCAGCTTCGAAACGTACGAAAGGCTGACGTCTCCATGCAGGAGTTCTTCCTGGGTCAGAAAGCGGACCCCGCGGCTCCGGTTGATCTGGTGCCCCTCAAAAGTGTAATTGACTTCCTCGATACCATGCTTTTCCGCCTGGGCGCCGAATTCCGATTCCGCCCCCTGCGCTCCGCCGCTATACAAAGTGCAGTTTTCGCCTTTCATCCGATTCTCCATGATGACGCGCGTCACCTTCCGGGTTGATATTACCCTTCAAGAAAAGGCCCCTAACCATTTAAATTTAATCTATTTTTAAAGACACCTAATAACAGCAAAGTCTCTCCCTGCGCCCGCTCAGGGATTGGGGGTTTCCGCCGCCTGCCGGGCAGCCGCCTCCTTCAAGTCTTTGGGAATATCCCGGGCGCAACGAAAACCGATGAAATTAAAAATTTCATTGATGATCCCGCCGTAGGTCGTGATCTTGGTGTACACCCGGTTTTTCGGGTGCAGCCAGGTCCGGTTCGTGATGCGCAGTCCGCCGGCGGAGGTGTCCATTCCGCCTCCACGGATCACCCGGTACTCTCCTGTTTTGGGGCCATGCGGGTTGGAGACCTTCACCGGCTCGTAAACCGCCGCGTACCAGTCTTCGGTCCATTCCCAAACGTTCCCCATCATATCGTACACCCCGTACTGATTCGGTTTCTTCTGCCCGACCCGGTGGGTCTTCGCTTCCGCGTTGTCTTCGTACCAGGCGTAATCCCCGTCCATCATATTGCCCCAGTAATAGCGGGTCTTCACCAGCCCGCCACCGGCGGCGTATTCCCATTCCGCCTCGGTGGGCAGGCGGCACTGGCCATTGCTTTTGCTGGCGAATTCCTGGATATCGAAATAATTGACCTGTTCCACCGGCAGGTCGTCCCCGACGAAGCGCGAGGGATTGTAATCCATCAACTGGGTCCAGCGCTTCTGGGTCACCTCATACTTGTCCATATAGAACCCGTCCAGGCAAACTTCGTGTTCCCATTTTTCATCCACCTGGGCCTCATTGGTTCCCATGGTGAAACATCCGCCCTTGATATACACCATGCCGGGAGGCGCCTTGTCCTGGAGGAATTTATCCTCTCCGGTATATTCCACCGGGACCACCCCGACATTGACCGGAGTCGAAACGGGCTCGCCCCCTCCCGCCTCCTCGATCTGGGCGACGGAAGGCGCTGCCTGCTCGACCGGGGCTTCCGATTGGCCGCAGGCCGTGGTGAACAGCAGGAATAAAAAGACAACGGGGTAATGCCAGATTTTCATAACCGCTTTCCAAATAAGGGTAAAGGGGCAATCTTACCCCATCCCATTTAAATCCTGAAATAATTTTGCAGGCTTCAGGGGAATCCGACAAATACCCGCATCAAAAACTAAGAAAAAATGCGTGTTCTGCCGATGTAACACAAAGGAGAAACACTTTGCACGGATGGAGTCAATTGTACCAAATTCGTAAAATTCTGCCGAAACTGTGTGCGTGGGGGCTTCTTCTCGCCGGATTGGCCGGATGCCAGAACTTCGACCGAACCGTTGAAAAAACCCGGCAATGGGTGGCGCCCGACCGCAAGCCGCAAATCCAGTCCTCGCTGATCGGCTACCGCCCCGTCGCGCAACTGGCGCGGGACAACCTGGAATACGCCCGCCAGCAGTACCTCCTGCAGAATTTCAATGTCGCGGAATATTATCTCAAAAAAACACTGGTTCAGAACCCGGACGAGGCCGATGCCCTGTACTTGCTTCCCTGGACGCACTTTTTCCAGAAACGGTACGAAATGGCCCTGGTCGGATTCAGCCGGATCCACTCCCAGTCGCACCGCGATTCCCACCCGCTGATCGGCATGGGGTGGTGCTACTTTGCCATGCAATATTACGAGGAGGCTCTGGACGCCTTTGAGCGGGCCGGGCATTTCGCTCCCGGGACCTACCAGGTCGCCAAGGGCCGGGGCATGGCCCTTCTCGCCCTGAGCCGCATCGAAGAAGCCGCCGCCGAATTGGAAACCATTTTCACGCGTGATGAAATCCACTCACTGCAGGAGGAATGGAAATCCCTCGCCTCCTCCGGCAAGCGCCCCGAAATGATCCCGCACGGTGATGACCATCTGTCGGTATTTTCCCTTTCGCAGGAGGTGCCGCGTTATCCCGCCCTGCTCTATCCGCTGGAAGAGCCCATCGACCATCCGCCGTTGCGCGAAGCCTGGACCTGGTACCGCAAAGGACTCTACAAACGGGCGCTGGCCTCGTTCGAGGGACTGGACACCCCCTACCGCAACACGCTGGATGGACAAAACGGCCTGGCCTGGTCGCTGTACTCCTCCGGAAAGCTGGAGGAAGCCCAAACGGTCTTCCAGAAAATCCTCGACCGGCATCCCAGCTTTTTGGGCGCGGTGGAAGGCCAGCAAACCATTGATCGTGACCTGAAAGCCAAGGCCGACATCGCGCGCCGCTACTACGATCTCGGCAAATACCGTCTCGCGGAATTGAAATACGACGACCTGCGCAACGACTACTGGAAATGGGCCCACCCCCGCGCCATGCTGGGCACCATCGCCCTCGTCGAAAACCGGGAAGAAGAGGCAGAAGAACTTTTCGAGGACGCCCTGCGCCGCGATCCGGAGGATCCGGTGGCGCTGGAAGGGCTCGACCAGTTGGAAAGAAGAAACGCCAAGCCGGTGTTTGAAGGCAACCGGGCCTTTCGCAAAAAAGATTTCCAGTCCGCCTCCTACCACTATTGGGACTATATCGACAGCCGTGGCCCGGTTGAACAACTCGACTCCCACCTGGCCAACGCCTACAACGGCCTGGCCTGGTCGCAACTGGAAAAAGGCCTGAACGACCTGGCGGTCGAAAACTTCGATCGCTTGCAGCATCTGGAGGAGTTTGAGTACGACGTCGCCAGCGGCAAGGGACTGGCCTACTACCACGCCGGGGTTTATCACAGCGCCGTCGAGCATCTGGCCCGTGCCGAGCTGATGCGTTATGGAGACGTCCGCGTGTCCGAAGCGCTGGACTGGAGCGTTCTTGGAGCCTATTCACCGGCAAAAGCGGAAACCTGGTTCCTCCAGCGCCTGCATCAACACCCCCGCCAGGCTTCGACTTACATGACCCTGGGCTGGGTGTACTACCACAACGGCAACCCCGACCTCGGTGTGGAATACTTTCTCAAATCGATCAGCCTGAAACCCCAGCTCGCCCTGTCGGACGAATTCGTCGACATGCTGAAACGCGAACGCTTTGGCTGGGAAATCTACAACCGCATGGCCTGGGAATACTACCACCGCCACGAATACGACACGGCGCGGCGGCTGTTCCAGGCAGCCCTGACCCGCCAACCGGAAAACTCGGATTCCCTCGCCGGGCTCGGGTACGCCTGGTACCGTCTGGGGGACCTGAACCTCGCCGCGCGATTTTTAATGGAAAGCCTGCGCCAAAACGCCCACCCGCTTCCTGTTGAGGAAGTCCTCACCGGTGAAGAAACGACCTCCCCCGTGATGGTGCAAACCAACCCGCGCACGAAACTCGGCCGGGTCTTCCTGGAAAAGGGAGACTTTGCATCGGCTCTGCAACATTTCACGCGCGCCCGCTTAAAACACCCGGACTGGCCGGAAATCAACGACGGCCTGGGCTGGGCCTACCTGGGCCAGGGACGCCTCGAAGAAGCCCGCGCTTCTTTTGACAAGGCTATCCAGTTCCAGCCGCTGCACTCCCAGGCAAAACAGGGTCTTCGCCAGATCAAAGCGAAAAGAGCCTCAAAAAACCTGTGAAAAAGCTGTTGAAAAAACCTTAATAATGACTTGATACCGTGGAGCAAACTGTTGGAAACTCCTGAATAAGTTCGGGATAGAGGCTTGAAACAGTCCCGAAAATTCAGGATTTTTCATCCACAGAACGCGCTAATCGCAATAAAAACAAAAATTTCTATTGACACCGGCGGGGTTTTTCTATATCGTAAGGACACTCAAGAATACTTCAATGGCGCTCAATACATTTTGGGGAGGGAGGGGACACCTTTCTTTTTTCGCTTGCCGCGAGAAATCATGGAGTTGGGACCCAACTCCATGATCCCGATAGATTCAAGGGACCCGCAAGGCGGGTCCCTTTTCTATTTTGCGTCCAATCCCTGATAGGTTGATTTCAGATTTTCAACCACACCCGGGTCGGCCAGGGTTGAAATATCTCCCAGTTGATCGGCTTCATTGGCGGCGATCTTCCGCAGAATGCGCCGCATGATTTTGCCCGAACGGGTTTTGGGAAGCCCGGGAGCCCAGTGGATGACGTCCGGCGTGGCGATGGGGCCGATTTCCTTGCGCACGAACGCGATCAATTCCTTTTTCAGTTCATCCGTGTATTCCACATCGTCCATCAGGGTGACATAGGCGTAAAGCCCCTGCCCCTTGATGTCGTGCGGAAAGCCGACGACCGCTGCTTCGGCCACCTTGTGGTTCAGCACCAGGGCCGACTCCACCTCGGCCGTGCCGATACGGTGTCCGGACACGTTGATCACATCGTCCACCCGGCCGGTGATCCAGTAATAACCGTCGTTGTCCCGCGTGCAGCCGTCGCCGGTGAAATAATAACCGGGATACAGCTTGAAATAAGTTTCCTCAAAGCGTTCGTGGTCGCCGAATATCGTGCGCGCCTGCCCCGGCCAGGGGCGGCCCAGAGCGAGCACGCCGGACACCCCGTTGCCTTCGAGCACCTTGCCCGTCTCCGCCTCGATGACCACCGGCTCGACCCCGAAAAAGGGAAACGTTGCCGAACCGGGTTTGCACGGTGTGCAGCCTGGAAGCGGCGTGATCAGAATACCCCCGGTCTCCGTCTGCCACCAGGTATCGACCACCGGACACCGGCCGCGGCCGATGTTGTTGTAGTACCAGCGCCAGGCTTCCGGATTGATGGGCTCTCCCACCGACCCCAGCACTCTCAGGCTGGACAGATCGTACTTCGCGGGAATCTCCTCGCCATGCGCCATGAGGGAACGGATCGCCGTGGGCGCGGTGTAAAACTGGTTGACCTTGTACTTGTCGATCACCTCCCAGAAACGGCCCGCGTCCGGGTAAGTGGGAATGCCTTCGAACATGATCGTCGCGGCGCCGTTCGCCAGCGGCCCGTAGATGATGTAGGAATGCCCGGTTACCCAGCCGATGTCGGCCGTGCACCAGTAGATGTCTCCATCCTGATAATCAAAAATATACTTGTGCGTGAGGGCGCAGTACATCATGTACCCCCCCACGTTGTGCTGAACGCCCTTGGGCTTGCCGGTGGAGCCGGAGGTGTAGAGAATAAACAGCGGGTCCTCCGCGTCCATCGCTTCGGGCTCGCATTCGGGAGACGCGGACGCCATCTCGTCGTGCCACCAAGTGTCGCGGCCTTCCTGCATATTGACCGGAAGCGCCTCGCCGACCCGCTTGAACACGATGCAGGACTGGACCTCGTCGCTCATTTTGCCGGCCATCTCCATCGCCCGGTCGGCATTGCCCTTCAGGTCGATCGGCTTGCGCCCCCGGTAACCGCCATCGGTGGTGACCAGAACGGCGCAACCGGAATCGTGAATCCGGTCGGCCAGGGACTGCGGAGAAAAGCCGCCGAACACGATCGAATGGACGGCGCCGATGCGGGCGCAGGCCATCATGGCGATGGCCAACTCCGGCACCATGGGCATGTAAATGGAAACGCGGTCGCCCTTTTTCACGCCATGCTTCTTAAGAACATTGGCGAAGCGGCACACCTGCTCCAGCAATTCACGGTAGGTCAACCGCGACTGTTCTCCCGGTTCGTTGCCTTCCCACAGGATGGCCGGCTGGTCTCCCCTGCTTTCGATGTGCCGGTCCAGGCAGTTGACCGTGATATTCGTCTTGCCGCCCTTGAACCACTCGATGCGCACGGGCCCCTGACGCACATCGTAATTGTAGTCCAGCACCCGGTCCCATTTTTCCATCCAGGCAAAGGTTTCGGCCATCTCCGCCCAGAACCCCTCAGGGTCCTGAATGGAGCGGTCGTAAAGCTTCTGGTACTCCGTCATATTTTTCACCCAGGCTTTCTCTGCAACTTCCCGGGAGGGGGTGTAGATTTCCGGCTCGCTCATTGTGTCCTCTCCTGCCCACCGTTGGTCATCAGGGCGTCTCTAAAGCTCATCGGGCCGCAGGCAGGCGCGGTGTCGCGACGCCTGTGCGTTACCGGGATCGAACATCTCCAATGAGCAGAGGTCCCCATTCATTTTGTCTGGATTGTTTTTCTGGAACCCGGCCGAAGGCTTTCTTGCGGGTCAACACGGAAGGTCAGGCCTGGGACCTGACGGCGCGGGACGCCTCGGACAACGTCCACAGTCCGTCGGGTTGATCGAACTCTCCTGTCCTCAGGTTGAGAATCCAGGTACGAAAACGCCCGGACACCACCTGGGCCACCATGGAGAACCCGCACCCATCCTGAAACCGGTCGCTGATATGAACCACTTTCCCGAACCGGTCCTTCAACTCCAGGGTTTCGTCATAAAGAGACTCCATTTCGTCGCGCGAGGGAAGCCTCCAGTTGTCATACCCGGCAAAGTTTTTCTCGTTGAGTCCGCGGACGTAATCGAGGCACTCCTGATAGTTGACCCATTTCTTCAGGTCGATCATGGTGTCGGTCTTCAACCACATCAAACCGGTGCCGGTGTCGGTCACCGTCCCGTCCCCATTGTCGACAAACCTGGATGCGTTGTCCATTGAGCCTAAAAAAGGAATTGAAATTCAAGTGGTTGTAATATCAAGTCCGGAAGATTATCATTTTTGCGGCGGCATTTCAAAAGTTCTTCCCCTGGGTGGAGGACTCCTATAGAATCAAGGCCATCCTCTGAACCCTGCACTCATTTCAACAGGCCATGACCTCCGACCCATCAACTGACAACGTCCCGCTTTCCGTACTGCTCGGACATCTTAAATGGCACCTGCAACGTTTCGACGAAGTCCTGAAAAACGGGGAAACCCCCTATTTTCGCGACGCCGCCCTGCAACGCTTCGAGTTCACCCTCGGGTCGGTGGCCAAATGTATCCACAAGGCCCTGGGCGAAAACACGGAGACCGCAGATTCCCTGGAAGCGGACCTGCGTCAGGCGCTGCAGGCGGGCTGGCTGCCTCAGGAAACGGATTGCGGCGACATCCTGAATTCGATCACCCTGCTTGAACCGGCTTCCCGCAAAAACCACGCAGACGAAATTTTCCGCAAGCTGTCGCGCTACCATTCCCAGTTTGAAAGCCTGCACTCGAACCTGTCACGCCTGGAAAAAACGGGCTCCTGATCCCCGCACCGCCTCGAACGCTCGCCTGCGGTGGGAAATCGCGTTTTTTTCCTCCGGCGTCATTTCGGCGAACGTGCGTTCGTCTCCCTGCGGAATGAACAGGGTGTCCCAGCCGAAACCGTTGCTCCCGCGCGGCGACGCGGCGATACGGCCCCGCACCTCCCCCCGGCCGATGAAGGTTTCCTTTCCGTCCGTGATGGCGACGAAGCACTGCGCCACCGCCTTGCGGGAATCGAACGAGTCGAGCATGCGCGCCATGCCTTCAAGCCCCACGGTTTTTTCGAACCACTTGACCAGGGCGCCGGGCAGCCCGTTCCAGGCTTCAAAAACCAGCCCGGAGTCTTCCACCATCACCGGTTGCCGGACCTTCTCGAAGGCCGCGCGGACCTTGTGGCCGACGGCTTCCTCAACATCGCAGGTCTGGATTTCTTCAATCGCGACATCGGCCTGGTCCAACGCGACCCCCAGGATCATTTGGGCTTCTTTCAGCTTGTTCCGGTTGCCTGTCACAAATTTCATTTGGTTCCCGGCGGGATTCTGATTCATAATGGGGCCTTATTTTGTCCGCGCATGGGGCTCACACAACCACGGTCCCGGCTGCCGATACCCTTGATCAATCCCCAAACAACACAGGAATTTGGCATTGATTCGATATTGCACAGTGATCCTTCTCGCCTTGATGGCGCTCTCCGGATGCAGCCGGTTGTACGAAAATGCCGGTGATATCCAGGCGCGGCAGGCGCTGGAAGACCTGATTGGAATCCAGGAAGAGTATCACAAAAAGAATAACAAGTTCGCCCGCAACCTGATCGAAATCCAGGAGGCGGGCCACAAACTGGAATACCACACCGGTATTGTCTATCTCGAAATCGAATCGGCTAATGACAACGCCTGGCGGGCCGTGGCGTTGCCCGCCGAGTCGACCACCGCCCGGGTCTTTGCATTCGACACCAACAAGGGCGGCTACTATGAAATGGACGATGAAGAAGTGTCGAGTTACGTTCTCGGCTCGCTCAATTTTATACGCGAACAGCGGGAAGACATGCAGGACCGCGACACCATCGGGTTCGTCCTGTTGACGATCATGACCGTGTTTGGGATCCGGACCTGGCGGCGCAACCGGGTCGCGGGATCCGGCTGGCTCGGATGGCCTTTTACCATAAGCCTTTTTCCATTGCTGCTGGCGTCGATCACGCTGAACCACATGGACACGGAAATCGCCCTGTCCAAAACCCTGCAGATGCTCCTGATCGCGAGTCTGCTCGTTTCCTTCGCCTGCGTCGTGGTGACGGTCAAGGGATACGGAAAGGTGGAAAATAGCGAGCAAAAGATTTCACTCTCCGCCCTGGCCTTCTGCACGGTCTTCATGGCCGTGATCAACCTGCTGGTGGTCACCCACACGTTTCTCAACTACCAGGAAAACCCGGACCCGCTGGAAAAATATATCAAACCACCCTCACTACCACCGCGAACCGCGTTCGGGTCCCAGTGATGGGGTGCGGTTTTCCGAGCAGGATAAACTCCTGCCCGTCGCGCGTGGTCACCGGCAAGGTGTAGAGAATCTCCCCCTCCCGGGTGTTCAGGGAAAAAACGCGCCGCTGGCGGATGTCCCTTTTATCGAGATAAACCTCCAGTCTGGAGTCCTGTTCCCAAGGGTCCGGCTTTGAAGGGGCCACCACCTGCAGGCGGATGAGCAGGTCGCCCCGCCCGGCATGCAGGACCCCGGCGTCCCCTTTGCCCGGCAACCGCAGCAGGGAACCTTCCCGCGCCCCGCGCGGCACTCGCACATCGAACGTTTCCCGCGACCGGCGGACCTTGATCGTGCCGCCATTGAGCGCGATCGCGGGCGTGATGTTGACCCGCAACTCCACGTCCAGTTCGAACAGACGGCGTTCCCACTGCTGAACCTGGAGCCACAATCCCGTCGCCCGGCTTTTCAGCGTCCCTGGCGCTCCCGCATTCCCTTCCGCCCGAGGGGATCCCGACGGCCAGGAGAATGGATCCGGCGCGGCATACGGGGTCTCCAGAACATCCCGCTCCCCGAGTGCGGCGTAGTGCCCTTTTAAAATGCGAAAAGCCGAGGACACCTGCTTGAACCGCTCTTCACATTCCGGATCTCCCAGGTTGCGGTCCGGGTGAAACTTCAGGGCCAGGGCGTGGTACGACCGGCGGACATCGGCCCAGGCCGCTCCAGGGGACAGGTTCAGGATTTTGTAACATTCGGGCAGGGTCACAGTTCTTGAGCTATTCACATTCCATGCCTTTTCCAATGCGCCGGTTTTCAGCGGGGTTTCACCTTTGAGAACCTAGACTATACCCCAAATGGGGATACCTTTTCCATCAAAAACATCCGGCACAAAATTCCCCGCAACCGGTATAATAGGCAAAATTTTCTTGCAGCGACTTCCACCCTCCCGGTCGGCGTTTTCCGGGAAAAAACGGGATCAGATGGACACGCAGGCCGGTTTTTCAAATCAACCTATGAATATTATTGGAATTTCTGAAGACACACTGAAAGAGCACCTGATCGCATGGGGGGAGCCCGCCTACAGGGCCCGCCAGGTGTTCAATTGGATCTACCAGCAGGGATGCCGGGATTTCCCGCAAATGACGAATATCTCGAAGTCCCTTCGGCAAAAGCTGGAGGACACATTCGTCATTCAACTGCCTGCCATCAAGTCCCGGACCCGCTCCCGCGACGGATCGATCAAATACCTGTTTGAGGTGAAAGGCGGAGCCCAGATCGAAAGCATCTGGATGCCTGACAGCGACCGCCGCAAAACCCTCTGCATTTCAAGCCAGGTCGGGTGCCGCCTCGCCTGCTCCTTCTGCCTGACCGGTACCCTGGGACTGCGCGACCAGTTACAGGCCGGAGACATACTGGGCCAGTACATGGCCGTCCTCGACGATCTGGGAGAGGAAAACGCTGTCACTAATATTGTCATGATGGGAATGGGAGAGCCTCTGGACAATTACCAGCCGGTGGTGGACGCCGTTCGCCTGCTCATTTCCCCGGATGCCCTGCGCTTTCCCACGCGCAAGGTCACGCTGTCGACCTCCGGCCTGGTCGACCGTCTGGCGGATTTTGGCCGGGAAGGCCTGCAGGTCAACCTGGCGGTTTCCCTCAACGCGACGGAAGACGGCACCCGGGACGTCATCATGCCGATCAATAAGAAATATCCCATCGACAGCCTCATCCGCTGCCTGAAAAACTATCCCCTGAAAAAGGGACGGCGCATCACTATTGAATATGTCCTGCTGCAGGGGATCAATGACAGCCTGGAGGACGCCCGGAGGCTGGCAAAACTGCTTTCCGGCTTTCCGTCCAAGATCAACCTCATTCCGTTCAACCCGCACCCCGGCTCGCCTTATAAACCGCCGGCGGACAAGCAGGTCCTCGAGTTTCAGAACTATCTCGCCGCCAAATATTTTTCGGTTTTCGTGCGCCGCAACCGGGGAACCGATATCCTCGGCGCGTGCGGCCAGTTGGCTGCCGAATCCTTCCCGCAGCCCATAAGCGGCTGAACGTGGCAGGATTGAAGCCCCGGGGCGCGGGTGTGGCAATAATGGGACTGGGCGCCTGGCTGTTCGTTCTGGCCGTGCAGGATGCCCGGGAAGGAACAGGCCGGACGTTGACGGGGCTGTTGTCGGTTTTTTGCCTGGCGTTGGGATTCGGCCTCCTGCTGATCCCTTCCGTCCCCTCTTCTCCTGAAAAAACCCGTGACGGCTCCCTGTAGCCTTGCGGATTCCTGATACCGCGGCGAAGCCTTGATTTGGATATAATTGCTTTTATCTTAAGGTTTTGAGAGGGGAAACCCGTTGGACAAAAGCCTTGACTTTGTATACCCCCTATGATAATTCTCTAGCCTTTTAAAAGGGTTTGAAAACAGGGTAACTAATTTAGCGAAACGCAGACTAGGGGTAAAACCCCGCTCAATAAGAGGTCACGGATCGATAATGGTTTCCCCCGAAACCCAGGCCTTCACCCCATAAAAGGGATCGTTTAATGGAAAACGCCTCATCCCCTCAAAAAAAGTTCAACCTTTTCCTGACCGTATTTGCCTGGACACTGGCCATTGCCCTGTTTACCTGGGGGCCTGGAAGCCTGGCGCTGCAAACCGCAACCGGAAACTGGATCAACCTTGGAGCGACTTCCGCCTACGCCCAGGACGAGGAAGACGAAGAAGATGACGAAGACGAAGAAGATGAAGAGGGCGGAGACGAGGAAGGCGACGGTGAGGGTGAAGGCGAAGGGGAAGAAGGAGGCGAGGGAGAAAGCGAAGAGGAAGACCTCTCCTACCTCTATGACATAGGACTGGCCAAAGACGTCCAGCCTGCCCAGTTCGGCGACAATGTTGAAGGCTGGAGCAACCGGAAAGCCACTTGGTTTGCGGCGCAGATGCACATCCTGTTCGCCTCGTTCATTCTGGGCTGCCCCATGTTCGTCGTCATCATGGAAGTCATGGGAGCCCGCAGAACCCAGGGCGTCCGGCGGGCCATTATCCTGTCGAACGTGTTTCTCGGGGTGTTGATCGGGGTCACCATCGGCATCATCGGGGAAATCATCGTCGACGTTCACCACGGCGTCCTGTTCGGCATGTGGGCGTGCGCCTTTGGGGCGCTGTTTGTCAGTACCCTGAACTATTTCCACAAATGCATGGGGATCCTGCCCTCGATCGCCATTGCGTCGGTGACCGGCGCTTTCATGACCTGGCCGCTGGTTCCGGTGGAGCACATCCACCTCAACCAGATCATCTGCGCCCTGGTCAATGGCGCGGTCGGCGGCTTGCTGGCGAACAAGATCATGTTCGCCGAGGCGGATTTCAAGTTCGAGCGGCTGGCGCACGAGATCACCAAGGTCATCGGTATCTGTTACAGCTTCACCGCCTTGACCGGCGGCCTGTTCCTGTTCATCATGATGGTGGCGTACAAGGATTTCATCTCCTACCTCGTGACCGCGTTCCCCGTCCTGTTCATGATCGGTTATCCGACGCTGTTCATTCTGGAAACCATCATCATGTACATCTACGTGTACTCCTGGGATCCGCTGAACAAGTCGAACAAGAAGGGGCGCCATATCGTGCTGGGCGTCATTCTGAATATTCTCGGCCTCTCCCTGCTCTGCGCGCTGGACGGCCCGGCCACTTTCATGCAGACACCGCCCAAGCCGTATGAAGACCTGTTCACCGCCATGACGGAGTGGGACCGGCTGACCACGATGACCTGGATGCCGCTCAACTACCACCGGCTGGTCGGGAACGGCACCTTCGGCGGCTTCATGGTGGGCGTCATCGCGGCCTACATGTACCTGTGGTCGCGTGATCCCAAGGAAAAGGAATACTACGACTGGATGGGCTACATCGGCAACGCCATCGGCGTCATGATCATGCTCCCGCTGCCGGCGATGGGTTACATCTTCGTCCGCGAAATTTACCAGTACGACGCCACCATCGGCATGTACATCATGTCCGACCGTGAATCGATGTTCATGCTGGTGCAGGGGCTCCTCATCGGCACCATGTTCAGCGCCAGCAATATCTACATGTGGGTGAGTATGAAGCGCATCGAGAATGCGCAACGGTTCTTCCCGGCGATGAAGCTGGGCTTCATACTCATTGTGTGCGCGGCTACCATCTGGTTCACGCCGCGCCGTTTCTTCGCCACCATGCTGCCGGAACCCGGGATGAACCCCGACATGGTGCTGCCGGACAACCTGGCGTTCCTGGCCCTGATGGTGTCGAAGAACACCGCCGCGTTCGCCCTGGTGTCGGTCACCCTGATCAATTACATCTTTTACACAATTTCAACCAAGACGGGAAAAATCGGCTGGGGGAAAATCAATCCCCTGGGGCCGTACATCCTGATCTTCATGGGCTTCACGGACATCTGGCTGATGAGCTGGATGGGCGTTATCCGCGAACTGTCGCGCATGAACTGGCACGTCTATAAAGTGTTCAAGGATGTGACACCCGAGAAATTCGCGCCGACACTGGCCGAATCCGGGGAGTTCGTCACCTTCATTGTCTGGACATTCTTCATCATCATGACCGGAATCATCTGGCTGGGTATCAAGTATCCCAAAGGAAAAAAGAAGGAAGTGCCCGCATCTACCGCTCCTCAAATGGCGGAGTAGTGATTCGAGTTAGCTATTTAATCTTGAACGGTGGAATATGAAAAAACTTCTTAAAATCTTCGGGCCAACGCTGTTTGCCTTTGTATTCGGCTGTATCGTGGGCAATTTTTTCAATTTCAATCCCCCCTGGTCCATGGGGATTGCGCTGGCCTTTTTGACTTTCCTGTACACCATCCTGCTGATCAAGGGAGCGGGGCCTTTAAAAGAAAAGAGCCTTGTCAAGAACATCGCCTTCAAGATCCCCGTGGTGGTCGTTGTGGCGATCCTCGCCTGGGTGCTGGCGGAAAAGGCCGGGTTCCCGATCTGGTGGAAGTATGAATTTGTCTCCTTTGTCGTTGTCGGGCTGATCTTTTTCGTCCTGTTGGACCTGAAAGCCATCCGCCAGGAAAAAAATGTCGTCCACTCCAGTTTCAGGCTGCTGGTCACCTATATTTTCCCTTCATTCCTTTTCATCACAATCACCGCCCAGTTGCCCCAGTTCAACCCGGCGTACGAGCTTGAAAAACTCAACAAGAAACCGGTCACGAAGTTCGTCCCCGGCCCCGAAGCCATCAAGGCCGGACGCGAGATATTCGAGTCCAACAAATGCTTCAACTGCCACAAGGTTTTCTGGGAAGGCAACTCCGACCGGGGTCCCAACCTGGGCACCAAGCAGATCGGCCTCTATTCGGTTGATTACATCAAGGAACAGATCGTCGATCCCAGAAAAATCCAGTCTCCGGGGTTTGAAGATCCCAAATCCGTCAAGGCAATGCCCACCTATTACGGTGAGGACCTGAGCGAGGCCGAACTGCTTTCGCTGGTGTCCTACCTGAAAACGTTGCGCGATCCGACCCATATTCCGGTTGAAGGCAAATTCCCGGATCAATGGACCTGGTGGGACGATCCGAAGATCCTGGAGGAAGGCAAGCTGGTATTCGAAGGCAAGGAACCGGAGACGGAAGGCCTCAACTGCGCCGTCTGCCACGGTGCCGACGGTATTCCCATGATGACCGGCGCATTTGATTTCCGTAACGCCAACGGGCTGGACACGGACAAAATGCCGGATCACGAACCCACTCCCCTGAAGGACTGGTCGGATGCGCTGTATTACAAACGCGTCACCCGGGGCGTGGACGGAACGCCGATGGCGCCCTGGGGCACCATGTTCCCGCACCTGTACCTCTGGAAAGCGGAGGCCTACGCGAAGACCTTCCATTCGCCGCTGGACAGCCGTGCGCAAAAAGTCCCCGTTCCTCCCATTCCGACGCAGGAGGAAATCGACGGCTGGACCAAGAACGGACTGTTCCTCGATCCGCTTCTTTGATCGGAAACAAAACAGAAAACCGGATGGGGCCTGCGCTCCATCCGGTTTTTTTATTTTTATCATCCCCGTGTTCAGGGTTTGATACTATAATCCTGAATTATTGACTGAACCACGAACATGACCGGAGGATTGGCATGAGCCGGATTGATGATTTCATAAAAGAGGGACTGTCCGAAGACAGGACCGTTCTGAACCTCAGGGACAAGTACATCGGCCTCAGGGGGACGATGGAATTGATGACCCGCGGGGATGCGTTGAAAGACCTCAAAATCTTCATCTACTCCAACAACCAGATCGGCGACGAAGGGGCGGAGGCGATTGCCCGCTGCACCCACCTGCAGAACCTGGAAACGCTCACCCTGAACCACAATGAGATCGGCGACGAAGGGGCGGTCCTCCTGGCCAAAACCCCGTATTTGCCCAAGGTGACGCACCTGTCCCTGTTCGGCAACGTGATCGGGGATGAAGGCGCCCAGGCCTTTGCGGAGTCCGAGCACAGCAAGAAATACATCAAGCTCGACCTCTACAAGAACCAGTTTTCGCGCGACGGGATCAAGGCGCTGACCGAATCACCGAACCTGAAAAACTGCGAGGAGCTTGAAATCTATAGAGAGTAGGACCGGTCAGTTGCTTCCGGCCGTTTCCCATTGGGCGGGGGTGAAGGTCTTGATCTGGATCGCGTGGATCTTCTTGGGTTTGCCGTTGATCTGGTCATCCAGCGCCGTGTAAACGAGACGCCTCTGGTCGAGGAGATTGACGTCTTCGAACCTGGGCGACACCACGGTGACATGGTAATGCCCGCCGCCGCCCGCCGCCTTGTGCCCACGGTGGAGATGACTTTCATCGATGATGGCGACGTGGACCGCCTCCAGTTCTTCCCGCATGATGCGGTCAATCAGGGAAATTGTTTCATCCATAATTCTATTTTTCCAATCCAGACAGGGTGATCACTCTTCCCCACGCAGGCCGAAACCGGGCAGATTGTAAAACCGCTTGACGTTTTCGGTATAACGGGCGTGGGCTTCATTTTTATCCTCATCCACCAGCCGCGCACGGCATTTGGCGCACACCGGCACCTTCTCGGGTGAATAACTCCGGATCCTGTTTTTGACACCGCAGGCCGGACATTCTATGATGAAGATATCTTGCTCCATAGCTGAGTCTATTATAAACCATCAGATGGAATGATTAATGTTTTTCGCACGCATTCAAGGCAGCCCCCGCCCCATTCCCTGGTCCACCCGGCTCTTGTTCATCCTGGGCGGCATCATCATGTTCTCACTGCTCTTCTTTTTCGCCTTCACCTTTTTCGTGATCGGCTTGATTGCAGTGGGCGTGGCCCTGATCGCCCAGCTTTTTCTGGGAAAGCCGAACATCCCCTCCGAGAAGCAGGAATTCCGGGTTTACCGGTCGAAAAAGCAGGACGACGACGTGATCGATATTTAAAAGGGGGACTCCCGGTCATGCGGTGTTTGGTATTGCGCACCCCCGCAGGCCCTGAAACACCCACGCCGCATGCGGCCCGTTACAATTTCAAGAGGCTCCGCAGCGTTTCCCCTTCCTGCTCAACGGGGTTTTCTGTAGACATGGGTGGAATGCCCGGTCGAAACCTCTCCCGCCTCCATGAGGGTCTCGGAGAGTGTGGGATGCGGGTGGATCGTGTGAGCCAGATCGGCCCCCTTGATCCCGAGATTGACCGCCAGCACCCCTTCTGAAATCAGTTCCCCCGCCCCGACTCCGACAATGCCCACCCCGAGCACCGTTCCCGTGTCCTGCTCCAGGATCAGCTTGGTGAACCCATCGTTGCGGCCCAATGTGGTGGCCCGCCCGGAGGCTCCCCAGGGAAATTTGACCACCTCTACTGAAATACCGTCCACGCTGGCCTGGGTTTCCGTCAGGCCGCACCAGGCGATTTCAGGATCCGTGAACACAACGGCGGGTATGGTGTTTTTACGTTCGGCATGAGAGGCGTTGCCGGAAAGGGCATCCACAGCCCACCGGGCTTCATGAGACGCCTTGTGCGCCAGCATGGCCCCTCCTATGACGTCTCCAATCGCGGAGATGGAAAACGTGTCGGTCCTGAAATCCGGCCCCACTTTGACGAACCCTTTATCGTCCAGCCGGACGCCGGTGCTTTCGAGTCCCAGGTCTCCGGTATTCGGCACCCGGCCCACCGACACCAGGACCCGGTCGAACAATTCTGCCTCGCCGGCTCCGGAAAAGCGCGCCTCCAGTTGCTCTCCCTTCACCTGCAGCGATTCCAACTGCACACGGGTCAGGATGCGGTCGAACTGTTTACGCAGACGGGCCTGAAGGATACGGACCAGATCCCGGTCCACGCCGGGCAGCAGGTCCGGCGTCATTTCAACCACGGTCACGGCGCTGCCGAGAGCCGAATAAACCGTCCCCATTTCGAGACCGATATACCCGCCACCGACCACGAGCAGTTTTTCAGGAATGTCTGAAAGCTCCAGTGCGCCGGTGGAGTCCATCAACCGGGGACTTTCGATTCGCAACGCAGGGGGCACCGCCGGCCGCGAGCCTGTGGCAACGATGCAATGGTCGAAAGGGATGGGATCCCCGTCCCCCACAACCACCGAGGAGTCGTCCACAAACCGCGCTCGCCCGGTGATCAGGCGAATATTCCTTTGCTGGTTGAGCTGCCCCAGACCACCGGTCAACTTGCCGATGACCGAGTTCTTCCATTGCCGGAGCTTCTCCAGATTCAATGCAGGCGGTTCGAACTCCAGGCCCCAGTCAGCGGCTTCACGGGTTTCATGAATCAGGCGGGCGACGTGCAGCAGGGCCTTCGAAGGAATGCAGCCCTGCAGAAGACAGGTGCCGCCGAGCCGCTCTTCCGAATCGATCAGAGTGACTTCAAACCCAAGGTCCGCGGCATAAAACGCCGCGGTGTATCCCCCGGGCCCCGCGCCCAGGACCAGTAGTTTTTTCATCTGTTCCCGTTCCCTGTGTTTTCGGATTGATGAGTCGTCTGGCAGGAAATTCTTATTTGTGGCGGCGCCTGCTCAACTGGGTCCATTCCCTGGGTTCGCCTTTCATTTTGATCCGGCCAATGATGTAATTAAACAGAACACGGGCGTTCTGCCGTGAAACCCGGGGGCCTTGCAGTTTTTCCAGAAAGTGATTTTCCATTTCGATCAGGGGAGACAACTGACGCCCGACCTTTTTGACAATCTGCAGATTGCTCAGGTTGGACGATTTTTTAGGAACCGACCGGTCCTCCCCTTCCAGCAAGCCGTCCGAAACCTTGCCCTCGTAACCTTTGGGGTCGGGCCAGACAAGGGAAACGTCCTCCGGCAACTCGCGTACAAAATACTTCAGGGCAAATCCCTCCGGGTGCCGGCAGAGTTCGATCAGGCCCGCGATCCACTCATCTTCACCGGTGGTTTCCTGCGGCGGACAGGAAAGCATTCCCCAGCGCCCGTCTTCGTGCGCAGCCAATCGTTTCAAGTCCGCAAGGTGCAGCAGGAGGGACTGGCACGCCTTCTCACTCACATCCTCGCGCAACAAAGACTGTCGCAACCGATCGATCACTGCCCGCGCATCGAGCGTCTTGTCCTGTTTGTGTCCCATGGAAATCGAAGTGCGCCCCCTCAGGAGACCCGCCTTTTTCGCAGAAGTCTGACCCAGTCCGCTGAAAGCGTTTTCAACTCACAGGCCTGCTGCAACCGCTCCTGATCCGGGTTGTCGCGAAACAAAAAACGGTTCATCTCCTCAACGGAAAAACACCCCTCCCCTTTTTCCAGCAACGTCAACCGGTCATCGGGTGAAACCCATCCCGGCTCCAACACCTTGAAATAAAAACCGGTGAATCCACTGGTTTTGATGCGGCAGGCCATTTCCTGGATTTGAAAAACTTTGTTGAGCTTGTGACAGGGTTGCCGTGGCTGGCTGCACATCACCTTGGCCTCGCCGGCCTGAAAGATGTCACCGATTCCAACGACCGACTCCGTCATCCCTTCAAGAGTGAAATTTTCTCCAAACGCTCCCGGCTTGAGCGCCTTGCCGGTGTTCTGCTCCCAGTAGGCGTAATGATCCAGAGGATAGGCGCACACCGCCTTGTCCGGTCCGCCATGCACGCGCGGGTCCGCCACCTGGTCGTTGGCCAGTCCCAGGAAGTCGAGGTATATTTTTCCCGCTATCGGATTTTTGAGATAGCCGGT
The DNA here is from genome assembly GCA_020430445.1 of Nitrospina sp. Lineage (GTDB taxonomy): Bacteria > Nitrospinota > Nitrospinia > Nitrospinales > Nitrospinaceae > Nitronauta. The sequence continues at coordinate 21,084 of JAGQJZ010000038.1, forward strand.
TCTGAAGGGCCGGCTCCCGGGCACCGTCAACGTCCGGGGCGTACCGGTGTTGATGGAAACAATCCGTCCGGAAGAAATGGTTTTGGACATGAATCGGGTCAGAGACTCTTTTCGGGATGGTCCGGTTCGCTGAAGCTGAAACTGTCCCGTCCGGATTTCTTGGAATTGAACAGGGCCTTGTCGGCTTTTTTGATGAGGGTCACCGAGTCCTTGCCGTCCCTGGGGAAAATAGCGATCCCGACACTGACGCTGGTTTTAATCTCGGCCGGTTCCAGGTTGAAAGGCGCCTTGATCGCGGCGTTGATTTTCAACGCCAGCCGCGCAATATCGCCGGAATCCCTGATATCCGGGAGTACAATGACAAATTCATCGCCTCCCAGGCGGGACACCGTATCTCCCTTGCGCAAACATTCCTGGAGGCGTCTCGCCCCCTCTTTCAGCAGGAGATCGCCCACCAGGTGACCGTAGTTGTCATTGACGGATTTGAAACGGTCAAAGTCGAGGTACAAAACCGCCACTTGCGAATTGTTACGGCAGGCCTGGCGCAGCGCCACTTCAAGACGGTCGTTGAGCAGAACGCGATTGGGCAGCTCCGTGAGGGAATCGTAATAGGCCATCGTGCGGATTTTCGCTTCCGAGCGTTGACGCTCAAGTTCCGCTCCCGCACGGGCTCCAAACATCCTCAACATGGACAGGATCCGTTCGGAATCCACAAGCGGAAACCGTGACACGACCGAAAGGTATCCCAGTATCTTTCCCGCCGAATCGAAAAAAGGCACCGCAGCGAAACTTTCGATGTCCATTTTCTCAAACGCGGTCTCATGCGGAAACAGCTCGGCCACTTTTTCAGGATAGAAACTGTACATGCCGCAGAGGATTTCCTCGGCAGGAGAGTTGCGCAGCTCAATAATCTCATTTTTAGAAATCGCTTTTCCATCCCAGCCCTTCAGCAGCCGCGCCTGGGAAAGCCCCCGTTCCACCAGTTCAAAAACCTGGGCGCACTGGACGCTCAACGAATTGGAAAGGTTTTTTACCAGGGCCTCAAAAAACTCCTCTCCGGTTCCGCCGGAGGTCTGCTCGACCAGCTCATGCAGGGTAAAACTTTCATGATTTCTTTTCAGTTCCCAGCCCAGGCTGCCTGCAAACGTCTGCAGACAGGACTGCCGGTATGCACTCCATTCAAACCCGGCAGCATCGCTCCCCAGCACCAGGACTCCCCAAAAACTTTTTTGAACACGAATGGGCAGCAGGATGGAATTCCTGTAACCAAAAGAAGGAATCTCCGTCAACGGCTGTATCAGATCACCGCTCCAGAACCTCTCGAGAATCCGGAGGGTTTCAGACCGGTTGGAGGCTGTGGAAATCAACGCCTTGGCCTGGTCAAACGTAATCCCGCCTTCCGTCGAGTTCCAGAGCGAATCGATCTCCCATTCGCCGCTTTCACCCGTTTTTCTGGAATCATGCAGAATCAGTATCGCGCCATCGGCGCCACAGGCTTTTCCCATGGTCTCGATCGCGTTTTGAATCCCCCCACGATGACCCGGCGCCCTGAGAAGGCTGGAGACCGCTTCCGAAAGCCCCGTCAGCATTTCACTCTGCAGAGTGAGTTGACGGGCCAGTTCCTTTTTTTCCCTGGCTTCTGAATACAAGCGGCAGGCCCGTTCGATGGAATGGACCAGCCCTTCAGGATTCAACCTGTTCTTATTCACATAGTCGGTGGCCCCCAGCCGCAATGCTTCGACCACTGTCTCCTGATCCCCCTGCCCTGTGAGCATGATCACCGGGACATCCTCCGACTTCTGCCGCAAAACCTTAAGGAGTTCGAGTCCACTGCCGATCTCCATCCGATAATCCAGCAGGTAGAGGTCAAACAATTCCTGGGACAGACGGACAAAAAAATCATCGATGGAGGAAACCGAATGCACCATCAAGCCGAGTTCACTACCGTGTTCCTCAAGCATCTCCCGAACCATCAGGATGTCGTCTGCATCATCATCGACAATGAGGCATTTCAAATATTTTTCGACTACGACCATGCTGTTTCCATGCGCCTAGGGCAACCAGAGATAGAAAAAGTGCGGGCCCGGGCTTTCGGGAATAAAATTCAGGTTCAGGTTCACAAGGTTGATCACCGGTGTCTCCGGGATTGAGGAATACAGGTTGCTTTTGTATTCACCGGAGCGGATATAAGTCACCACCTTGATTGTTTCAACACCCAGATCCTTTTTAATCAAGTCCTCCGCTTCATCCCGGTAGGCGATCTGGTCGATCAGTTTTTTTTCAATGGCCTGTGCCGACGTGAAGACGCGGCCGTCTGCAAGCGATCTCACGTCACTTTCATCAAGGCCTTTGCGGTTATCGGCAATGGTCTTCACAAAACGATTATAAAAATCGTCGATGGTTTCCTGGAACAACTGGCGTTCTTCGTCCGTTATGGCCCTGAACGGCGAAAGGAAATCTTTTTTGTCTCCGCTTTTGATGATTTCCCAATCGACTCCGACCTTGTCCATCAACCCCTTCAGGTTGACCTTGACGGTGATCACCCCGATGCTTCCGGTAATCGAGGTCGGGTGAGCAATTATTTTATCAGCGGCCAGTGAAATATAGTACCCCCCGGAGGCCGCCATATCGACAACCCAGGCGTATACCGGGATTTTCTTCTCTTCCCGGAACTTCCGGATCTCATGATAGATGATGTCGCTTGAGGTGACCGTTCCGCCGGGACTGTTGATCTTCAACACCAACGCCTTGATCCCGGGGTCCTCGCCCGCCTTGATCAGGGTTTCCCGGACCTTTTCAACCATCCCGACATCGTACTGCCCGCCCATCAAGGACCGTTTCTTCATATTAGAAATGACTCCCTCAATGGGAATCATCAGCACCTTGTGGTCCCCTTCCCCGCTCACCACTTTTTCCTCAAACGGCGTGACGCCCGGCGTCAGGTTCAGCTTGACCAGGGAGCACCCCCCAAGCAGAGGCCCCAGGATCAGTAAAAGGATCAGAACCGGTTTTTTAATCACAAAAAAATTCATCTGAGAGCCGCTTTCATCACGAGTCGAGGATGGCTTGATACACGCTCTTAAACTTTGTCCGTTCTCCTTCCCAATCCTTTCTCCCGTTCACAAAAAAACCGTCGATGCGATCCCACAATTTGTCGATCACCTCGCGGTTCCTCTGTTCCGACGGCAGCAGGCACTGGTCGATCAGCGGCAGGATATTGATCACAACGTCCCGGAACAGCAGCGTTTCGCGGGCGACCTGCATCTTCCTTTCCTTGCGTTCCTTCACGCTCTGCATCTCACCGGAACCTTCGTCAATCAACGTCCTGGACATCTGCCGGATACCGTCCTGAACCTGAGCGATCGCTTCCGCAAGCGTGGAGTTCTCTGCCGCTTGTTTGGCGCGGATGCTGATATCCTGCAGGGGAGTCAACAGATTCAACTCGTGCAACAGCGACTCGGTGATCTGGTACAACGCACAGATTTCCTTTACCGGCAACCGGCCGGATTCCTCGATTTGCCCGGAAGACAACTCCCGGCATTTTTCCAGGCCGGTCTCCATCAGTTCCTGACATTTCAACCGCACCTTGGCAATGCGGCTGGAGAACTCCTCTGCCGCGCCGAACTTGCGAAATTCATCGGCGTAAAGATTTTCCGACTTCTGGATCAGGACTTCGATTTCCGTATTGAGGGTGCTCAGCAGGCGGGTTTCCCTCTGGGAAGGGAAGTCGGCGACAAACTTCGTCCTCACCTCGCGTTCCATTTTGAGCAGGTCCTTGGGAATACTTTTCAGCAGGCGCTCATAGGATTCCAGACACTTGTCCCAATGCTCCATGGTGTTCTTTTTATTTCCACGGGTGTAGCGGATATTGTATTTACCGATCCGCACCTGGTTTTCCTGAATCAATGAAATCAGTTTATCCCGCTGAAGCTCGTCGATTTGCGCGTCGATATTGTCCATTAAATTCCAATCACGGTTTGCTTGGGGTTGCGGGTTCTTCCGGCACGCCTTTCATCGACCTGGCGCACCGGCAACCGATCCCGTAAAAATCCTGTCCATCGTTGTTGCCGTAACGGCGTTTTGAACGGAGGTAGTCCGGCAGGCTGTTCCAGGCCCCGCCCCGGATCACATGATAACGGCCGGAGCCGGGCCCCTGGGGATTCCGGTAAGCACTATTCCGATAGTAAGTGGGATCATACCAATCATGGACCCATTCGGCAATGTTTCCCGCCATGTGAAAAATCCCTTCCGGGGTGCGGCCCAAAGGCAGCGAATCGGCGTCTTCCAACACCTGCCCCTTGTTGATGAAACAACAGCGGTTGAAATTGGCCCGGGTTTCATCCGGCAGTTCCCTGCCCCACGGGAAAAGCCTGCCTTCCAGCCCGGAGGCGGCCCGTTCCCACTCCGCCTCGGTCGGCATCCTTTTACCTCTCCATTCACAGTATTTCTTGCAACGCTTCCAGGTCAACCCAATCACCGGACGGTTCATCATGTCCGGGCGCGGCTCCCGCCCATACCAACCTGTGATGGTGGGATGCTCCCTGGGATTGCTCTGGAGAAACTCCAGAAAGTCCTTTCCGGTCGCTTCAAATTTGTCGAGATAAAATGCGTCCAGGTAAACCGGGTGCCGCGGGTGCTCATCGCGAAGCCCCTCGTCCTCCGGGCTTCCCATCATGAATTCACCCTCCGGGAAAAACACCATGTCCGGAATGTCATCGGAGAAGGCGGGGTTTCCGGCCACCAGAAGACACAGGCCGAAAACAAATCCCAGACACACAATGTCACGCCACTTGTTCAAAACGCTAAAAGCCTCTGATCCTGTTCCGGCATCAACCCATAAGGGCCCTCTCGAAATCGCCGCCCACCGCCAACAAACCTGTTTTTTTTCAGAGCGGCGGGCCGCCGGAATGAACATTATCCAATTATTGGAGGTTACCTAAAAATGTTATTATATTAGCTTAAAGTCTTGGGAAAAAGGGAATCTTGCAACGGTTCCCGTCCACGGACTTGCAGGTTTCCACTGGTGCCGGGAACGTCATATGGGAATTTTAAAACGTCTCGACAGTCTCCTTGCCCGGATCGAATTTGCCGCCCTCGTCCTACTCCTTTCAACCCTGATTCTGATCTCCTTCGGCCAGGTCGTCCTCCGCAACTTTTTCAACGAGGGCCTGCTCTGGGCCGACACGCTGGCGCGCCAACTGGTGCTGTGGGTGGGGTTCATCGGCGCCTCCCTCGCCGCCCGGGAACACCGCCACCTTTCCATCGACTTCATCCCGCATCTGGTTTCCGATAAGGCCCGGCGATGGCTGAAAACCGCTTCCTGCCTGGCGGCGGGAGTGATCAGCCTGTTCCTGGCCCGGGCGTCCTGGAGCTTTGTCCTGTTCGAGCAGGAAGGCGGCTCCACCCTGTTCGAAAATATCCCGACCTGGTGGTTTCAAGTCATCCTGCCATACAGCCTCGTGGTCATCGCCTTCCGGTTTCTACTCGGCGCGATTTGCTGTCTCATGGATAAAGGGAGCGGCGCATGACCTGGGCCATTGTCGGCGGACTCATCGCGCTCGCCCTTCTGGGGACTCCCCTCTACGCCATCATCGGCGGGCTCGCCCTGGTCCTGTTTTTTTTCGCGGAGATCGACAGTGCGGCGGTGTTCATCGAACTGTACCGGGTGACCAGCCAGCCCACGCTCGTCGCCATTCCCCTGTTCACGTTTGCCGGCTTCCTCATGGCGGAAAGCGGCACGCCGAAGCGTTTGACGCGCCTGACCAAGGCCTTCCTCGGCGCGTTGCCGGGGGGCACGCCGCTGGTGGCGCTCGTGGCCTGCGGTTTTTTCACCGCGTTTACCGGAGCATCCGGGGTGACCATCATCGCCCTGGGCGGCCTGATGTACCCCATGCTGATCAAGGAACAGTACTCCAAGCCGTTCACTCTCGGGCTCATCACCTCGTCGGGAAGCCTCGGCCTGCTCTTCCCGCCTTCGCTTCCGCTCATTCTCTACGGACTGATCGCCCAGGTGAATATCGACCAGTTGTTCCTGGCGGGAATCCTGCCGGGGATTTTTCTCATCCTCATTTTTTTCCTTTACAGTTTTTTTACCGGCATCAAGCTTAAAATCCCGATCAACCCGTTTGACGGCGCGGAAGCCTGGGCCGCGATCAAGGAAGCCCGCTGGGAGATCCCCCTGCCCTTTCTGATTTTATGGGGCATTTACGGAGGATTCATCACGGTAACGGAGGCGGCTTCGGTCACCGTCGTGTATGTGTTGCTGGTCGAGGTTTTTATCTACCGCGACCTCCAACTGGGGCGCGACATTCCCGCAATCATCAAAAAAAGCATGGTGCTCGTGGGCGCCATCCTGATCATCCTCGGCACGGCTCTGGGGTTCACCAGCTACCTGGTGGACGAACAGGTGCCCATGCAAATCCTGGAGGGGATGCGGTACTACATCAAGGACCAGCTCACCTTCCTGATCGCCCTCAACGTCTTCCTGCTGATCGTGGGATGCCTGATGGACATATTCTCCGCCATCATCGTGGTGGTGCCGCTGATCGTCCCCATTGCCGAGAGCTTCGACGTCAACATGGTCCACCTGGGGATCATTTTCCTGACCAACCTGGAAATCGGCTACATGACCCCTCCCGTGGGGATCAACCTGTTCCTGTCGAGTTCCCGCTTCAACGAGCCCGTCCTCACCCTCTACAAAGCCAGCCTCCCCTTTTTGGGGCTGATGCTGGCCGGCCTCATGCTCATCACCTATTTTCCGGGAATCAGCCTGTTTCTGGTCAACGCCTTTTCGTAGCCTCTCCCCTTTTGTGGTAGCATTGAGCGGTTGACCAACAGGCCCTCACCATGAACCGACGCGACTTCCTGAAAAGACTGGCCGGGCTTTCCCTCGGCGTTTCCACCCTGCCCCTGGCATTCCCAAAACGGGTCAAGGGACAGGTGCTGGCCCCGATCACCGGCATGGTCGGCAAGGGATTTCTCGACAGCCGCATCCGCACGGGCCTGAAGGCGTACAAGGCGCAAAACCCCCATCATAAAATCGGGGAATTGCACTGCCACTCCGTCTATTCGGACGGATATTACAGCGTAGATGCCATCCTCCACCGCGCGGCGGCTCTGGGGCTCGATTTTGTGGTCCTGACGGAACACCTCATGGCGGGGAAGTACCCCCTCGAATCGGCTCTTGAATCCATCAAGGCGCGACGGCTGTGCTGTGAGCGCTGGCAACTGAAGGACGTGCCGCCGGTCTCCGCCTACCCCGCGATTGAGGCCAGCACCCGGCAGGGCCACCTCCTCATGGTCTTCCCGGAGGAATACCTGCAACCGCACAACACCCGGGATATCCGGAAACGGTTCCTGGACTTCGAACACAGCATTCCCGATATCGAAACCGCAGCCCGGTGGACGCGGTCTCTCGGCGGCGTTACCGTGGTGCCCCATCCGAACAAGGAGCGGTCCTATCCGTTCGGCGTTTCCGTCCCCTTCATCAAGCAAAACCTGACGGGCCTGCTCGATGGGATTGAAGACATCAGCGCGGCGCACGGA